>DASYKW010000095.1:0-39674 GCA_035995005.1 Pyrinomonadaceae bacterium
CATCGAGCGCGATCATAAAGAAATCATAACTCGTCTTAAAGCAAACCATTCCGTTACCGAAGAACCAGACGCCCTCGAGCAGCGGATTGCCGCCGATGATGTTGCCGAGCGGAAAACCGGTAACCGTCGCGGGATTTAGAACGTTGGTGAGCATCACTGCGCCTGAGGCAAATGAGAACGCTCCTAGTAACGGCGCTCCGATGCGTTTTGCGATGTCGCGTTCGAATGTGATCCTCTCGGCATCTGCATCGCTTAGCATTCCCGCGGCTATGAGAGCCTCGCGGCGTGATAGGTAACCGTCAAAACGCTCTGCGAGCTTCTTGACCGACCACGTCGGTATCGCTGAATTCAGGAGCCAATGCGACGAAAGGCCCGTAAATATCACGCCAAGGCCCGCACCGATAGCCATTGAAACACCGGTCGTCGCGGCACGCACAGGATCTTCGCCTGCCCAGTCCGCAGCCTTTTTCGCGGACCGCAGGCCTGCATCGAGCGTGGTCGCGAGGCTCGAGCCAAACCCGACGACCTTTGCGACGCGCTTTGCATTTGTGCCCACTCCGCCCGCTGCGTCGGAGACAAATTCGCCCGCCTTGCCTGCCGTATCGACGACAACGCCGCCGGCCTTAGTGCCGAGATCTACTGCCGAATCGCGGACCGGCTCGCTCGCATTCCACGCCGTCTTTGCTGCATCGCCGGCAGTTGACGCCGCATCTTCGACGACCTTTACGGCCTTGCGGCCGACATCGGACTTTTCGGCCTCAGCCTTAATGTAGTCCGCGCCCGTCTTTGCGGTATCAAAAACGACCTTTGCACCGCCCTCTATCTTGTCCTTAAGGCCAAGCTGCGAATCGATCTCTTCAAATTTGTCCGTCGCCTTTTTGGTCCAGGCGTTAAATCTCTCTTTGTAGTCGTTCATAAGCGGAACCTCGTGTCTCCGAATGTCATACGACCGCGGCGGCGGCGCGGTTCAGTCAAATGATGGCGCGGTGACCGCGTGAATTCAATAGTTTTCGGTGCCTACGGCGTGCGATAATCTTCATCTTGAGAGCAAGCCGATATGCCGTTAGTTAGATGTCCGCAATGCGGTAAAGAGACAGAGTTTATAGACAATGAGCACAGGCCGTTCTGTTCTGAGCGGTGTAAACTGCTTGATTTTGGAGATTGGGCGGACGAGAAATACGCTTTTCCGACCGAGGTTTCGGACCTCTCAGAAGAAGACCTCGACCAGATCCAGACGGCGCTTGAGGAACAACAAAAGTGACCATTCTTCTTGATATGAACCCTTTAGCCGGCGGGATCGGCATCTTCGTCGGCGTAGCCTTCCTGCTCGTGTGTCTGGGTGTGGCGTTTGTTGCTTTTAAGGTGTTAAAACGCACGGTCAAGATGGCCTTTCGCATCGCGATCGTTGCCATCATCCTCGCGATCGCAGCTGCGGGTAGCATTTTTTTCATCATGCTTGGCAAGGATGAACCCCTGCATCCGCCCACCAGGACCGCCCAGCCTAGACGATAGTGCCGGGACCGACTCCCGAAATTCGAAAACCTCTCTGGCAGCGCTATCGCTCGCTGCCCCGTAATGTGCTCGCGTTGAGCATGGTGAGCCTGCTCAACGACACATCGAGCGAGATCATTTACCCGCTGCTGCCTGCATTTTTGGCCCTGAGCCTTGGCGCCTCGCCATTCGCGATCGGACTCATCGAGGGTTTTGCCGAGTCGGTCGCGAGTTTGCTCAAGCTTTTTTCCGGGTATTTCAGCGACAAATTTGCCAACCGCAAACTGCCGGTTTTTGCCGGATACTCGCTTGCGGCGATCACGCGGCCATTTCTGGCTTTTGTTACGAGCTGGCCGCAGGTACTTCTCGTGCGCCTAGCGGATCGGGCCGGAAAGGGAATTCGCGGTGCTCCGCGAGATGCGCTGCTTGCCGACAGCGTGTCTCCGGAGGAACGCGGATTTGCCTTCGGCTTTAATCGCGCCTCAGATCACATGGGTGCGGTGCTTGGACCGATCGCGGCATTTGGCCTGATATGGCTGTTTGCAGCGAATCGCGACAGCCCGACCGTCCGCGAATATCAACAGGTCTTTTTGTTTGCATCGGTACCCGTCGTGCTCGGGTTGTTGGTAGTCGCGTTCTTCGTTCGAGAAAAACATCCTGGCGAGCACCACGACGCCGCACCGATGAAGTTCACACTCCGCGGATACGATGCGGACTTCAAGCGGTTTCTCCTGGTCATCGCGCTATTTACGCTCTCGAATTCGACCGACGCGTTTCTCTTGCTTCGCGCCGGACAGGCCGGCATCACGCCGCTCTTGCTGCCGCTGTTGTGGGTGACACTCCACGTAAGCAAGGTCGTTAGCTCGCTTATCGGCGGGAATCTCTCGGACAAATTCGGGCGTAAGTCCGTGATCATCGGGGGCTGGAGCGTTTACGCGCTCGTCTACGCGGGTTTTGCGTTCGTGTCGAGCCCTTGGCAGTGCTGGGCGCTCTTTATCATTTACGGCGTCTATTTTGGCCTGAGCGAGGGCGTGGAAAAGGCCTTTGTCGCCGATATGGTCCCGCCAGAGAAACGCGGCACGGCCTTTGGCCTCTACAACATGGCCTATGGGATCACCGTCTTCCCGGCATCGCTTCTTTTCGGCTTGGCGTGGAATCAATTGGGTGCCTCAACGGCCTTTATCGCAAGCGCCGCCGTGTCGGTCGCAGCCATCGCACTGCTGACTACCGTCAAGGCAAAAACCGTAGGACAAACCGCCTGAAAGGTTAATCGTTAAATCGTACCGAATTGAGGATGCTCCTAAAGGCCGACGAGTAGCTGTAGGACTCGTCCTGCGGAACGACGGTCGTGATATATACAAGCTGGCCGCTGCGGGTTTGGGTCGTATAGACCGTGACGACCTCCGTGCGGCCGGTTATCGGCGAGCGGCCCGAGAGCGTCGTTGTGTAGCCCTGGCGATCGCCGACGTAGGTTCCGGTCAGTCTGTTCTGTTGACGCAGATAGCTGTTGCCCTGCAGGATCTCGTTTAGATAAGCCTGCGAGTCCTGCGACAGATTCCTTTGTCCGGTAGCGACGCCAACCATTACGCCGCGGGTTATGCCGTCCGAGCCGTAAGCTCCTTCCGGAGCGAACTGCACATCTGACGGTCCAGCAAATTCACGCCAGTTTTCAGGTACGCTGAGGCGAATTATGTTGCCCTCGGTGTAGGTCCGCGTCCGTGTCGACGGATACTCTACCTGCGAGGAGTACTTGCCGCCTGCGGTGGGACTTGACGTTGCGCCGCCATTACCCGCCGGAGCGCCCTTCTCGATCTCAGCCATTGATCGCGCCTTCGGCATCGAGCGGAATCGTGCCTGGACACGCTCAAAATCACGTGTGATCTTGATTGGGTTGAACGATACATTGAGCATCCGCGCTTCCTGATTGATCTTTGCGTAACGGTTGCCCGGATCCGGATGGCTGCTCAGCCACTCGGGCCCGCCGCTGCCGCCCTGCTGCTGGATCGTCTGAAAGACGTTTGCGAGATCGCGTGGATCGTATCCAGCACGCGCCATGATCTGGGCACCAAGCGTGTCGGCCTGAGATTCGTATTCACGGCTGTATTTCAGAGCAAAGCCCTGGGCAAAAACTGCGCCGAGCTGAGCCCCGGCCTGACCGCCAAGCACGGCGCCGCCGAGGATAAGTCCGAGATTGCGTAGCGTCGACCCCGCACTTGACTGCTTGGTCGCCTGCGCGGTCGCATGACGCAGTGCGACGTGGCTTAGCTCGTGGGCCATAACGCCGGCCAGCTCGCCCTCGTTGTGAGCGGATTCGATCATGCCGCGGTCGATATACATCGGTCCGCCGGGGAGCGCAAAGGCATTAAGATCACTCGCGTTGACCCACTTAAATCTGTAGTTGAATTCCGGATGCGAAAATTCCGCCGGGATAGCACCTGCGAGGCGCTGGCCCACGCGCTCGATATAAGCCGTCGCGTCCTCGTCATTGATGATCGGGAATTGGCGATCGATCTGATTAGCAGCGTCGTTGCCGAGCTTAATATCGTCCTGGACCTTGTATTTGTTTTTCGGCGGGACGATCCGCGTCTGCGCCGACACCGCGAGCGGCATCGCCCAGAGAGTCAGGGCCAGCATTCCGACAACACACCGTTTTACCAAGAGCTCATGTCTCATAGAAGTTCTCCGCTTGTCACCGATTCTATGCCCCATTGAACGTCCGGACAAGGATCGTTCTGAGCTGAGTTTGGATGAAGTTGAATGCTGCGGCAGTTTGCCCGAAACGGCTGCTGACGAAGTATCGCAAGTGTTACCAAAATGTTAAGTAACCAGGAAACAACGCCGATGCCTCTCACAAAGTTAAGTACTATGTAATCTCTTTGGCCGCCGGTCTGGACTATTATCGTGTGTGCACTTTAAAGGTTAGAACACGTATTCAGGCCCGGCCGGGCACGCGTCAAATTACGCGTGTGAGCCGGAGTTGAATTTGGTGGATCGGGAAATAGAGTCACAACTGGACCTGCTGAGAGACAAGGTGCTGCTACTCGGCGGTAAGACCGAGGAGGCCGTGCATCGTGCGGTTCGCTCGCTTACGGAGCGGGACAGCGAACTTGCTCGGAGCGTTTGCGCAGCCGACGAACAGATCGACCAGATGGAGCTCGAGATCGACCGGCTGAGCATAGACATCCTCGCGTCGCAACGACCGACCGAGCACGATCTGAGACTGGTCGTTTCGGTCGCAAAGATCACGCCGATCCTCGAGCGGATCGCAGACCACGCCTCGAGCATCGCCGAGGCCGCACTCGTTTTGAATAACGAGCCGCAGATCGACAGTTATGTGGACTTTTCGCGGATGGCTGAGATAGCGGCCGATATGCTTGGCGCCGCGCTCAACGCTTTTACAAGCGAGGACGCCGAGGAATCGCGGCGGATCATCGCCCGCGACCGTGAGCTGGACCAGCATTTTGGACGCGTATTCGATGGCCTATTGAAGACGATCGCAACCGATCCAGCGGCCTCGAACGGCGCGGCACGATTGCTCTTTGTAGCAAAGCACATCGAGCGGATCGGCGATTATGTAAAGGACATTTGCGAGCTTAATGTCTATCTTCGCGAGGCTGTCTTTATCAAGCACAGTCCACGCGTTGCCTGAGGCGAGAAGGCGCGCTTATAGTTAGGCTACAGCAGAAAAACGGACACGGAGACTTTGTAGAATGGCGTTCAGCTTTTTACCCAAAGAAGACCAGTACTTTGCACTCTTCCTGCAGATGACCGAGAAGATCCAGGAAGGCTCGGACATCCTCGTTGAGATGTTAAAGGCACCTGACGACGAATTCGACTCGTTCTCCAAGCGGATCAAGAGCGTGGAGCACGAGTGTGACGAACTGGCACACAGCGTGACGACAAAGCTGAACAAGTCGTTCATCACGCCATTCGATCGCGAGGACATTTACACGCTGGCGATGGCTCTTGATGACGTCTGCGATTACATCGACGCATCCGCAAGATCGATCGTTATGTACGACATTCACGGAAACGACCAGCATGCGCAAGCCCTCGCCCTGATCATCCAAAAAATGGCCATCGAGATAAATGGAGCTGTCTCGTTCCTGCACGTTGCAAAGGGAATGGAGCAGCATCTCCTGAACATTCAGCGTCTCGAAAACGACGCCGACGACATCTATTTCAAAGCGATGGCCGAGCTGTTTAAGAACTCACCCGACGCCGTCAAGCTCATCAAATACAAAGAGCTCTACGATACGCTCGAGAATGCCACGGACAAGTGTGAATACGTCGGCAACATCATCGAGTCGGTGGTCTTAAAACACAACTAGTACCGGTTCAACGACGCCGATATGGAACACCAAAGCGCTTCGCTGGTCCTGGTCATAATTATCATCCTGGTCGCGCTGGCGTTCGACTACGTGAATGGTTTTCACGACGCCGCCAACTCGATCGCTACAGTTGTCGCCACCCGCGTTCTGAGTCCCGGAGCCGCCGTTGCGATGGCGGCGTTCTTTAACTTTATAGCCGTGGTAGTGTTTGGAACCGCGGTCGCCAAGACCGTCGGTGGCGACATGATCAATATCGCCGCGATCCGTCCCGAGGATCAGCTATATGTCCTTTTGGGCGGGGTCATCGGCGCCATCATCTGGAATTTGATCACTTGGTGGCTCGGTCTGCCGACGTCGAGCTCACACGCGCTCGTCGGCGCGTACGCCGGGGCGGCTCTCACGTCCTACGCATGGCATTTCGGGTTTACCAACATTCAAACAGTGCTAAAAGCCGAGGGCTGGATCAAGACGCTGGCATTTATCGTCCTCTCGCCGCTGATCGGAATGTTTCTCGGCTTTACGCTGATGGTCGCCGTGTACTGGATCTTTCATAGAGTGCGCGTGAATCGCGTTGACCGCATCTTTCGCGTCGGGCAGTTGTTCTCGGCTGCAGCGTACTCATTGGGTCATGGCGGCAATGACGCTCAAAAGACGATGGGCATCATCACGATCGTTCTCGTGGCGGGCGGGTTTCTGCAGTTGGGGCCCGATGGCAAACTCCCTGACATTCCGCTCTGGGTCGAGGTCGCCGCGTGCGCGGCCATCGCCCTCGGCACGCTCTCGGGCGGTTGGCGTATCGTCAAGACGATGGGCACAAAGATCGTCAAGCTTCAACCTGTCGGCGGATTCTGTGCGGAGACCGCGGGTGCGATCACTCTGTTTGGAGCGACCTATTTCGGTATTCCAGTATCAACGACGCACACGATCACGGGCTCGATCGTCGGCGTTGGCTCGGCTAAACGTTTCTCCGCCGTCAAGTGGGGCGTCGCCGGACGTATCGTCTGGGCGTGGGTGCTGACGATACCTGCCGCGGGTTTTATCGCCGCTGTGTCCTACCTTTTGATATTAGGGGTCGAGAGACTTCTTGGTATCGGATCATAGACCCGATCTGCTCTGCGGTTTCTTGAGTAACTCGGTCGTGTGTTCCACAACACTCGGCACCGGCTCAAAAGTGTCGCCCGCGGGCAGTCGATTTGTTGAGGCGTGAGCTTTAAGAGATGGCTCCCGTTCCCGTTGAGGCTCGGTCTTCGTCCTGGACAACAGTCTCTTATCGAAACGCGCAGCCGCGGGCGCGAATCCCACAGCCGAGAGCATCATCCAAAACGCGCCCAGTATGGAAACGATCGTGGCGATCGTCGCAAGAACGTCGTTGTGGACCAGGTTCTTGTTGATGACGTTAGTTATTACGCCAATCATCAGCACGAGAATGCCGAGTGCGATCGATCGACCAAAATTTCGCCTTGCAGGTGTGGCCGGCTTTAGGTCGTAGCCGCAGCTGCGGCAATATCGCTGATCGTCGACGATCTCCGTCGCACACGTGGGACAGTACATATGTGTAGATTACGCCTTTTTGTGGCGTCGTGTTCCCAGCGGACATTCTTGCGTTACCAGAACTGCGGCGCAATCATCTAAAGCTAGATGAGCGCTGTTCTCGAGCAAATAAGAGCGATAGAAGATTATCTCGTAATGCCCGATGCCGAGATCTCGGAACGGATAGAGGCGGCGCGTGCTGAGCTAGGCCCGAAAGTCGTGATCCTCGGCCACCATTATCAACGCGACGACGTCATCAAGCACGCCGATCTGACGGGCGACTCGTACCAATTGTCCGTGATGGCGTCGAACACGGACGCCGAATTCATCGTCTTTTGCGGGGTGCATTTCATGGCCGAGTCGGCCGACATTCTCGGCAAACCCGAGCAACACGTCATCCTGCCGGACCTCGGCGCCGGCTGCTCGATGGCCGACATGGCGACGATCGATCAGGTCGAGGACGCGTGGGAGCAGCTACGTGAGATCGGTGTGCTGGACCAGAAGGTCGCGCCGATCACTTACATGAACTCCTCAGCCGCGATCAAAGCCTTTTGCGGCCGTAACGAGGGCGTCGTCTGCACTTCGTCGAACGCCGTGCCGCTCTTCGAGATTTACCTCAAAGAGTTCGACAAGATGTTCTTTTTCCCGGACCAGCATTTGGGACGCAACACAGGTGCGAAATTCGGCATACCTCTCGACAAGATGGTGCTGTGGAATCCGCATCTTGAGCTTGGCGGAAATACCGAGGAGCAATTACGCGATGCGAAACTTATCCTTTGGCGAGGACACTGCTCGGTACACGGACGATTCAAAGATTGGCATGTCGACAAGGTCCGCGACGAGATGCCGGGCGTACAGGTATTAGTTCACCCCGAATGTCCGCGTGAGGTGGTCGAGAAGAGCGATCTCGACGGCTCGACGAGCTTCATCATAAAGACGGTCGAGAATTCACCCTCTGGCTCAAAATGGGCGATCGGTACCGAGGTAAATCTCGTCAATCGCCTGCAACAGAGGTTTCCAGACATGGACATTCGTCTCCTCGCCCCCGACCTCTGCATGTGCGCTACCATGTATCGCATCGCCCCGCAAAACCTCGCCTGGGCGATGGAAAACATCATCGAGGGCAACGTCGTCAACGAGATCATCGTCGATGACGAGACCGCGCACTTTGCCAACATCGCCCTTGGACGGATGATCTCGCTGACCGAGAACCCGCGATCATGATCCATCCAGATCACCTCGATGCCCCGCCGCTGGAAACCATTCCGTTTTGGCACTCAGGCAAATGACGGACATTCACATCAAGCAGTTTGAAATGTCCGAGCTGGATGCCTTGCTTTCCTTTCTCCACGCAGCCTATCCCGGAGAGCCCCTTAAGAGCGATCCCAAGGTGTGGAAATGGCATTTTCTCGAGAATCCGAATGTCGATCCGTCGAGTGTCCCGATATGGATCGCCAAAGATGGTGACAAGATCGTGGGCCAGGTCGCCGGCATTCCGGTGGGGGTCAACATCGGAACTTCGCAGCGGCGAGCGATCTGGCTGGTCGATTTTTTCGTGCTTCCCGAATACCGGCTGGGTGGTCTCGGTATCTCGTTGTTTCAGGCACCCGGTGGTGATACGACGGTACTCCTTTCGCTAGGCTATAACGACAATTCTGCGGCGGTCATGCGCTTGCTCAGATGGCAGCCGTTAGGCAGGATCCACCGCCATCATATCCTGTTGTACCCGGGCCATGCGGCCGACAAACTGCGACCTGGAACCGCACGCAGCCTCTTGAATTTGCTCTACGCGCCCTATCGGGCTCTGCTACGACGCCGCAGGTCCGCCGGCACGTTGCGGCCCGTAACCAGCTTTGACGACGCATTTGACGAACTTTGGGAAGACGCATCGACACAGTGGCCGTGTGCCGTCGTGCGAAACGCACGCTGGCTGGACTGGCAGTTCAAGTGCCAGCCTGGAAAGAAGTACGACGTCTTGGGATATTACGACGCCGGACGGCTGTTAGGGTACATCGTGCTCTTTTTTCGAAAGGGCACATCAAACCAGGCGCCTCCAAAGGCTTCGATCAGCGACCTGTGTTACGGGACGACCAGGAGTGAAGAAGTGATCGACGACCTCCTGCGAGGCGCGTTGCAATTGGCGTTGGAGCGGCGGGCCGGTTCGCTTGTAGCGGATGTGCTCGACGAGCGGGTCGACGCGAGTTTGCGGCGGCTCCGTTTCCGTCGCATCAAGGATTCGCCACGATTCGCGATCAAATGTACTGACCGTGAACTGGCCTCCGAGCGCCGGGATTGGTTTCTTACCCGTAGCGATTCGGACCTGAGCATTTTTGAGGAGCCAAACCTATGATAACTTTCTAGTCTTTTTTAAACGCGGCCCGAGCGCGTGATCATCAGTGAAACTGATCTTTACGGGCACTTTATATCTTTCGAGACGCTCGCCGCAGTACCGCTTGATGTCGGCAGCGAGAGCCTTTTTCTGCATCTCGTCCAGTGTCGATGCAGGTAAGATCTTGGCGCAAACAATGCTCCCCATGATCGCGTTACTCTCGCCGAGGACGGTAACGTCCGCGACACTCTCCAATTCACCGATCACGCTTTCCACCTCTGCGGGATAAACCTTTTCGCCGCCGACGTTGATGAGCTCAGATCTGCGGCCGAGGATCTTCATGAATTCGCCGTCCGTCTCAACGGCATCTCCGGTATTGAACCAGCCATCGTCAGTAAACGGGCTCGGCGCGTTCAAATAGCCGAGCATGGCCGACGCTGCTTTGATATGCAGGATGCCATCGACCACGCGGGTCTGAAAGCCTTCGCCCCCTAGCCTGACCCAGAGCGAATTTGAGGCTTTTGATCTCGAGCGCATAATGCCGATCTCCGAGAGGCCGTAGGTCTGTTGCAGCTTGATGTGGGGGAACAACTGATTGAATCTTTGTAGAGTGCTCTCCGGCATCGACTCCGTGCCATAGGTCACCGTTTTCAACGAACTGAGATCGTGCCGCCGGTAAGCTTCACTCAATAAGATGAGATTAATGAACGTCGGCGACGTCGGCAGCAGTTCTACGTGGTACTTCGAGATCGCGGCGAGGACTTCATCCGGGCTGCGCTCACGTATTGTCACCAGGCAACCGCCGTTTGATAGCGTATAGAGCATCGTATTGACGCCGCCGATGTGATCGTAGAGGAGAAATGAGACCGTTCTGAGGCCTTGGCGCGGCACTCTAAACTTATCCAGCAGCCGAACCAGGTCATGTACCCCGGCTTTACTCTCGCCGGTCGAGCCGGAAGAGAACAGTACCAATCCGGCATGTCCTGAACGGCGTAGTTGCTTGTAAAGAGGGTGTTTGGCTCTGCTGTCTAAATGCGCAATGGTGACGACATCGGCTTGATCAACGCCAACGGTAACCTCGCCCTCGGCTATGGCGATGAACGTCGCCCTTTTCGCTGCGAGGGAGGCGGTCAGTGGAACGAGGATGCAATTTCGATCGGCGAGGGCGAGAAAGAGAGCGACCGCGTTTGGCGAGAAGTCCGCCTCAACTATGACCACGGTGCCGGGTTTGATGTGCTCGGCCTCAATTCGCTGCTGCCAGTAAGCAAAGCGTTCCAGTAGCCAGGCGTAAGTGTAGACCCGATCTTCCCAGATGATCGCCTCGGCTTGCTCCCGCTCCTTGAAGACCGCAAGCAAAAAATCTATAGCCATCAGACACCACCTAAGAAGAGCACTTGCCCGGTAACGAAATCGCTCTCGGGTCGAATGAAAAAATCGGTGGCATTGGAAACATCCCGAAATTCGCCTAGCCGCTTGATCGCCTGGAGTTCAACAAGTTTGGTGATCTTTTCTTCGGGCACCGATCGTATGAGGTCGGTTTGGATGGGGCTCGGGCCAATGGCATTGACCGTGATGCCAAAGCTGGCAAGCTCCCTGGCTATGATCTCCGTGAAACTGATGATCGCCGCCTTCGAGGCCGCGTAGATCGCCTCGCCCTCGAGCTTTAGCGGCGTTGCCACGGTCGCAAAGTTTATTATCCGTCCGTTATTTCGCCCTTTCATCAGCTTGGCGGCCTCGCGGCTGCACAGAAAAGTGCCGACAAAATTGGTTTCGAAGATCTTGCGCACCGAATCGACCGGCGTCAACAGGATGTGATTCATCGACGCGATCCCCGCATTGTTTATCAACACGTCGAGACGTCCATATTCATCGGATATCTCCGCGAACATACGCTTCACATCCGACTCGGACGCGATATCCATGCAGAAATGGCGGTAATTCGGCGCATCGATAGTCGCCGGCCGACGGCTGCAACCGATGACCTTAAAGCCCAGCTCGACATAATGACCGGCCAGATATTCGCCGATCCCACGGCTCGTGCCCGTCACCAGGAGCACTCGTTCTTCAGGACTCGCTGTCGACATTCTCCTCCAGCACGCATGCTATATGGTCCGCGAGCGTCGCGACGGTCCTGAACGGACTATTTCGCTGGGAGAGCGCCTGTTCATTCGCGAGAGTTACGTCACAGCCAAAAATAACGTTGATACTCTGTTCAACCTCCACGATCAGGCTGACCAGCCCTAGCGAATCAAGCCGGCCTCCGGGGCCGAACAAGACCGTCTCAGGAGCCTTTGCCAACGTCCCGCTCTTTTTGTCTTGCTGTGCGTTGATCTCATCGATCGCCTCATAGATCGCCCGAAAGATAGTATCTTGATTAGAATTAGACATTCGTCTCGTCGCGGCAGTGGCGCGGTCGATCCGCGTTCTTTCTAAAATAACAGAGTAGGTTTGCCTAAGAGGAATAGTAGCGAGCACAATATCATCGCCTGTGTATCAGACCATGGGATTGAACCCTCCGATAATTTTTTATCACAAGATCGACCGGCCGAGCCCCGATGCCAAGGTTCGAGGGGCGTTTACGTCTCCGCTCCGCTTTGAGAAGCAACTGCTTTTTCTAAAGCGACAGGGCTACACGTTTTATACGGCGACGGAACTTATCCGGTATTACAAGTCGCATGGCAATTGGCCGGTACGCGGGGTTGCAGTGACGTTTGACGACGGATGGAAGGATAATTACACACGAGCGTTTCCGATAATGCGGCGTCTTGAGATAAGGCCAACTATCTTTCTCGTTTTATCTTGCATTGGCAGGACAACGGCCCAAGTTACGGCCGACGGCGAAGGGCCGCGTGAGCACCTCTCCGCCGATAACATCCGCGAGATGGCGGATTTCGGAGTAGATTTCGGCTCTCATTCCGTCGATCATCAACTACTCGATAGAGTCAGCATCGAGGAGGTCCGTCGCGAGGTCGTTACTTCAAAAGCTCTAATAGAGTCGATGACGCAGAGCGAATGTTCAGTCTTTGCATATCCGGCCGGGTTCTTTAATGACGCCGTAAAAGCCATCGTTCGGGATGCCGGATACGAGGCCGCCTTCTCGACGGTTTATGGCAAGGACGCAGGTGACCTGTTCGAGCTCAACCGTTGTGAGATCCTCCGACGGGACCGCGTCCCGTTCGCTTTCGCCCGAAAGATAACTGCTCTCGGGTAGTAATACGGCTGCGGGCAAACTCTTGCTTTATTCCCCGCCAGCGAACAGAATAACCATAAAGGAGTTACGCGATGAGCGAGGGGGAGACGTCCGATCGACGCCGGCAAAAGTGCCGCGAGATAATGACGAAAAACGTGCGGACAGCCACGCGCGATGCCAGCCTGCGCGAAATAGCCACCATGATGCGCGATGGCGATATGGGTGCGGTCCCGATCGTCGATGAGGGCAAGCTTATGGGCATCGTCACCGATCGCGACATCGTTGTTCGTGCTGTTTCCGAGGGCAAAGGCCCTGAAACGCCGGTTGCGGACGCCATGACCAAAGAGCTTTTTACAGTGAAGGCCGATGATTTCATTTTCGAGGCCGTTCGGGTCATGGGCGACAAACAGGTGCGCCGAATCCCAGTCGTCGACGCTGACGGATCGCTCGCCGGCATCATCGCGATGGCTGACGTCGCTCTCGAGATGGAAGACGAGCGTGAGATCGCCGAAACCATCGAGGAGATCTCGTCGGGCCCGGGATTTTGGGGTAAGAATTGATGCGTAACGGCCTTGCGACCATAACGTTGATCTTTGTGACGGTATCCGTTGCCGCCGCGCAAAAGGTCCAGACGGCTGAGGCGATCGCGGCAGCGGGTGTCTGTCAAGGTCAGGAATATCGCAACTCGATCCTGGGATTCTCAATGCTCGCTCCCGGCGGTTGGAGCTTTTACGACGCAAAGCAGAATCAGACCGCCGTCGAGCGCAACAAGCGGTTGGCCGCTCAAGCCGGCGACGCGAAGCTGCAGACCTCGGCCGCGAACACGCAAATCCTCTTCCAGGCGATCCCGCCAGCCGATCGCGGTCAGGACAAACAGGCGATCCTCTCCGCCGGCATCGAACGACTAACGGCTCCTACGACCGCAGAAAAATACGCCGATGTCCAAAAGACACTGGCCCTCGCGTCGGCAAACGTCCGTGTTACTAAGGACGTAGCTCGCGTTATATACGGCGGCGCTGCATTCTTTAGGTACGACGTTGAGGGCAAGACCTCTCGCGGGTCGTATCGGCAACGATGCCTGATCACATTGCGTAAAGGCATAGCCTTCTTCATCGTCGCGACATTCTTCGATGACAGGCAGTCCGCGATAGTGGACTCGAGTCTTAAGAGCGTTAAGTTCAACAAATAATGGCAAAATCAATGAATCGCCATTTCAAGTTCATCGGCTCGTCTAAGGACGTGCGTTCGGGCCAGCTTTGGTATCCGGCGGCCGATGTTTTTCAGACGCCAGACGGCTGGATGGTCAAGGTCGAGCTTGCCGGCGTCTCGGCGGACGATGTTGAGATCGATATTCAAGGGAATGTTCTCTACATCGCCGGAGCTCGCAAAGACAGATCGTGCAGTGCGGGTGCGACCTACCAGCAAATGGAGATCAGCTACAGCCGCTTTGAGAAGACGCTGAAATTCCCGTCGGCGATCGATGGCGCGACGGTAGAGCATAACTTTGAGGACGGGCTGCTGATCATTAGGTTGAAAAAAGGATAACTATGGCGGAAGAGGTCAAAGTCGAGGCGGCCGAAGCCCCGCTGCCGCAGGAAATGGAACTGCCTGTTCTGCCGCTGCAGAACACGACGCTTTTTCCCGAGACGGTTGTGCCTCTCGCGGTCGGGCGCGACCGCTCGACGCGTGCCGTTGAGTCGTCACTTGCGACCCAGGAAAAACTTCTCGCCTGCATCACCACAAAGACCGAGAACGTGACCGGCGACGATGCTAAGACGGACGACCTGTATAAGGTCGGCACGATCGTAAATATCAAGCGGATGATGCGCAACGAGGGCATCATGCAGTTGATCGTGCAGGGCATCGATCGCTTCGAGATCGTAGAGTGGACGGGCGAGCAGCCCTTCATGAAGGCAAAGATCAAGGTCCTCCCCGAGCTCCGCCGGGTCGACGACGAGGAGATCGAGGCTCTCAAACGCAATATTCAAGGCATGATCACCGAGGCCCTCGCTCTCCTGCCGCAAGTTCCGCCTGAGATCCGTGTCGCGGTCACGTCACAGGACAATCCGGTGCAGCTCGCTTACTTCATGGCGTCGGTCCTCGATCTCGGCACTGAGACCGAGCAGAAGATGCTTGAGTCCAGCACAGTTGACGGCCTGCTCACACTCACCCACGCCGCTCTTGCACGCGAGCTTGAGATCATGCAGATCCGCTCAAAGATCGCGAATGAAGCTCAGCATGAGATGGACAAATCTCAGCGCGACTACGTACTGCGGCAGCAAATGCGGGCGATCCAAAAGGAGCTTGGCGAGGACGAGTCCGGCGAAAAGGCCGAGGCCGGGCAGCTTCGCGAAAGGCTTGAAAAAGCTGATCTTCCCGACGAGGTCCGCAAAGAGGCGGAACGCGAGCTCAAACGCATGGAAGCCCTGCCGCAGTCGGCGCCGGACTTTCACGTGATCCGCACCTATCTGGAATACGTCCTTGATCTGCCGTGGCGGAAATCGAGTCCCGAGAAGATCGATCTTAACGAGGCTCGTAGGGTGCTCGACGAGGACCATTACGGCCTCGAGGACATCAAGGAACGCATACTCGAGTCCTTGGCCGTCGTAAAGCTCCGGCCAGACAGCAAGAGCCCGATCATCCTTTTTGTCGGCCCTCCCGGAGTCGGAAAAACTAGTCTCGGACGGTCGATCGCGAGAGCGTTGGGACGTGAGTTTGAACGCCTGAGCCTGGGCGGAATGCGTGACGAGGCGGAGCTTCGCGGTCATCGCCGTACGTACATTGGCGCGATGCCGGGCCGCATTATTCAGGCGTTGCGGCGAGTCGGTGTCAACAATCCGGTGATGATGCTCGACGAGGTCGATAAGCTCGGCAACGACTTTCGCGGCGATCCCGCGTCCGCCCTGCTCGAGATCCTGGACCCTGCGCAAAACAATACGTTTCGCGACAACTATCTGGACCTGCCGTTCGACCTGTCAAAGGTTTTCTTTATCGCGACGGCCAACCAACTCGGGCCCATACCGATGCCGCTTCGCGACCGAATGGAGATCATTCAGCTCGCCGGCTACAGCGATCGCGAAAAGCTCAACATCGCCAAGCAATATCTCATTCCTCGACAGATCACCGAAAACGGATTGACGCCGGACCAACTGACCATCACCGATGATGCGGTAAATCTTTTGACGACAAGATATACGCGCGAGGCAGGCGTCCGTCAGCTCGAACGCACCGTCGGTAACCTCGCCCGCAAGGTCGCTCTAAAGGTCGCCGAAGGCCAGACCGAAAAGGTCACGATCTCGGCGGAGGAGATCAAAGGATATCTCGGGCCGCCGCGTGTCTTTCCCGAGGAGGCCCGTAAGGAGCTGCCGCCGGGTGTCGCAACCGGTATGGCGTGGACCGAGATGGGCGGCGAGGTGCTCTTTATCGAGGCAACAATGCTGCCGGGCGGCGGTGGACTGACGCTTACCGGCCAGCTCGGGGAGGTGATGAAAGAGTCCGCCCAGGCCGCTCGCAGCTATCTCTGGTCGCACGCCGCGGAATTTGGCATCGATCCCGAGATGATCAAGAACAATGGCGTGCACATCCACGTTCCCGCGGGCTCGATACCAAAGGACGGACCTTCAGCGGGCGTAACAATGGCGACCGCGATGGCCTCGCTCTACACCGGACGCAAGGTTCGCTCCGATACCTCGATGACCGGCGAGATCACACTATCAGGCCTTGTATTCCCGGTCGGCGGCATTAAGGAGAAGGTCCTTGCGGCCCACCGTGCCGGTATTCGCCGTATCATTCTCCCTCAACGCAACGAGGGCGACGCCGAGGAGATCCCCGACGACGTCCGAAAAGAGCTTGAGATCATCCCTGCGACCTGGATCAGTGACGTACTTAGCGCGGCACTTGAGACATCGCCCGGGCCGGCGGCGGCAACCGACTATCGCCCGCCTACGAGCGAGCCGCCGTCCACCGACGGTGATCAGATGAACGCCACTTGAGCTTTGAGCAAGCGTGGATCTGGGCAGCCGTCTGGCTGTTTCTTTTGGTGAGCGTTTAACCCACACGTCCGTGAGCAATGCATTGTCAACCCGCGACTAGTGAGTCTGAAATATATTGACTTGAGACCGTCCCGAGGGCATAATCCTTATGATATTTACCTATTATTCTGATATTCAGATGTTTGCCGATCTCCGGTCCGACGACCGAACACGGAGCTAACCTGTTGCTAGGTTATCCGGTTTTTGACGGCGGCCTCGCCAGAGACGCCAAGGATCAGTTTCTGCCAGGAGCATTCGCTTGCTCTAGGCGCTTATCAAAAGGGAGGAAGCGATGGTGACCAGTTCTGTGTTCAAGAGGATCAGTACTCGAGGCGTGGCTGTCGGGTGCGTGGCAGTTATATTGATCGCTATTTGCGGCGTGATAGCGTGGCGTGCCAACGCCCAGATCCGAGGCCGTGGACTTGTGGTCGAGAAGGCGGTAAAAAAGGCAGCCCCAGTACGAAAACAGGGTCCTGTGACCGATGCGAAGGGAGATATCATCGACTCGACGAGCGGTGAGGTCAGCTTGCTTGAGATGCCCGAATGGATGAGCACGAAAGGTATACCCGCGCCTAAGCTGCGGAGTGGCCCACTGGTCGCGTCGCAAGGATTTGCCGGTGAGGTCGAGCCTAACGGCACGTTCGGTACAGCGACGCCGATCGTCGGCAGTAACGTCGTCGTCCGCGCCAATTTGTTTCCTGTTGGCGACATCGACTTCTATTCGTTCACCGCAACCGCGGGTGACCGCGTCTATGCTGCAACGATGACGAGCTTTTCGGCAGGCAGCAGCACCGACAGCCAGCTGACCATCCTTAATACGGATGGAACGACGGTGAATGAATTTGACGATGACAACGGTTCATTTGCGGGTCTGTCGTCAAGTATAGCCGGGGCAGTGATCCCGTCGTCGGGAACCTATTTCATCAAGGTCAACGATTTCACGGTCGGGACGACCTCTGAGCGACCGTATGAACTTCATTTTCGGGTACAGTCTGGTGCCCCGACCGCCGAGGTTGAACCAAACGACACACCGGCATCGGCCAACGTATTACCGTCCAATGGCTGGGTAAGCGGAGCACGGGATCCCGCCGCTGCCACTGAGCAGGACTGGTACAGCATCAATCTCAATGCAGGTGACACGCTATATTTGTCACTTGATCTCGACCCGGAACGCGACGGCGTCACCTGGAACGGACGACTCGGAGCGGCTCTCTTCGGCGATGCGACGAATCAGATCCTGGTTGTGGACGATGCCGGGACTGGCGACGTCGCTCCCTTCCCAAACATCCCCTCCGAGTCGATGTTCATGACGGTCAAGACGGCCGGGACCTATTTCGCTTTTGTGGATTCGGCGAGCGCCGCGGTTGGCGGCCCCACCGCAACCTACCGCCTCAGCGTGAGTGTCCATCCTGCGTCTAATGAGGGTGTCAATTGCACTACCTATACAAGCACAGATGTGCCAAAAACGATCGGACCGGGAACCGGACTTGTGAGTTCTACGATCACCGTACCGGGCAGTCCACGTGCAAGTGACGTGGACGTAGACATCGTGTTAAACCACGCGCTGATGCAGGATATCGATGCCCACCTGCGATCGCCTGCTGGTAACGACAACGGTCTATTTACGGATATCGGCGCGGCTGCAACCGGGGGGCAGACGTTGATGGATGTCATATTCGATGACGAGGCGGGCATAACGCCGAACTTTACGGTCCTCAAGGGAGTTCAGATCAAGCCGGAGCTTAATTATCGCCTTAAGTGGTTTGATGGCGAGAATGCGGGAGGCGTCTGGACGCTCGATCTTTATGACGACACCGCCGGAGCGAACGGCGGTACCCTGACGTCTTGGAGTTTGAGAGTGTGCGAACAGGTTCCACCGGCCCCCGGGACGCCAATTACGCTATTCACGACGGATTTTGAAGGCGGAGCAGCGGGCTTCACTCATTCCGGGGCAGCTGATGAATGGGCCTTGGGTACGCCAGCCACTCCCGGAACAACGACAGCAAACCCGGTCGCAGCATTCAGCAATTGCAATAGCGGCATAAATTGCTGGAAGACCGATCTCACAGGTACGTACAATGTGAGCAGTAACCAGGACTTGGTGTCACCCGGAATCAGTCTGGCAGGCCAGACGGGGCGTACAATTACGCTGCGCTGGGCACAACGGTACCAGATGGAGAGCGCGACCTTCGACCACTATTCTGTTGACGTTCGCGAGGTCGGAAACCCGACAAATTCCAAGCGGGTATTCGAGTGGCTCGACGCGACCATGACTGACGCGCCGGGCAATCCGACCATCAATGTTCCCGCCAGTTCCGGCTGGAGCGTTATGGCCGCCGATATCAGCAGCTTCGCAAATAAAAATGTCGAGGTCGTCTTCCACGTCGACTCCGACACGACGGTAAACTTCGCGGGCGTCGCCATCGACGATGTGTCTGTTACTGCATACGCGCCAACTGCAGCGTCCGTAGGCGTCGCGGGTAGGGTCGTTACCTCGTCCGGGGCAGGACTTAACAACGCGAGGGTCACACTGACAGACATGAGTGGCGGAACTCGGACCGCGGTGACAAATGCCTTTGGCTACTTCCGCTTTGATGCGGTTGAGTCAGGCAGCGCCTATGTGATCGGAGTTACTGCGAAGCGGTATACGTTTGCCTCGCAACTACTTACGGTGCAGGACGAGGTCAGCGACCTTGTCTTTGCTCCCCAATAAAGGGGTAGCATCCTCAACGTTAAGGGCGGCCACCAGGCCGCCCTTATTTTGTCGGAGCCCCCGGTCGCAACAATATTTGATAAACTGCCCTCTGTCGTCATGTCAGCAGAGAAGGACAATTCTAAGGTGCCGCCGGACAGATCTCAAGAACCTGCGCCGATCGTCGGCCACGCGTCACAGGTCGGCGAATCGACAGCCCTCGATCTGGACCCGAGATCGGATGAAACCCCGCGCAACGATGATGACCGCGAGATCAACCGATTCAACCGGCTGCCCATTCGTCACTCGCCTCCGAAACGCCGCTGATGTATCGGCTACTACCGATGGGCGTTGTTGCATTGACTTTTGGGGCAACTTGCATTACGCTCGCGTCAGAAAAATTTCAGAATTTAATTTGTCCCGGCTTGTCATAGGAGACCGTTAAGAACGGTCTGCCAGTGGAACGGGTTCACGTCTCGCCGGAGGTTAGTTTAATGCGCACACGGTTGTCGAAGAGCGGATTCAGGGTTTTCTTGGTACTTGTTGGTCTCGTTGCGGTGGTCGGATTCTTCCTCCGCGACAGCACGACCGTTTCATCGCAAAGGGCGACGGATGTTCAGACCGACCCGGATTATAGGGTCACTGAGCAACTGGGCCGCGTGACGGATCCCACGGCTTCGAACTACGGGATCGCACCGGTGAGGACCAAGCGCTCGCGCCCCCAGACTGGCAAGGCGGTGGCGGCCGCAGAATCTCGACCCGTCAGCGAGCTGGCAGAGGAGGAGGCGAGCCGCACGACGCCTAAAAGCAAGACGCAGCCCTCCGGTGTCAAAGGCGAGCCAGCCGAGAAGAAGATCTGGGACTTCTGGGCTGACCGCGAAGTCAACGAAAAGAATTTTCGAAATGCTATTCCTGTACGCTCCGTCGATAAGAATGCGGCGAATTCGCCGGATGAGGCCCTTTCAGAAGCTTTTATCGGGAAAGGACGCCGCATCAAAGCGACCCCGCCAAATCCTCCTTCACTCAGTTTTGAGGGCATGTCTATTGCGGACACGATCGCTGTTGGTCAGGGTTTCCTGCCACCCGACACAAATGGTGACGTTGGGCCGAACCACTATGTTCAGACCGTCAACGTAACGTTCCGCATCTGGGACAAGGCGGGCAACCCGTTGACGCCTACGATGTCGCTCAACACTCTGTTTGGGCCGCTTGGCGGAGCCTGCGGAAGCTCGGAGGACGGCGACCCGATCGTTCTTTACGATCAATTTGCAGATCGCTGGATGATCAGCCAGTTCTGCACCGTTGCCAATCCTAACAATCATCAGATTATCGCAGTATCAAAGACGGGCGATCCGACGGGAGCGTACTACCTGTACGACTTCATGATGCCGAATAACAAGTTCAATGATTATCCGCATTTCGGCATGTGGCCCGACGCCTACTACATGACGGATAACCAGTTTAACCAAGCCGGCACAGCGTTTTTGCAAGGCGGCGTTTTTGCATTCGACCGCACCAAAATGCTCGTCGGCGATCCTGCCGCCAGCTTTATTTATTTCGATACGGCGACAGTGTTCCCCCCGGGCGGAGCCAACGGGCCCGACGGCATTGGCGGCATGCTGCCTGCGGACATGGAGGGATATATTCCGCCTCCGGCAGGAGCACCGTGTCCATTTGCGTACTTCCAGGCAGGTGAGTTTGGCGAGCCTGCAGATCAACTCCGGATCTTTGATTTTCACGCGGACTTCGCAGTTCCGGCCAACTCAACCTTTACCGAAAGGACCGGCAGCCCGCTTGCCGTGGCCGCTTTTGATCCGGTGGTCGTTCCGAACAGCCGCAACGTTGTACCACAACCCGCACCGGCGACTGCCGCGAGCTTCCTCGATGCGATCAGCGATCGTTTAATGTTTCGCCTGTCGTATCGTAATCTGGGTTCGAGCGAAAAGCTGGTGGCAAATCACACGGTAAATGCGGCGACGAATCCTGTGTTTCGTGCCGGCGTTCGCTGGTATGAATTGACCCGCAGTACGCCCGCCGCGGCATTTACTATCGCTGAACAACAGACTTGGGCGCCTGCCGGTACGGAGCATCGTTGGATGGGCAGTGCGGCGACCAACTTTCAAAACGACCTTGCTGTGGGCTTTAGTACGTCGAGCGCAACAGTATCTCCATCGCTCCGCTACGCCGCCAGGCTTGGTACAGACACGCCCGGCACCGGTCTTACTCAGGGAGAAACTAGCATTGTGGCCGGCGGCGGCTCGCAAACCAGTACATCCGGACGCTGGGGTGACTATAGCGACATCACTGTTGACCCCTCCGACGACTGCACTTTCTGGTACACACAGGAGTATTACTCTGTTAGCACAGAACCCGGCAATACGACGGCCCCATGGCACACGCGCATAGCGAAATTCGCCCCGGGCCCGTGCGCGACTTCGCCGCGCGGGACGATCTCCGGAACGATCACCAACTGCGGAACCGGTCTACCGATTCCGAATGCCTTTGTCAGCATTAGCGGCGGCTACTCGCGCGGTACCGACGCAGCCGGACTATACTCGGCAATTGTTGCGCCGGGAACATACAATGTGAGCGCAACCGGGACCGGTTACGATACGGCTTCAACGACGGGCGTTGTCATTGCCAACGGAGGCAGCGGCACCTTTAATGCTTGCTTGAACGGTAATCTAAAACAGCCGGTTGCCGACACCGCGACCATTACAGCGGATAGCTGCAACACGAATGGAGCGATCGACCCGAACGAAACGGTCACCGTTAGTCTTGGGGTCAAGAATACCGGCACTCTCAATACCGCAAACCTTGTCGGCACACTACAGGCTACGGGCGGTGTAACAAGCCCGAGTGCCCCCCAAACCTATGGCGTCGTGGTCGCAGGCGGTGCAACAGTTTTCAGATCTTACACTTTTGTTGCGGGCAATTTTGCCTGCGGTGCACCGGTGGTTCTCAGCCTGCAGCTGCAGGATGGACCTACTGATCTCGGTACGGTCACATATAATTTCACGTCCGGCACGATCGCGGTCAATAACTACAGTACCGGCAATATCACAGTGCCAATTCCGGACAGCCCGGCACCGGCGGTCGACATTCCCATTACGGTCGCAGATGTGATGACGCTAACAGACGTCAATGTCAGCTTCCGTGCCGATCACACATTTGACGGTGATCTGGTTATCAGCCTTGTCCATCCGGATAATACGGTCATTCCGCTCGTAACTAACCGCGGAAGCAGCGGCGTCAATTTTGGAACCGGTCCTTTAGATTGTTCGGGCGTGCCGACACTTTTGGACGACCAGGCTGCCACGGCGATCGGTGCCGGAGCGGCACCATTCGCCGGTTCATTCAAGCCTGAATCGATCCTAAGTGCTTTGAACGGCAAACCGTCTAACGGCACCTGGAAGTTGAGGATCCAGGACACTGCCGGCCAGGATACCGGAACGGTCGGCTGCGTCAAACTTGAGTTGAATAAACACAATGTTTGCTGCGGAGCCCTGATCAATGCCGTCCCGCCCCCTGTAATAACTGCGGAAAGCGTGTCTCCTGCTAACAATGCTGCCGATCCCGAGGAGACCGTCACCGTCAACCTGACGCTGACGAACGTCGGCGGCAGTCCAACGACGAACCTGACCGCAACATTGCAACCAACCGGAGGTGTCGCCGGTCCAAGCGGCCCGCAGAGCTACGGCGTATTAGCCGGTAGCGGCGGGACGGCTACTCGACCGTTTACATTCACAGCACAGGGCACGTGCGGCAGCACTATAACGCTGACGCTGGCGCTCCAGGACGGTGCCACCAACCTGGGAACCGTCACTTACACGATGACGCTGGGTTCGCTGGTTACGACCACGACCTTTAGCGAGAACTTTGACGGGGTAACGGCGCCGACTCTTCCCGCGGGCTGGGTGACCGCAGCCACCGGTGTCGAAGTCGCCTGGGTGACGTCTGCGACAAATCCGAGCAGCGCACCTAACGACGCCTTTGCGCCTGATGTCACCAATATCGGCAACACGACGCTCGATACGCCGACGATCAACGTGCCGGCGGGAGGCGCACAGTTGACATTCAAGAACCTCTTTAATATGGAGGCAAGCGGTGTAACGCCAACACGCGGCTTTGACGGTATGGTCTTGGAGATCAGTATCAACGGCGGTGCGTTCAACGACATCACGACTGGCGGCAATGCGTTTATCGCCGGCGGCTATACCCGGACGATAGACGCTACCTTTAGCAGCCCGATCGCGGGTCGCCTCGCGTGGAGCGGCTTGTCGGGCGGCACGACGGCGGCCCCGACTTACATCACGTCAACCATTAACCTGCCGGCGGCCGCTAACGGCCAGCCCATCAAGTTAAGGTGGCGTGCAGCGACCGACTCGAGTGCCGTAGCGGCGGGTTCGGCAGGTGTTCGCGTTGATACCATCGTGATCTCCGGCAGCGGTTATGTCTGTAATTCCCAGAGCTGCAATATAACGGCGCCGACCAGTATCACGATCCCGCCGGGTACCTGCGGAACGATCGTGAACTACAGTCCCGCGGTGACCTTCACTGGGGCTTGCGGCACGGTCGTGGTCGATCCGCCGACGGGCTCGTTCTTTGGGATCGGCACGAGAACCGTTCTCGTTCGCGGCACCAGGGCGGATGCCAGTTTCACTGACGCTTCGTTCCCGGTGACAGTCCAGGAGAGTGAAACCCAGGCGACTGCGTTGGGAGCAAATGTAACGAACAACTACTGCAATACCACGGTTAAGTACGCCGTAGTTACGGGTGCCGGCACCACAACGGTGGTTGATGCCCCGGCACAGACATTGCCGCCTCCGTATGTGCATTGCCCAAGTTGTCCGGAGTTGAACATTACAACTACGGCCACGTTTGACGCCTCCGTTACGGTTACGGCCCCAGTTACGACATGCATCACGATGCCTGCTTCGACAACGTCGCAGCTGTTTGCCCAATTGAAGCTGTTACACGGGGAACCGGGTCTCGTCGATCGGACCACCAGCTCAAATTTCGGTACGAAGCAGATCTGTGCCACCACGAGTACTGTTTCGCCATTCGTTGTCGCGAGAAATCCCAATATCGTGACGGCTGCCAACGTATCCGTTAGCGGCCGCGTAATGACACCGGATGGGGCCGGGTTGAGGAACGCGAGGGTCTCGATCCGTGATCCGCAGGGCCACGAAATCACGGCCCTCACAGGTTCGTTCGGTTACTTTAGCTTTGACAGCGTAGAGTCAGGCGCCAATTACGTCGTCAGCGTTACGGCGAAGCGGTACAGCTTCCAGTCCCAGCTGATCCAGTTGACGGATAGCATTACTGATCTCAGCTTCACGCCTCAATAGCGGTAGACGCTAACGAGCATTAGTTCGAAAGGGCGGTCTTCCGAGGCCGCCCTTTTTTGGGTCTCACGGCGGCTCGCCGCGATCCGCGACTGCGACCGAAATTAGGAATTGCCAGTAGAAAAATTGATAAATAAGTGTATGCTGTTAGGTTGGACGTTTTGTGCGACGGCTTCCTTCCCGCGCTTGCCCGTTCGGGCCGCATTTAGCGAAGTGAACATCCTGAGTTAGAGACGGTTTCCATACATCAGTCTAGGACGGAAGTTTATTGAAAAATGGCGTTAAAGTCTTTATTTAGTTTGTTTTCCAGCGATCTTGCCATTGATCTCGGGACCGCTAACACACTCGTTTACGCAAAGGGCCGCGGCATCGTCGTCTCCGAGCCATCGATCGTTGCGATCAACAAGGTCACCAATCAGGTCGAGGCCGTAGGCCGCGATGCGAAAGAGATGCTCGGCCGCACGCCGGGCAATATCGTCGCAATTCGCCCGATGAAGGACGGCGTGATCGCGAATTTTGAGGTTACGGAAAAGATGCTGCAGCATTTTATCCGTAAGGCCCACAACGGCAAATCCTGGGTACGTCCGCGTGTGGTCATCGGCATCCCATCCGAGATCACGCAGGTCGAGCGTCGCGCGGTCGAGGATTCGGCGTATCGTGCCAAGGCATCTGAGGTCTATCTTGTCGAGGAGGCGATGGCAGCCGCGATCGGTGCCGGACTTCCGATCACCGAGCCGCACGGCAACATGGTGGTCGATATCGGCGGCGGAACTACGGACATCGCGGTGATATCGCTCTCAGGCATAGTTTACTCGCGTGCCGTCCGCGTTGCCGGCAACGAGATGGACGAGTCGATCACACAGTACATCAAGCGAAAGTACAATCTCCTAATCGGCGAGCGCACCGCCGAGGCGATCAAGATCGCACTCGGAAGCGCATTTCCGCTCGAGGAGCCTCTCTCGATGGACGTTCGCGGTCGCAACCTGATCGAGGGTATTCCCAAGACCATCACGATGACCGACGAGGAGATCCGCGAGGCACTGTCCGACTCTGTTTCCACGATCATCAACGCCGTTCGCGTCGCGTTGGAACGCACGCCTCCCGAGCTGTCTGCGGACATCGTCGAGCGCGGTATCGTTCTCACCGGCGGCGGGGCTTTGCTCAAGAATCTCGACAAGCGTCTTATGATCGAGACCGGCCTGCCCGTTGTGCTGGCCGACGATCCACTTTCTTCCGTCGTACTTGGCACCGGCAAGATGCTCTCTGACTTTGAGCTCTTGAAACGCGTCAAGTGGGACAATTCATTGATGACAGGAAATTAAGTTCAATGTTCCAAGTTTCAAATTCCAGGTTAAGGTGCCCGCGCCAAAACTTGGAACTTGGAACTTCGAACGTGGAACTCCGGACCGATGGTCGAGCGTAGTCAAGAAGACGTCTGGCGTTTGGCTCCGTGGCTGATGGTCGCTCTGCTTTTGGGGAATTTTATCCTCATGGCTTTCGACGCAAAGGTCGAGGGCGGCGAGCGGGTCATCAGGGCATGGACGCAGACCGTCGCGGACTTTGTCCAATCACCCGTCACGACAGTAACTTCTTCTGTTTCCAACTACTTCGGATCGATCGCCAACCTCCGTTCCGCCCAGGACGAGAACGGCGGTCTAAAGCAGCAGGTCCAGGAGCTCCAGGTCGAGCTCAAGCAAAAAGAAGAGCTGGCGGCCGAAAATACGCGTCTCCGTTCGATGCTTCAACTCAAGGAGCAAAGCAAGTACAAGGTCTTGACTGCTCGCGTGATAGGCCGCGATCCCTCGGCGTGGTTCGACTCGGCGATCGTCAACCGCGGCAGTTTGGACGGCGTCCAACTTAATATGCCGGTCGTCACCGACGGCGGCCTCGTTGGACGCGTTACGGCCGTTAGCCCTCTCACCGCCCAGGTTGATCTCATCACACGTGATAAATCCGGTCTCGGTGCGGTGATCGGCCAGATCGGCGAGTCAAACGCCCTCGGCGTCGTTGCCGGAACCAGCAAAAAAGACCTCCTGGAAATGAAGTACGTTAATGGCAGTACCGAGGTGCAGATCGGGCAATCGGTATTTACGACGGGGCAGGACGGCATTTTTCCCGCGGGCCTGAAGATCGGCGAGATAGTAAACCTCGTGTCCGGCTCGGCAACCACGCCGCACCAGATACAGATCATGCCGGCCGCGAAGCTGGGCTCAATGCAGGAGGTCGGCATCCTGCTTT
Source organism: Pyrinomonadaceae bacterium (assembly GCA_035995005.1). Classification (GTDB taxonomy): domain Bacteria; phylum Acidobacteriota; class Blastocatellia; order Pyrinomonadales; family Pyrinomonadaceae; genus OLB17. The sequence continues at coordinate 27,181 of DASYKW010000095.1, forward strand.
ACGAGCCGCCGGCAAAGGGCCAGTACGAGCAAAAGCTTCCGAATGCGGTGAAGAAGAATTAGATGGAAGGCGTAAAGCTCACGGTCGCATTGATCATAGCGATACTTCTGCAATGGACGCTGCGGAATGTATGGCCGCCGCTGACGTTTATCGATTTTCCGCTGATCATCGTCGTCTATGCCGCCCTTCAACGAAACTCTATTCGGGCCATTCTATTTGGCACGATCTCAGGGATCTCGATGGATGCGTTGAGCGGCGGGCTGCTCGGGGCGAACGGATTTTCGAAAACCCTTGTCGCGTATGCGATATCCGAGATCACCCGCCGGGTTTACATGGACAACCTCATCCTCCGCATCCCCGTCATAGCGGGAGCGTGCTTTGTTAACGATCTCGTGTATTACGGCCTTCATCGCCTCTTTGGACAAACTCCGGCGGGCGATCCGGTTACGACCATCGCGTACTCGGTCATCGGTACGACGGTCGCGGGAACCCTCATTTACCTCCTGTTTCAAAATTTTTCAGGCGATCGCGCCCGTGCCCGCACACAAAAGCGAAGAGAAGTGTTCGCCCCGCGGCGGCAGACGCGGCGCAGGAATCCCATCCGTTTAGGCAAGTAGTTTTAAGGTCATGTCGCTCGGCGATCACATTCAGAATCTCGCGGCCCGCGTCGGCACCATACAGGTACTCGCCTTTATTCTGCTCACGGTCTTGGGCGCACGGCTCTATTATCTGCAGATGGTCCGGGGCGATTATTACAGTGATCGAGCGGAGAGCCAGCGTGTGCGGCTTATCCCGATCCCAGCGCCGCGGGGGGCGATCTTTGACCGCAACGGCAAGCTGCTGGTCGATTCGCGACCAACGTACAACGTCGTCCTCTCCAACGAGCCGCTCAAGCAGATAAACGTCAACGACCGCGTCGACGACTATTCGTACGGACTTAACCTCGACCGTGAATTCGTCGTCGAGCGCCTCAATCTGATCAAAAAGCAGAACGAATTCGAGGCGATGGTGCTCAAGGAGAATGTCGATATGAGCGACATCTCATGGGTCGAATCGCACTCGCTTGAATTCCCTGAGCTTCGCGTCGAGCTGCAGCCGCAGCGGTTTTACCCGCTTGGGACAACGTTGGCTCACGTGCTCGGTTACGTCGGTGAGATCAGTCCGAAGCAGCTCGAGGAGAGCGAGTACAAGGACAAGGGCTTTCGCCCCGGCGATGTGATAGGCAAGGGCGGGCTTGAGCAGTATTACGACGAATACCTTCGCGGCAAGCCCGGCTACCGAAAGGTGCTTGTCGACAGTCGCGGACGCGTTCAGGCTGAGCTGCAGGTCGTCCCGCCGCAATCAGGTCAGGACCTCGTAACTACGATCGACCTTGACCTACAGCTTACCGCCGAGGATCAGCTCGCAACTTCGTCCACAAAGCGCGGAACGATCGTCGCGATGGACCCAAATAGCGGCGAGCTTCTAGCGATGGCGTCGGCTCCGTCTTTTGACCCGAACATCTTTGTCCGCGGCAGTGCAACGCCGGAGGGTCGCAAGCAGATCGCCGCTTACTGGCAGGACGAAAAGCGTCCGCTCTATAACCGCGCGATCCAGGGCCGATATCCGCCCGGCTCGACCTGGAAGATCCCTGAATCAGTTGGGGCGTTGCAGCAGGGTGCGATCACAGTAGCTCATTCCAATCTGGCATGCGGCGGCGGTATCACCATTGGTAACAAGACGACGCGCTGCATGGGCAACCACGGTTCACCGGCCCTGCCGCTTGCGATCACAAAATCCTGTGACGGGTACTACTATCGTCTTGGCCTGAAGATGGGCATCGACGGCATCATCAAGATGATCGAGACGTTTGGCTACGACAAGCGCTCCGGTATCGACCTGCCAAACGAAAAGATCCCGCAAACGCCCAAGACATGGATGCCGTGGATCCTAAAACATGAGGGTAAATGGAATGACATTCGCACGGTATACGCGTCCATCGGTCAGGATACGGTCGTTGTCACGCCGATCTCGATGTTGCGTGCCGTCTCGAGCGTCGGCATGCGCGGGCGCGAGTTCATTCCCCACTTTTTAAAGGAATTTAGATCGATCGCAGCGGTCGGTGACGAGGGCGATCCAAATTACATCGCGTCGCGGCCGGCCTTTGCCTACCAGCATCCGGAACCACGTATGATCGAGCTGCAGCAGGATCAGTGGGACATGATCCTCAAGGGAATGTGGGGCGTTGTCAATGCCGGCGGCACCGCGGGCTCGATCAAGATGGCAAACCTTGAGATCGCCGGCAAGACCGGAACCGCGCAGGTCGCTGAGGTCGGTAAAGACTCCGGCAAGAACAAGGACCACTCGTGGTTCGTGAGCTTTGCCCCGGCCTATAAGCCTGAGATGTCGGTGATCGCTTTGATCGAGAATTCCGGCTTCGGTGCGGCAAATGCGGCCCCGGCGGCCAAGGCGATGTACGAGGCGTACCTTTTGAAGCATCCGCGGAGCGAGGTCCAAACGCAGGAGGTCGCCCAAAAGTAATGGTCGCGATGCTCGAAAAGCGTGAACTGCGCGATCTCGACTGGCCGACGGCACTGCTGGCGATAATGATCGCCGCATTCGGTGTCTGGCAGATCCATAACGCGGTTCCGACCGAGGGTACTTGGTCAAAGCAGATCATCGGTATCGTGATCGCTCTCATAGCTTTCGTAGCGGTCTGCATGACCGACTATCGCCGGATCATCGACGCGGCCCCGGTGTTTTACATCATCGGCCTCGTCTTGCTCTTTCTGGTTCTAACGCCGCTCGGCGTCCAGGTAAACGGCCAAAAAGCATGGGTTCGCTTGCCGGTTATCGGGCAATTTCAGCCGTCGGAATTTGTCAAGATCCCCACCGTCCTGATGCTGGCGAAGTATTTTGGCTCGAAGAAGGGCAATGTCCTCCACTTTAAAGAGATGCTCATCGGCGGGGCGATCTGGGCGGGACCTGTTGCATTGATCATGCTAGAGCCCGATGCGGGCCAGGCGATCACGTACTTTCCGATCCTCGCCGCGATGTTCTTTTTGTCGGGGATCAAGGTGCGATATGTGATACTTGCGAGTCTCCTAGCCGTAATACTCATTCCAGCGGCGTGGGTCGTGGGTGTCCGTACGGGCAAGATCAAGACATATCAGCAGGAGAGGATCAACGCCATTATCGATCCCGACAGCGTCGATCCGCGCGGTTACGGCTATCACACGATCCAATCGACTATCACTGTCGGCAAAGGCGGGCTTTCAGGGATCAAGGGGGATACGGAAACCTCACAGAGCGTCCTCAAGTTTCTGCCCGAGCCACAGACGGACTTCATCTTCGCCGTAACTGCTGAGAATACTGGGTTTATCGGCTGCGTCTCGCTTCTGCTCGCCTACGCCTTGCTGCTCTCACGAATGATCGCGGGAGCTCGCGAGGCCACCGACCGCGCAGGCATGCTGGTAATAATGTCGATCGTCTGCGCGATGGTGTTTCAGATCTTTATGAACGCCGGCATGGCGCTCGGAATGCTGCCCGTGATCGGCGTGCCGCTGCCGCTGATGAGCGCCGGATTGTCGGCTATCCTGTCGACATTTGTTGCGATAGGATTCGTTGTAAGCGTAAAATTGCGCCGTTTCGTTAATTAGGGGATCAAGATAACCGTGGCTGTAGAAGTAGAAAGATTAAGAACATTTCCCGAGGCTGGCTCACGTGGGTTGAGTTCTGGGCTCGTGTTTTGGGCGGCGGCGCTTGTGCTCGCATTGTCGGCCGGAGCGCTGACAGGCGTCATTGCATCGTATTACCTAAATAACTCGCGCTACTCGGTCGAGGTCTCGGCCCTCGCGACCTATCGCCCGCCCCAGGTGACGACGATCTATGCCGACGACGGCGAGACGGTCCTTGCGGAATTTGCCATTGAAAAGCGCATCCCTATCAAGATCGAGGACGTACCAGACAAGGTGACGGATGCCCTGCTCGCGATCGAGGATTATCGCTATCGCGACCACATCGGTATCGATCCGTATCGCATCGTCGGCGCCGTTCTAAAAAACATTACAACCGGCAAGACCGAGGGTGCGTCAACGATCACTCAGCAGCTCGCCAAGAATCTTTTTCTTTATAAGGATCAGACCTATTCCCGCAAGGTCAATGAGTGGGCCGTCGCGCTGCAGATCGAGCGGCTTTATACAAAGAACCAGATCCTCGAGATGTACATGAATTATGTATTTCTGGGGGCTGGGGCATATGGGTTTGAGGCGGGATCGCGCACATACTTTGGCAAGTCGCTCAAAGACCTAAGCCTTGAGGAGGCGGCTCTGCTCGCCGCAATTCCAAAGTCGCCTGAGTATTCGCCTACACGCAGCATGGACAAGGCGAAGGCTCGCCGTGACATTGTCCTCGACCAGATGGCTAAGTATTTCCCGGAGCGGTATTCGCAGTCGGAGATCGATGCCGCCAAGGCCAAGCCTGTCCTGCTCGCCTCGACAGCGTATTACCAGTCACAGCCGAAATCCACGGCCTGGGATTACCCTGTTGAAGAGATCCGTAAGTATCTTGAGGAAAAATACACAACACGCGTCGCCCAGGGCGGACTGAAGGTGTATTCGACCATCAACGTCGACGCACAAAAGATCGCAACGCAGGATATCCGCCAGAAGCTTCGCGATTTTGACCGGGGCCGACGGTGGCGCTCCGACTATCAGAACGTGCTTGTGGATGACGACGACAATCCGATAACCGATCCTAAGGAGATCGATAAGACGCTTAACAGCTTCAAACACGCCGACTGGTTTGGTGACGAATATAGGGAAGGCGAGTACATCAAAGGTCTTGTGATGAAGGCCAGTCCCGGGGCCGACGAGGTTGGAGTGCGCTTTGGCCGTTATAAGGCGGTCGTGCACGCGGGCGATATGGGCCGCAGTGGAAAGCGTCCAAAAGACGAGCTAAAGCCAGGCTTCCTCGCGGAGTTCCTTATAAAGGGCGTCGACAAAGAGCATCAGACGCTGACCGTTCAGCTCGAGCAGGTGCCCGAGATCCAGGCCGCGATGATGGTCGAGAACGCTCACACGGGCGAGATCGTGGCGATGGTCGGCGGGTACGATTTTCACACCAACAAATTTAATAACGCGACGCAGGGCCTGCGGCAAACGGGGTCAACATACAAGCCCTTTATCTATACGACGGCAGTCGAGGCCGGGATGACGCCGGACTCTATCGTCAGCGGTGCGCCGATTCAACGCGGCGGCTGGCAGCCGCACAATTACGACGGCAGCACGAGTTGCCCCAACATGCCGATGAAAACGATGCTCCAAAAATCGATGAACATCGGTGCGGTCCATCTCATGGAGCTGGTCGGCATCCAGGCCGCGGCGCAGATGGTGCGGCGATTTGGCATCACAAATCCCATGGCACCGAGCCTGCCCTCCGCGCTCGGGGCCAGCGAAGTTTCGCTGCAGGAGATGGTCGGTGCATACGCTGTTTTCCCGAACAAGGGCATCCGCATGGCGCCGCACCTCATCCGCAAGGTCTACAACCGCGACGGCAGCCTGCTCGAGGAGTCTGACAATTCCAGCTCAAAGGTCATAAGCGAATACGTCGCCGGGACCATGGTCGACATGATGCGTGGCGTCGTCAACGGCGGTACGGGCTCCGGTGCAAGCGCCAGCGGCCAGCCGATCGGCGCCAAGACCGGCACCGTCAACGATCACACGGACGTCTGGTTCATTGGCTACACGCCTACCTACGTTTGCGGCACATGGATGGGCAACCCCGCCAGAAAGGAAAACCTCGGGGCCAACATGACCGGCCACAGCGCCATTCCATACTTCAACGCCTTTATGGTGCCGTTTATGAAGGGCAAGCCGATCGAGCATTTCTATCCGACGCCGGCGATGCCGAGTGACATCAAGCGCGAGGCCGAGCTGCGCAAACGCGAGGAGCTGGAGAAACTTGACGAGGCGGACATCGCGGGCCGCAAGACCGGCGTGATGTTCACCCCCGGAACCAAGATCGACCCATCCGCACCGATCCCCGGCGAAGACAAGCCGCTGCCCGACAATCCGTCGGATAACCCGGGTACGAAGACCGATACGCCGATCGAAAAACCGATCGTCGTAAAACCGATCGAACCGCGTTCAACCCCGGAACCCAAGCCGAAGCCGCAGGTTCCAGAGGGCGAGAAGCGTAAAGGGAAAAAAGGAGATGGATAACATGAGAAAGGACGCTCACCCGAGCGTCCTTTTTGTTCATCCTTCAAGAAATCTTCCGAGATAATACGGTAGCATCTTCCTCCACCACGGCCAGTCATGACCGACGTCATGGCCCCACATTTCGAGCATGTGCGGGATGCCTTTTGAGTGAAGAATGGTCGAGAGCTCACGGCTGCGGTCCGGGGCTTCGTAATTGCCTTGTCCGGTCACGATGACGATCGAATCCGCCTGGCGAAGACGCGGCAAGTGATAGTCGTCATCGAGCTTCGGCAGGTACATCGCCGGATTGTTGTAATAGACGTTTTCGTCGAAGTAGCTCTCGAGATAATTGTAGATATCGTAGCTGCCGCTCATCGCGATCGTCCCGCGAAACAGGTCCGAGTGCTTAAAGTATGTGTTCGCCGCGAGAAAGGCGCCGAGGCTCGCTCCCGTTGTCAAAGGCCTCGCGTCCGGGCCGCATTCATTTCGGATGAGAGGCAGTACCTCGTCCACAACATAGCGGTCGTAGCGGGCAAGCATCTCGACCTTCCAGCCGGGATGTGATTCTTTATTGAGCAGGCTGTATTTGTTGACCGAGTTGATCGAATAGGCGCGAATTTTTCCTGCCTCGATCAGCGGTTCTATGGCATCCACCAGGTGAAACCGCTCGTACTCAAGATAGTCTGCTGCTGCCGTCGGGAACATCAGCAGCGGATAACCTGCGTGACCATAGGCCACAAGCGGCATATCCATGTCGAGATTGTTGCTAAACCACGATGTCGTCTCTCTTCGCATATATTTATGAAATGCACCTACCTTTAGGTGGAGGGAGGCTGCCAAAAGAAATGACCGGCCTCATTTTGTGATCGTGATCTCTCGCGTGGTTGAGTTATACCCGCCGTTGTCGACCACCTTACCGTCCTTGTCGACGAGTTCGAGTTTGACAGTATGTTTGCCGGGAACCCATCCTTCAAGAAAGATGGGACCCCAATAATCCGCAAACTCAGGTTGGCCACCATCAACCGAGTAACTCACGCGAAACTCGCCTCCGTTGCCTTTTAACTTCGCATTCATCAGCCAGAAATCGATCATGACAACTTTGGCGTCGTCACCCTTGTACTCACCCTTCGGCCGGCTATAGGTCAGCAATGGCTTGGTGGGGTCGACCGCCCCGGCACTGCTTTCCTTCATTTCTTTGACCTCGGGCGTAGCAGCTGCATTCGCATTTGCCACGGTGTTGCCGTTACTCGTCGTCGGCTTCGCCGGGTCCGCCCCGCCACTCTTGACGGTAAATTTCACCATCTGAAACGCCCCATCATTTTTGAAGCTCTCATGCCAAGGCCGCGACGGAAAAACGCGTAGCGTATGTGCCCCATCTGTCACATTTCTCAGCTCAAGCTCCTGATCAAGGTTGTAGTAGGCCTCGTATGGCTGGTTGTCGAGTATTACGTGGATGTGGTTACCGGCGTGGGTTTCCTCATTCATCCCCGGCTTATAGCCCTTGAGATCGCCCGAGATCTCGAGCTTTACCTTGACGGTCGAGCTCATTAGCTCGGCATCGGCTTTGGGTTCGATGATCTTGATGATGGGCTTAGCTTTGTCCTGGTCTCCTCGCGCTTTCATCAGGTCCTGGATCTTTTGCGGGGTGTCGACCATCGAGAGTTTTTGGAACTCAGGTACAGCCGTATTGGTCGCACTAGTGTTTTGATTATTGCCCGTGGCTCCCCCACAGGCAGCAAATATCGCTATGGAAAAAAGAAGAATGGCTAAACTAATTGTCTTCATAGATACTCCTTACCCACTGTCAGACCGACCCACGACACGCCGACCCTACGCAAGGTCAGACACCATCTCTACCGCTCTGGTCTCTGCCTTGGCCGCCACGGTCGGTTGTTGCCCATACCCGAATACGGCCTTGAAGTTCGCTTCTAGCCTGTCCTCGACCTCCGCCATATCGACCTCGCGGCCGCGCAGCCGCTCCATCGATGTTACCGGCTCGCCCTCGCAGGCGATGATCCAGTTGTAATAACTGAGATCGGTGTTCACGTTGAGCGCAAATCCATGGGTTGTGACCCAGCGTTTGATATGAACGCCGATCGCCGCTACCTTTCCCTCCACTGTGTGGACGCCGGTCAGCCCCTCGATGCGAAATGCATCGATGCCAAAATCGGCCATCGTGCGAATTAGCACCTCCTCGAGATCGCGAACATACCTGTGCACGTCCTCGCGGTCCGGCGAGAGGCTGATCACCGGATAGCCGACGATCTGTCCGAGCCCGTGATACGTGATACGTCCACCGCGATTCGTCTCAAAAACTTCAACATCGAGAGTCTTCAGCAACTCAGCGGTCGCGAGCACGCCATCGGTCTTAGCACGACGGCCAAGCGTGTACGTGTGAGGATGCTCGAGCAGCAGCAAGTAGTCATTCTCGCGGCGGTCGATGACCTCTTGCTCAAGCTCCTTTTGCAGGCCGAGGGCACGTTCGTATCCAACGCGGCCAAGCCTGCGGACCTCTAAATACCGCTGGTGCATTACTCACTATGATAAGATTTTTGCTTGGGTTTGAACAGGAGGACCGCGGAATGGGATCGTTTCGATCGTTGGCCTTAGGCCTTTGTTTACTTGCTCTTTTTGGCGCTTCGACGTCTGCCCAGCGAAGGACTACGCGCCGGACTTCCTCCCGAAAGCCCGCTGCGACGTCGACCACAAAGCTCGTCCCGCCCCTTGAGGTCCGAGCCGCGAGAGAGAAGGTCGATATCCAGCTCTCTAACGTCAACGATTTTCTCACCAAGTTGGGACCGATCGCTGCCTCACTTGAGACGGCAGTAGCAGATCAGAAGGCAGGTAAGCTAAAACCTGAGACGTCGCAAGGTATCGACCGAGCTAAGGCCCGGCTTGTGGAATCGGTTCACGGCATCGGCGACGCCCTCAACAAACTCGAGTCTGCATTCCGCACCACGGCAACGCTTCAAAAATACCTTCCGACGCTTGAGGGGATCGCCGATCTCGCGGCGAAGTCGGAGGATTCGACCGCCGCGGGACAATTCGTCGCCGCGAAGGACCCTCTGCGAGAAGTCGTCAAAAAACTGACGGATGCTCTGGCGGCACTGCCTCGGTAGAAAAAGCGAAAACGAGATAAAAAATCCAAAACCGAGACTCTCGGTTTTGGATTTTTCAATTTCCGTTTTACTTTCAGCTAAGGCTTCTTAAGTGCGGGCGTTGATGGCTTTGCCGGATCGCAGACCTCGATCTGTCCATTCGCTGCGACCGTCGGTTTTAAGGTCTCGGCGGGCAAACCGAGATGCTCGCGGATGAATTTCTCACCCTCGACGTCGATCATTTCACCATTTATCACGAACGTCTTTTTAGTGAGGACATCGCCCTTTTTCTCGAGGTTTGCCGGGCTCAGGAAAACATAATACGGCGAGCCCCAGCCGCGGCTGTCGCCCGTGCTCTTGCGGTAGTTATAGTGCGACGTGGTCTGCTTATCGTTGCGTGATTCGGACTCGTAAACCGCCGGGAAAGTGATCTTAAATTGATCCAGATTCGCCTTGGTATTAGATAACAGGTCGTATTCGCTGACCGCCACGACTTCGAGCCCGGCGGCCTTGTATTTCTCATACAGTCGCTCGACCATCGGCGCGTCGTGCTGCCAGTTATGGCACCAAGGAGCGTAATAGATGACGATCGCCAGCTTTTTGCCTTTGATCAGGTCGCGAAGGTGCGTGTCCTCGCCAGTCCGCGAGTTTTTGTAGGTCCAATCTTTATACGCAATGTCCTTCTCCACGATCGGCGACTGCTCGTTCTGAGCGATCGCGAATGTGAACGAGATGAGCGTTAACGTTATGGCAAAAAGCGTTTTCATGGCCATTCCTCTGGTTACTGAAGACTATCCGTTCAGATGCCCTTTATCAAGGGTTAGGTTGGTGAACAAAGCCGCGAGACTATGCTAATCTGAGATTTCAAATATGGCCGATCAACCGACAGTTTCCGATATCTTTCGCCGCGCTCTCGCGATGCGGTCCGCCAACCCAAATGGCGATCTCAAGGACCTGCGAAAGCAGATCGAGAGTGAATTTAGCGGCGGGGCCTTTCCGTCGACAGCTCAGCTCACGATCCCCGAGTACGACAACATAGTCCCGGAGGAAGATTGGACATCCGGTCTGCCCGTCGTGCTGCGCGGCATCCAGAACGAGGATTGGAACGATATCGCCCTCGGCATCGTCATTAGCCTCGAGCAGGTCGAGAATTATCCAAAACAGTCCGGCCGTGAGGACGATCCCACTAAAGACTGGCGCAACCGCACCGCCCGTATCGCTGAGGCCGAGGACAAGGTCATCGATAAATGGATGCCGACCGACCTCATGGATATCGCCAAACGCAGTGTCGGTTCCTAGAACTCTATTGTCAGCCCATCCTCCGCCTCGATCACCTCGCACATCGGCGACAGCCGCTCAACTTCCTTCGGAAAATCGACATCGTCCCACTCGGGATAGAAGTGCGTTAGCATCGCTCGCTTGGGCTTTGCCTTGCGGATCAGGTGGATCGCCTCGGCTAGGGTGAGGTGTTTTTCACTGGGCTTTTCGCGAAGGAAGGTGCATTCGAGCATGATCAGATCGACGCCATTGCCAAAGGTCGCGATCTTTTCGTCAAAGCCTGTGTCCGCCGAGTACATCAGTGTAGTCTCGCCGTCGCGAATGTGTATCGCGTGGCTCTCAGGCGTATGCGGTGTGCTCATCGCAACCGCTTCGACGCCGGGCACGATCTCGAAAGGCGTTAGCTCTTCGATCTCGACGACCCCAACCGGAAACGGTTGCTCCCGCAGCCTGTAATCACGCACCGAGCTGATCCCATCAAATAGTTTCTCAGTTCCCTCGGGACCATAGATAGTGAGAGCCTTCGTCCGATCCTTGATCTGCGGTGCGTGCTTTAGGCCGGCAAAAAGAGGCCCTAGGCCGCCGACATGGTCCATGTGAAAGTGCGAGATCCAGATCGCGTCGAGGTTTGGCCAATCGACGCCGCAAGCGGCCATTCGTGACGGTGCCGTAGCCGAGCAGTCGAGCAGGATATTGCCGCCGGTGGTCTCGAGCCAATACGCCGAGCTTGTCCGCCGGGGATGCGGAACGGTCGAACCGGACCCAAGCACAACAAGGCGCATGGTCAAAATAATAACAGGATGGACATGATAGGCAGGATAAAAACTATCTGTTTATCCTGCCCATCCTGTTTAACTCGTTATGATAAATTGGAGCCGTGGACAACGTCGACATTCTCGCTATCTTTGCCCATCCCGATGACGTCGAGCTTGCCGTCGGCGGCACGCTGCTCAAGATGAAGCACCTTGGTTACAAAACCGGTGCTCTCGATATCACGCGCGGCGAGATGGGCACACGCGGAACTGTCGAGGGCCGCGCCAAAGAAGCGGAAGATGCTGCCAGGATCCTCAAGCTCGACGTTCGCGAGAATCTCGGCCTGCCGGACGGTCATGTCTTTGTGACGGATGACGAACGGACAAAGCTGGTGCGCGTGCTTCGCCGGCTAAAGCCGCGCATCATCGTCACGCATCAGGCCGAGGATCCGCATCCCGATCACGACCACATCGCTCATCTCGTTCGCGAGTCAGCCCGCCTTGCGAGCATGCGCGGCTACGATCCCGAAACAGGCGGCGAAAAGATCCCGGTCCCAAATGTCGCTCATAATATCTTTTCGCGGCGTCTGCAGCCGTCGTTTGTCGTCGATATCTCGGACTTTTTAGAAGAGAAGATGGCTGCGATCCGCGCCCATGCGTCGCAATTCTACGACCCGAATTCCAAGGAGCCCGAGACGCGTCTGACGGACAAGGGTTTCCTCGACGAGCTTGAGAACCGCTCGCGTTATTTTGGCTCGCTGATCGGCGTCGCCGCTGGCGAGCCGTATTTTGTCCGCGAGGCCCTCAGCATTGATGATCCGATCGATCTGCTTACTCGCCCGATGAATCTCTACTCGTAGTGACTCCCGAAGAAACAGAGCTCGCCAAAAAGCACCGCATTCTTGAGCGGCTTAAGGACCGCCTTGCGGACGCTGAGGAAGCGATGGCCGACCTGCGCGCGACACTGGAGCAGTTTGAGGCGAAATATACAATGGGCGTCGCTCGGTTATACGCCGAATTTGACGAGATAGAGGCCGAGATCGCCGAGGAGGAGTATAAGCTCGTTCCCGACGACGAGGACATCAAGCGCAGGGCCGAGGAGCTTCGCAGCCGCGCAGAGGAGTCCGCCGCTCGGGCCATTGAAGATGAGGAGAAGGCGAACGCGCGCTTTGAGCCGACGGCCGAGT
>DASYKW010000096.1:0-3168 GCA_035995005.1 Pyrinomonadaceae bacterium
CGCAGGCGAGCGTTTGTCGAGAAACGCCGCGGTCGACTCCGTGAGCGCGTACCCGTCGCCGCTCTTGGTCAGAAATCCTATCGTCGTCAATGAGTCGCAGAGGATCCGTACGCCCCGCTCGGCTGCGCCGGCTGCCCGAGCGATCTCCGCCGCGGTCGTGTTGCCCTCGCCGATCTTTGTAAAGATCTCGAGGTCGACCGCGGCCTTTAGGACCGCGGAAGCTTGAAACGCCGTCATCGTCTGCCAGAAAAGGTCTGGAGTTACTCCAGGTGCAGGTTGGCTCATATTTTTCCTCCGAATGGTTTAGAAGTTGAGCGATTATTGTCGCGAGACGCGGCTCGTGTCAACAACCGATTAACCGGTGTCGGGGCTCCATGCTAGTATCCTAACGAATGGACGCAGACCTGATCATTCACAACGCCGGACAGCTTTTGACCTGTGCATCCGGCGACAAACCGAAGCGCGGAGCCGACATGCTAGATGTCGGCATCATCGTGGATGGAGCTGTCGCAATGTCGGGCGGTAAGGTCGTTGGCGTCGGGTCTTCGATGGATGTGCTGCGGCAGTTTGTCGCGTCGGAGATGGTCGATGCGGGCGGCAACGTCGTGATGCCGGGATTCGTCGATCCGCACACGCATATCGTTTTTGCAGGCGACAGGCTGGATGAATTTGAGCTGAAGATCAAGGGCGCAGAATACCTGGACATTCTCGCGGCTGGCGGCGGGATCAACTCGACGGTGAAGGCGACGCGAGCGGCCTCGATTGAGCAACTCGTCGCCCTCGGCCGGAAGCAGCTCGACAAGATGGTTGCCTGCGGTACGACGACGTGCGAAATAAAGACCGGCTACGGACTCGACACTGACACAGAGCTGAAGATGCTCGCGGTCATCGAGCAGCTCGACAAGACGCATCCGATGACGATCGTTCCTACTTTTCTCGCTGCTCATGCAGTGCCACCGGAGTACAACGGAAATTCCGAGAAATACGTCAACCTGATCTGCGACACCATGCTCTCGGCTGCGTGGAAATGGTTTGTCGCATCGAGCTTTTACGGTAAGGCGCCATTCTTCTGCGATGTATTTTGTGAAAAGGGGGCCTTCGCGCTACAGCAGACGAAGAAGATCCTCGAGACCGCCAAGAGCCTGGGCTTTAAGCTGAAGGCGCACGTGGACCAATTCACAAATCTCGGCGGCAGCCGTCTTGCTATCGATATGCGTGCGACATCGATCGATCATCTCGACGCGATCTCGGACGAGGAGATCGGGCTGCTGGCCGCGAGTGACACGGTTGGCGCGGTGATCCCTACGGAGAATTTCAGCGGCGGAAAGACGGAATTCGCTAACGCACGCAAACTCATTGACCAAGGTTGTGCCGTTGCCGTCTCCACCGATTTCAATCCAGGCTCAGCACCGTGCCCTTCACAGCCGATGGCGATGGCGATCGCTGCGAGGTACCAAAAGCTGCAGCCGGCAGAGTGCGTTAACGCGACAACGATCAACGCGGCTCATGCGATCGGCATGGGTGCCAAGGTGGGTTCGATCGAAATCGGCAAACAAGCGGACATCGTTATCCTAGACACAGCCGACTATCGCCAAGTCGTGCAGGAATTTGGCGGCAATCTCGTAACTCACGCCTTCTCAAAAGGCGTGCAGATTGTGTAATAATCTCCTCAACTTTATGCCCACCGAGATCCTCATCGATGGCGAGAATCTGACTTTCGATCAAGTTTGTGCGGTTGCCCACGGCACGCCCGGCGAGCCGCGCGTGATCCTGAGCGAAACGGCCCGCGAGCGCGTGCAAAAGTGTGCCGACGCTGTACAAACACTGCTCGATCGCGGCGAGATCGCTTACGGCATAACGACCGGATTTGGGGCATTCAAGGACAAGATCATCAGCCCGGACGAGGCGGCTCTCCTTCAAAAGAATATCGTCCTAAGTCATGCGGTAGGCGTCGGTGATCCATTTGACACGGCGACGGTGAGGGCGATCATGCTCATCCGCGCGAATACGCTGGCGCGTGGTTTCTCGGGCATTCGCGTGGCGACGCTCGAGCTGATAATAGAGTGTCTGAATTGCGGCGTTCATCCGGTAATTCCTGAAAAGGGAAGTCTCGGCGCCAGCGGCGATCTCGCCCCACTTGCACACTTTGGCTGTGTGCTAATAGGCGAAGGCGAGGCGGACTTTAACGGCGAGATCTTGGCCGGGGCGGAGGCCTTAAAACGCGCCGGTCTCTTACCTGTAACGCTTGCAGCGAAAGAGGGCCTGGCGATCACCAACGGAACGACCGTGATGACGGCGGTTGGCGTCCTGCAAACCGCAAAGGCTCGTAAGCTCGCCGAGCTTGCCGACGTGAGCGGCTGCCTGAGTCTAGAGGCCTTGCACGGGACGGTCTCCGCCTTTGACGAGCGCATACACGCGCTCAGGCCGCATCCGCGTCAGATCGAATGTGCCGCCAACCTCCGCGAGATCCTTGCCGAGAGCGAGCTCGTACGAGACTTTGACCCGGCAAACGTCCAGGACGCCTACACGCTTCGCTGCATGCCGCAGGTGCATGGAGCGTGTTTTGACGCGGTCGCATATGCCGAGTGGCTGCTGAAACTCGAGCTGAATTCAGTTACGGATAATCCGCTGATCTTCATCAACGACGACGGCTCGATCGATGTTATCAGCGGTGGAAACTTTCATGGTGAGCCGCTGGCGCTGGCGTTCGATTACTTGTCGATAGCTTTGTCTGAGCTCGGCAACATCTCTGAACGGCGCATCATGCGGCTCACGGACGAGGCCTCGAACGAACACGCTTTGCCGCCATTCCTCACGGAGCACGGCGGCCTAAATTCCGGCTTTATGATCGTGCAATACACTGCTGCCGCTCTCTGCACGGAGAATAAGATTCTTTCGCATCCCGCGAGCGTCGATACGATCCCTAGTTCGGCGAATGTCGAGGACCACGTCTCGATGGGAATGACGGCCGGGCTAAAGCTCCGTCAGATCGCCGCAAATCTCGAGATCATTCTGAGTCTGGAACTGCTGTGTGCCGCGCAGGGTATCGATTTTAGGTTTAGGAGGAACGGCGGCAAGCTACAACTCGGCGTCGGCACCCGCGAGATCTATCGACGCTTGCGCGACTCGATCCCATTCATCGAGGCGGACACGTATATGAAACCCCAT
>DASYKW010000097.1:0-4359 GCA_035995005.1 Pyrinomonadaceae bacterium
CGTACGCAACAAGGGCCCCGAGCATCCAACCCGAGACCACTCCCCACAATATCTGCTCGCACAGTCCGACAAGGCCATGCAGCACGCGACGTACCAGGCACGTGCCGAGAACCGCCGACCCGATCAGAAACAGTGTCGCGAGCATGAGGGATCTCTGCTCTCGAACTGAGATCTCTGCAGGTCAACCTGATCAGAGATCACTATTCGAGGAACTTGGTGTCAAAGGCTCGTGGCAACAGGTCGCGCATCTGGACCGTCTCGACCTTGCCGTTTAGGTTTGCGAATATCACGGGAATATCGCCGCCAAATTCCCAGATGATCTGACGACATACGCCGCACGGCGGCGTTAGGTTTTGGGTGTCGGCGACGACCGCGATCCTTTTGATCTTCCGTTTGCCCTGCGAGATGGCGTTCCAAACGGCGACGCGTTCGGCGCAGACGGTGAGGCCGTAGCTCGCCGATTCGACGTTGCTGCCGACGATGATCTCGCCGTCGTCGGTTTCAAGTGCGGAGCCAACCTTGAACTTTGAGAAGGGAGCGTACGAATTCTCGCGGACCGCGGTCGCCGCGTCGATCAATTCCTGATCACTATGTGCCATTTCTAATGCTGTACTTCCTTTTCTTTAACTAATTTCTCACGCACGAGGCTGCAGAGGAATTCCACGCTGACGCCCGTTTGAGCGCCCTCGGGAATAATCACATCGGCATGCCTTTTGGACGGCTCGACAAATTCAAAATGCATCGGCCGGATGGTGCGCATGTACTGGTCCATCGTGTGCTCATATGTTCGCCCTCGCTCCTCGTGGTCGCGCTTCAGCCTTCTGATGAGCCGC
Organism: Pyrinomonadaceae bacterium; assembly: GCA_035995005.1. Classification (GTDB taxonomy): domain Bacteria; phylum Acidobacteriota; class Blastocatellia; order Pyrinomonadales; family Pyrinomonadaceae; genus OLB17. The sequence continues at coordinate 834 of DASYKW010000097.1, forward strand.
ACGTCGTCAGGCGTGTCTACAAAAACGCGAACATCCAGCAGATCGAGCACTCGCGCCTCGGCGAATATCAAAATCCCCTCGACGATGACCACAGGCCGCGGTTCGATGATCTCGATGGTATCGGTCCGCGTGTGCGTCTTAAAATCGTACATCGGCATCTCGGCCGACAGACCCTGCTTAAGCCGCAGGATGTGATTCACCAGCATATCGCTGTCGAGAGAATCCGGATGGTCGAAGTTTGCCTGGTGCCGCTCATCGAGCGGCATATCCGCCAAATTCCGGTAATAGGAATCCTGCTCGACGAGGACGACATTCGAGGCTCCGACGGCCTCGACGATCTTGCGGGCGATGGTTGTCTTTCCGGAGCCCGTGCCTCCGCAAATGCCGATGATCATATGCGTTTTATGACCCTGCGAAGCAATTCGCCAAATACTTCAGCCGCCCGGGCACCGGTTTCCATTACATGCGAGTGGTCGATCTCGCCCTCCGTCATCCCAGCGGCGAGATTTGTTATGCATGAGATGCCGAGCGTTCGCATTCCCTGATGACGTGCTGCGATCGCCTCGGGAACGGTCGACATCCCGACTGCGTCGGCGCCCCAGAGCCGGTACATTCGCACCTCGGCGGGCGTCTCGTAGGTCGGTCCCGACAGGCCGCAGTATATCCCGCGGTGGAGAAAATCGGTCCGCTTGGCGTCGAGGCCCTTATCAAATCTCTCATTCGCGATCGCCTCGGCCTCTTCGTGAGCGATGCTTTGAAACTCACGATCATAGACCTCGCTCATATCGGGGAAACGCGGCCCGTATCGATCCTCGTTGGGTCCGAGCAAAGGATTTGTAAAAAAGCAATTGAGATGGTCCGACAGGAGCATCAGGCTTCCGGGCTGCATATCGCTGTCGAGGCTGCCGGCGGCGTTGGTCAGGATCAGATTCTTAACGCCCATGATCCCAAAGGTCCGCACAGGCAGCGTGACCTGCTCCATGTCGTAGCCCTCGTAATAATGAAAGCGTCCCTGCTGGGCGACCACCGTCTGCCCCTCGATCTCGCCAAAGACAAGCTGCCCCGCGTGTCCCTCGACAGTGGAGCGGACAAAGCCCGGGATGTCCGAATAGGGAACGTTAACGGCATTCTCGACCTCTTGCGCAAACGCGCCCAAGCCGCTGCCGAGCACGACCGCTGTCCGCACGTCGCCCGTAAATTTGCTCCTAATAAAATCGGCCGCTGCCGCGGCCTTTTCGTAACTCATAAAACCGGTAGAGAAAAGATTAGCACACCGCTGACGGTTTGTTGACGATCGGCGATGTGCTTAGTTTATAAGGCTTTTTAGCTTTCCTTTCGGTATGGGATCCCCAACGCCTTCGGTGCACGCGACAGCCCGATAAAGCCCGCGAGCACGATTATCGTGAGCACGTACGGGATCATCTGGATAAACTGTACCGGCACGTCCTCGCCCGAGGGCATCTTAAAGACGCCCTGCATTTGAATGGCGAGAGCCTCGGTAAAACCAAAGAAAAGACACGCGATCAGCACCGGAACGGGCCGCCATTTGGAGAGGATCAGAGCAGCGAGTGCGATAAAGCCGCGGCCCGCCGTCATATTGCGCGTGAAGAGCGAACTCTGTCCGGTAGAAAGATACGCTCCGCCCGCCGCTGCCAATACGCCTGAGATCGTGACCGCGATGTACCGCAGCCGCAGGACATTAACGCCGGCCGCATCGGCGGCCTCGGGATTCTCACCGACCGCCCGCAGGCGCAGGCCAAAAGGTGTTTTATACAAGACGTACCAAACGATCGGCACAAGTAGAAAGACAATGATCGACGCGATGGATATGTTGTTGTAAAAGTTAGGCATCTGCCACGCTTTATCGATCTGCGGCGTCGAGCCTGACGAGTCGTAGACCGCTCCGCTGATCAGTGCCGGCAGGCCGATCATCAGGAAGTTGATGGCCATTCCCGCGACGACCTGATCTGCCTGAAATTTGATCGTGGCGAGAGCGTAGATAAAGGCCAGCACCGCACCCGCACCCATTCCGCAGAGCAGGCCAAGATACGGATTGTGAAGCTCATATGTCGCTACAGCCGCCGTAAACGCACCGGCCAGCATCAGGCCCTCGAGAGCGATATTGATAACTCCCGCGCGTTCGGAAAACAGGCCGCCCAATGCCGCGTAGATCAGCGGCGTCGCCAGTCGGATCGCCGAGAAAAGGAGAGCGATGTTGAAAAGATCTCTCATACCGTTCCTTTAACGATCCTCCTCCGCATCGAGTACATCTGCAGGCACGCGACAAACAGGATGATTATCGCGAGCAGCACCTGGCCCATGTCCTTAGAGACATGCGGCGTAAATGCATCGACAAATATCTGGCCCCGCATGAGCACGCCAAAGAACAACGCAGCGATAAAGACACCGAGCGGATGGTTCCGTCCAAGCAAAGCTACGGCAATTCCCCAGAATCCCCATTCGGCCGAGAATGCGTCGTAATAGTTATGCCGGTTGCCGAGTACCTCGCCGATCGCGACCATGCCGGCCAGCGAGCCTGATAGCGTCATCGCCAGGATGATCTGCTTCTTTGGATTGATGCCGCCATACTCGGCAGCGGAGGCGTTCTGTCCGGTCGCACGCAGCTCGTAGCCCCATTTCGTCTTCCAGAGGAAGACCCAAACGAGAAAGCACATCAGGATCGCGAGCGGGAATGCCAGACTGAGCGGGACGTCCTTTGGAATGAACGGCAGAAACTCGTTGAGCTGCGGTATCCATGCGGCCTTGCCGATCTCGGCCGTCTGCATGATCGCGTCGCCCGGGATCTTGTAATAGTACTGCGTGAAATAACTGACCAAAGCGATACCGACAAAGTTGAGCATGATCGTATTGATCACCTCATGCGAGCCAAACTTCGCCCGCAGAATGCCGGGTATCGCTCCCCAAATGCCGCCCGCGATGACCGCCGTTGCGATACACATTGGCACGAGCACATACCACGGCAGGCTCGTCCACGACCAGTTCTCTTCCTTGCCAAATATGTTGACGATCGTTCCGCCAAACTTGATGCCGACCCACGTAGTCGCAAATGCGGCGACGTAGAGCTGGCCCTCAGCTCCAATATTCAGCAGTCCGCACCGGAAGGCGACCATCACGGCGAGACCCGTAAAGATCAGCGGCGTGGCGTAAAACAGCGTCCACCCGACGTCCTTTCCCGAGCCAAACGAATTTGACAGCAGCAGGCCAAAAGCCGTGAAAGGGTTGTCGCCGATGAGCAGAATGATGATCCCGCCCACTACAAAGGCTGCCAGAACGGCGACCAGCGGCCACAGGATCTCCCGGAAAATATTCATTTATATGCGAGAAAGTGCTTCAACAATATAACCGACAATTGCCACAGTGTCACTCGAAAACGGTCCTTTTAGGTCAAAGCGCCGTAAAATCAAACTTGACAGTCAGAGACTCAGATTTTATTATTGAAACAAGCTAAGTGCCGAATTCGTTTAGCTCACAGAAGTCTAGGAGTAGAATTAGCGCATGAAATTCG
>DASYKW010000098.1:0-13516 GCA_035995005.1 Pyrinomonadaceae bacterium
CTGAACATTGGATCCACGGCTTTGGCGCGAGCGTCACGCAAGCCTTTCATCAACCTTCGTACGTATGTATCGAATCTCAAGGGGAGCAGTCGGCGGACGGTCTCAATACGCGGCATGAACGAGCGCAGGCCCATCTCCAGTCTCTTGAAGGCATCGAGCGTGCGACCTTTCGATGAGTCTTTTTGCTCCAGATAGCCAACACTGTCGTCCATCAATGCCTCGAAGGAACCGAGTTCGCGAATGGCGAGGTCAAACTCGTGACCAGTCGCGAGCCTCTCCACGGTCGCTACATGCGAATCCATTAGCGTCAAGGACAACCGCGTGCGGTCCTTGGCATCGCTCTCCGCAGATAACTGCGAGCTGTCATTTTTTGGGATGATCTTAAGCGGCGGCGGGGCGTCTATCTCATCGTCGTCTTGTGCTGCGACTTGTGACGAGTAAAAGGTCACCAGAAGCAACGCACTCCACACGAGGAACAAGATCGGCCGCGGTCGCAACCTGTATTTCCTCGACGTTGTGGTTTCTCCGATGGTCACTTGGGACTCATGATCCGCTTTTCTTTCCTTTGGCTTTTTTTACGAGCGTCCGCAGAGCCGGAAGTCTCAGATTGACCTTGTCGATCTCATCTTTATTCGCCACGGGATCTGCAAGTTTCAAATATTGCTCATAAGCGGCAAGCGAGTCAACAAATTCCGTCGATCTGTCGTGAATAATTCCCAAGAAAAAATACGGGGCCGCAGCAGAGGGCTGATCCGCAACAAGCCAATCGAATTCTGTCCGAGCCTCGGAATATCGTTTTAGCTCGAAGAGAGCAGTGGCGAGATTGGCGTGAAGCGTCGCATTTCCCGGAGCGAGGGCGATCAGTCTTTGAAGCAGGACCACTGCTTGCCCGAACTGTTTCGCCTGAACAAGCGCGGCAGCAAAGCCGACTGCGTGTTGGATATTGTTTGGCTCCGATTCTGATGCGCGGCGACAGTAGTCGAGTGCCCGTGCCGGATCGGATCGGCGATACATCGCACAAAGACGTCCCAGAACAGCGGCGTTCTTTAGGTCGGCGGCGAGCTGCTTTTCCAGATCGGCGGGATCCTGAGAACGTGCGGTCGTTATTTTTGCCTTTAGTTCGACAGCCTGAGCCGTTGGCTGTTTGATCTCGCCGAGGAGTTTAAGAGCCTCATCGAACGCGCCCTCGGCCGCGGCGATATTTGCGTTTAACAGATTAAGAGCGTCGGGGTCGACGCTCTTTTGCGTAGCAAGCTCAGCCCATATCGCTTTGGCACGACCAATGTCGCCGCCATCGATGGCGAAGCTCGCAGCGGCGAACATCGCGGCGGCGTTCTTTGGGTCAAACGTTAAGGCGCGGGCGATACTCGCCTTTGCGGCCGCTTCATCGCCAAGGCGTCTTTCGAGAGCCGAGCGAGCCGTCCACATCGAAGCTGCGGGACTCGCCTTGCCATCGGTCAGCGACCTGATCTTCGTAAGAGTTTCGCGAAGTTTTGCCGGATCTACGTTGCAATTTAACTGTAAGTCCACAAGCGCCGCATATGCCGGAACGTTCGCTGCGTCCAGTTCGATCGCTCGACTGAGAGCGGCGTTGGCGTCGCTAGCGATGACTGCGCGATCAGGATCGGGGGCATTCGAATATTTGCGTACCAGGACGTCACCGAGCATTCCCCAGGCAAGCGACCAATCCGGCCTGCTTTGCACGGCCCGCCGCAGGGACGCTTCGGCTTCATCTAGATCGTGGAGAGATATCTCGGCAAGTGCACGTTGATACTCTGCCTCCGGAAATGCAGGCAGGATCTTAAGGGCCCTATCGTACTCAGCGATCGCACCCTTGATGTCGCCCTTTTCGTGAAAGTCCTGACCCCGATTAAAGATAGCGATCGCCTGATCGTTGGAGTCATCTTGCGCGGTCGCTGCCAGAGCACAAGCAGTTATCAAGAGCGGCAGCAATAGCAGCGAGAATAAAAACATGGATGTCGGAGAATTTTTTTTCACTTGGTGAAGAAAGAATGATAGCGCGCGGTCTGTTTTCGCGAGCGACTCATTTGCGCAGGGCGAAATGGGTAAGTTAAGATTTTTCCGTTGCGGCCAAAACTTCGCCGTCTCAAAGAGGACAACCAAGCTGTAGAGCGTTCCTCAAAATGATGAGCAAACCTCAAGATCAACATTCTTTCGACAACCTCAATTCAGATGCGTCGGGCAGGATAACTGTTGGACGGGAAGCTCTGGATACTGGAGAATAAAGAGAAATGGCAAATCCGATGGCCGACGAAATGCGACGATTTCGCGGCAGCGATGAAAAGAACCCATTCGAGGCGATGAGCGAACGGTTTGACCGCGCTGCGAAGTTGCTCGATCTCGAGGAGGACCTCTACGCGGTGATGCGTGTGCCCTCGCGCGAGATCAAGGTTTACATTCCGGTACGAATGGATACCGGGCATATTCAGGTTTTTGAAGGCTTTCGGGTACAGCACAATTTTGCCCGCGGTCCGGCGAAGGGCGGCATTCGCTATGCTCCCGATGTTTCGCTTGATGAGGTCAAGGCGCTTTCGGCGTGGATGACGTGGAAATGCGCTGTCGTCAATGTTCCCTTTGGCGGCGGCAAAGGCGGCATCATCTGCGATCCGCATCAAATGTCGATCGGCGAGCTCGAACGCATGACGCGGCGTTACACCGCCGAGCTGATCGATTTCATCGGGCCGGACAAGGACGTGCCGGCGCCGGACATGAACACGAACGAACAAACAATGGCGTGGATCATGGATACATTCTCCATGCACTCGCGTCATACGGTCACGGCCGTCGTGACGGGCAAACCGGTCGCGTTAGGCGGTTCTCTGGGACGGCGTGAGGCTACCGGGAGGGGCGTCTTGTTTACCGTGAACGAGGCGATCAAACGCCTTAACCTGACACCCGAGGATACGACTGTCGTCGTCCAGGGGTCGGGAAACGTTGGCGGCATTGGTGCTCAATTGATGCACGAGAAAGGCTACAAGGTGATCGCCATCTCCGACGTAGGCGGCGGCATCCATAACCCAAAGGGCCTTAATATCCCGCACGTTTTGGATTACCTGAATAGTAATAAGACGTTGGAGGGTTACCCGGACGTTGAGTTCGTCGATAACAAATCGTTGTTAGAGATCGAGTGTGACGTTTTAGCGCCTTGCGCCACGGAGAACCAGATCACTAGTGAGAATGCCGACCGTATCAGATGCAAGATACTTGCCGAGGGCGCTAATGGCCCGACAACGCCGAAGGCCGACAAGATCCTGCACGATAAGGGTATATTCGTTATTCCCGACATTCTGGCAAATGCCGGCGGCGTCACCGTCTCATACTTTGAATGGGTACAGGACAGGATGGGTTATTTTTGGTCTGAGGCTGAGGTAAACGCCAGACTCGAGGACAAAATGGTGGCGAGTTTTAATGAGTTGGTCCATTACGCGGAGAAGCATGATGTAGACTCACGAACGGCCGCGTACATGCTGGCGATCGACCGTGTTGCCTATGACACTCGAATGAGAGGGATCTATGCCTGATCGGCTCGCTTTGCAGCCGACGCCGTTTGGTACGAAAGATTACCGACGCAACCTTGCATCGTAATAATGTATTATAGTATAAGTCATTGACTTAAGGGCGGTTGCGAGATATAAACATAGACGTGGGAGAGACTATCCTGGGATATCGGAAAGCTTAACTGCTTCGCGGCCGATGGCCGCTAAGTTATTGATCGAAGCCAGGACGGAGGAAGGTAAACGAAAATCGCTACGAACGGGTAAACGCGCTGTTGTTTTTTCTTTACCTCTTTCGCTAGCTGATATATAGTAACTCTCAATATTATCTACGCACTGTTTTTGGGAGCTCTTGCTCCAAGTGCGCTGTTCCGGGTGGTTTATGGCATAACCAGAACCTGCAACCCCGGTGAACATGTTTGATTTCGACGGAGGAGTGTAATGAAACTTGCGAAATTGTCCCTCTTGGGATTTATATTCGGTGCCCTCGCGCTAACAACTTTTTCCCAGACCCTGAGACCCGCAGGGGATTCGCGCAACCAGTCACCTTCGGTCGGCACGGGCGGACCTGAAGGCGGTCCAACAGGGCTATTTACGATCTACGACGGCGACACGCTGCGGAAGGGCGAGTTTACGTTCAGCGTTGCTTACAGCAACTACGACCGGGATCCGGGAAACGTTGACATAACGGATGTTCCCGGGAGCTTTAATCTCGGACTGAACGATCACATTGAGCTTTTCTTCAAGGCTAACCTTATTCGCCAGATGAAGGTTAACAACCCGCGGAATCTCTCGGGCTTTTATCTTCCGAACTCGGCCAACGGGTATCCGGCCATAGTGCTGGCGCCATCCGGCCCGAATGTTGGTAGCCTAGCCGGCAACGTTCTCTTTCGGCCGGCATTCAACCAGCCGTTCGTGCAGTTTCCGTTCATCGGCGGCTCCGCGGGTACGTTTGGGCTTTGCACTACAAATGCAACCTGTCCTCCCGGCAGCACCTTCGGTTTCCCGGGATTTCTGGCCAACCTTGGTCCGCCGATCGCCGGCGGAGGAAATTTTGGCGGTGCCAGCACATTCCCCGGTATTGGTTCGCCTGTAGGCGGCATCCTTCCGGGTGTTGTGCTCGCGACCATTCAAATTCCGTGTACGGCCTTGACCGGGAACTGTCAGCCTCCAGGAAACCCCGGATCGTTGACGCCGATCATTGTTCCGACGGTGTATACCACAGCACCCTCCTATCTGCCTGATGCACCGTTCTTGAACCGCATTTACGGCGAGACGGCCTTCAACAATTTTACGGCCGGCGCTAAGATCCGATTTACCGGGCCGCATAACCCGATCGGTGCCGGACTGATAGCTTTCTATAAATGGTATCCGGACACGGCGAAAGATCTTAACAGTTTCAATCAGATGCAGCGTGGGGCGGGTCCCGGCGGCAATCTTGGTGATTTTGGCCTGGTCGGATTCCTGTCGGGCAGAATAAGCCCGCGGGTCAGTTTATCGGTCAACGCTGGATACATTTTAACTAGCAATCCGAAATCGGAAGCGATGGGCGACGCGGTCCTCCTGGACCGCCCTGACGAGCTTCAGTTAGGTGTCGGTTTTGATTTTCCGGTTAATAAGTATTACCAACCGATCGTTGAGATCAATTCAACGCACTACGTGGGGAGCCAGACACCTAATGCCTTCCAGCAGAATCCTATCGACCTTATAGGTGGGTTAAAGATCTTTCCGAAACGGTGGTATGGATTCGGCCTGTGGTACCGCAGGAATCTTAACCAGCAGGATAGTTCCAGCTTCAATGCCGTTGATGCTACCACCCCGACAGCCAATTTGAGCGGCGTCTTCGTCGCCGGCCGTGGCATCGTTATCGTCCCTGGTACTACTTTCCCAGCGACGACGAATGGGCGTCCCGACGGATTTAACTTCTCTGACGATCCGAATGGCTTTGGTTTCCAGTTTTTTGCCGGACGCCGAAACGTGCGCGAAGAACCCAAGTTCAACGCTCCGCCAAATATCGACTCGGTGACGCTGAGTGATACGATCATCAATCTGCCGTGCCGACCGGGCTTCCGGCCCAAGTCAGGAGCTTCATGCTCGGACAATCACACGATCAGCGTAGCGACCAAGGCGTCCGACGCGGATAACGATGTATTGACCTATAACTACACCGTTTCCGGCGGTCGCGTCGTCGGCAGCGGCGCAAACGTTAGCTGGGACCTAAACGGTATCCAGCCCGGGTCGTACACGATCACAACCGGAGCCGACGACGGCTGCGGCATGTGCGGCAAGACGAACACCCAGACGATCACCGTCCGTGAGTGCCCGGATTGCGAGCAGATCTGCTCGTGCGGGACGCTCAGTGTCAGTGGTCCTTCCGGAGTCGTGGCTCCTGGTTCGCCTATGACGTTCACCGCAAATGTGAGCGGCGGCGGCGACGTAACCTACAACTGGGCCGTCTCAGCCGGAACGATCAGCAGCGGTCAGGGTACGTCGAGCATTACGGTCGATACGACCGGGCTCGCCGGACAGAACGTGACCGCAACGGTCGACCTCGGCGGACTCGATCCGAATTGTGGATGCCCGTCGAACGCCTCCGAGACCGGCAGCGTTCAGGGTCTACCGACCGCTACTCAGATCGACGAGTTTGGCAAGGTAACCAACGACGACATCAAGGCTCGCGTTGATGGATTCTACACGCAGTTGAACAATAACCCAGCTGCTCAGGGATACGTCATCAACTACGGAAGTCCGGCTGACATCAAGGCACGCCGTGCCGCGATCATGAAGGCCATTGCTTTCCGTAAGTACGATCCGAGTCGGCTCACCTTTGTTGACGGTCCCGATCAGGGAACGGGTATCATGACCCGCTTCTGGCTCGTGCCGTCGGGTGCAGTGCCTCCAACTCCGTAAAGGTGCTTCACCTTTATGGGTGAACATTATCGGCCGGGACATGCATCGCCATGTCCCGGCCGCTTCTTTATGCGTATTTTTCGTTGCTTTGGCTGCCGAGTTTTGTAAGAATAGCGGGAGCCGGCCTCTTCACGCTCTTCAAACAAGCACATTCGTCATCTCCTGATGCAAACAAGGCCGCAAACTCGCGCAGGGTTCCTAACATCTGATGACTAGTATTCTCGCGGGGCGAAAACCCCTACCAGACCAAGCAATAAACGTTCGTCGTAAGTAATTATGTTCACAAAAAGCAGCCTCAGTTCATTGTTTGTCGGTGCGTCCCTTGCCGCGTGCATTGCGACCTCCTCAACGCTCCCCGTCGTGGCCGCTGACGCTGCCGATCCCGCGCCCGCTTATAAGGACTGGCAGATCATGGGTCCGAGTGGCGGCGATGTTCGTGTGATCACTATCGACCCGCGGGACAAAGATCATTTGTTCATCAGTACGCTCGACGGTCAGGTCGACACGTCGACGGATGGAGGCAGGAGCTGGCGGCTGCTGGCGAACCTAAACCAGCCCGAACTAATTCTCGATCAGCTGCTGGTCGACTCACGCGATTCGAGCAAGATCTATACATCAGGCCATCGCCACAAGGCTCCCGGAGGCTTTTTTCGTACGATCGATGGTGGCGTCACATGGAAGGAGGCAAAAGAGCTGCGAGGCGAATCGATCCACTCGATGACGCAGTCTCAAGCCGACCCAAACACTCTCCTCGTGGGAACCACTAACGGCGTCTGGGTATCAAAGAATTCCGGTGAGACCTGGGACAAGATCTCGTCCTCGACGATGCCTGTCAATGTCGACTCGCTGGCACTCGATCCGCGTTCCACCAATACGATGTACGCCGGCACGTGGTGGCGGGCGTACAAATCGACAGACGCGGGGAAGAACTGGCGGCTGATCAAGGACGGAATGATCGATGACTCGGATGTATTTGCAGTAACGCTCGATCCCAGAAATCCCGAGCACATCATTGCGTCAGCCTGCAGTGGCATTTACGAGTCCGTCAATGCCGGTGAGAAGTGGGCAAAGATCCAAGGCATCCCGTCGCAGTCTCGCCGAACTCGCGACATCCTACAGCACCCGACGATTCCTGGCACCGTATACGCCGGCACCACTGAGGGATTTTGGATGACGACGAATGGCGGCAAAACATGGGCGCTCACCACGCAGCGAGACCTCGAGGTTAACTCTATCGCCGTTCACCCGGACGCCCCAAATCGCGTCTACATAGGAACGAACAATTACGGTGTGATGGTCTCGAACGATGGAGGGAAAAACTTTTTGCCGGCTAATGGCAATTTTACGAGTCGATTTACATACTCCGTTACTCCGGACATCACGCAGCACGATCGCCTTTATGCTGCGACTCACAACACGGCAACTGGCGGCGGGTTCTTTTTTATAAGCAATGACGGCGGAACGACGTGGACGCAGGCCCGCGGCCTGGACGTCGGACGTGTGCGCGTGTTTGTCGTTCGGCAGGACGTAACGGATCCCAACAAGATGTTTGTGGGTACCAATGTCGGGATCTTCAGCTCGATCGACAGAGGCACCTCGTGGACGCAGCTTGTTGCTGCCAAGCCGCCGGCTAAGACACCTGTTAAGAAAAAGCCTGTGGGTAAGAAGCTCGTAAAGAAAACAGTCACAGTTGCGACCACCTTGACTGCCGCGACTTCGAAGCCAACCCTGTTGCTTGCCCTAACGGCTAAGGTCCAGGTTCTGGAAATACTGCCAACCGGCGGCCTGCTCGCAGGGACGGACACGGGCCTCTACAAGACCGGCGATCCGGCGAAAGGCTGGGAAAAGTTGAGCTTTGGCTCAGGCCTCAACGAGAACATCTACGCGATCCACGTCACTACCCTACGGCCCGATACCATTTGGGTCGGTACGGCAAACTCGGGCGTCGTCGTGTCACGTGACGGCGGCAAGTCCTGGACGCGCATCGGCGGAGCGGTTGACAACATTCCTGTCAGTTCGATAGCCAGCGATCCTAAGCGGCCCGATTACATATATGTCGGCACGACGCAGACGTTCTATCTGAGCCGCGACGACGGACAGACCTGGAACCGGCGAGGTGGCAATTTACCTCTCGGCAATTTCACCCAGATCCTCATCAATCCCAACAACACGGACGAGTTGCTGCTTTCCAGTGCGCTGGACCTCGACGGCGGCATCTATATCTCGACAGATGCGGGGAACAGGTGGAAACGCGTTGACGGCAAAGACATGAAACTTGCGAGCCGCCGCTTCTGGTCAATGGCATTCGATCCACAGGATCCTAACCGTATCTTCGCGTCTACGCATTCCTCCGGCGTTTATAGGATCGAGCGTCCGGCGACCAAAGCCGTCTTGGGAATGTAGATTCTCGTCAGAACAAGTGATGGCGGCTTCGCGAAAGGCGAGGCCGCCTTTTTGTTGGTTTTGAACTCGGCCGCGGCAAATCTATAATCGAGGCATTAAGGAGCCATCCATCTTGACGCAAGAGTCCGCCCGCTCAGCCGCGCCAGCACTGCAGGTCGAGAGCCTCTCGTTCGCCGAGATCCCGGGCCAATCACGGCTCTTCCTCGACTATCTACAAGACCCGCTTTCGTTACGCGAGTATTATCCGAATACCGTGGCTTCGCCGGCCGAGGTCGGCAGTTTTTGCGGCACGGTCCTCAGCGCCTATAAAACGGATCGCGACGGACTATGTGATGCGCTGGCAGAAATAAACCGCGCCGCCGCAGCGGGAACAGAGACGTTTGCGAATATCGAGCTTCTGCGCCTCGCAGACACGGTCGCAGTGGTAACCGGACAGCAGGTCGGACTCTTCACGGGACCGCTTTACACGATCTACAAAGCCCTCTCCGCGATCAAACTCGCCGGGCAACTCAGGAGCACCGGGATCAACGCCGTTCCCGTATTCTGGGCGGCGAGCGAAGACCATGATCTCGACGAGATCGATCACGTTCTAGTTCCCGACAAGAACGGTGGACTTTTTCGTGCGTCGTACAGGCCGACGGAGTTTACGGACGGTACTGCGGTGGGTGCAATTCAGTTTGACGCGGCGATCGGCGGTGTCGTCGATGAGCTGATCTCACACCTGCCCGCGACGGAATTTTCCGCGAGTGCTCGGGATCTGCTACGGTCCGCATATGCCGACCGGGAAACGTACGCGAGCGCATTCAACAAGCTCATTGTCTCGCTGCTCGGCAAGCACGGCCTGATAGTCGTCGACCCGCTAAACGACAAGATCAAACAACTCGCCGCTCCGATCTATGCCGCGGCCGTTGAGCGGGCCGACGCGATCGTTGATGCGATCCGCGTGCGAACGAGTGCTTTGGAGGCCTCTGGATACGGTGGCCAGGTGCTGGTTGAAGAAGATTATTTTCCTTTGTTTTGGCATGATGACGCGGGCCGTCGCTTAGCGCTTCGCAAAAGCGGCGACGGCAGGTACAGGGTCAAGGGCGGGAAGATCGAATTTACGCGTGACGGGCTTGTCGACCTTGCTCGCAATGAGCCCGTGCGACTTAGCCCCGGCGTGATGCTGCGGCCGGTCGTTCAGGACTATTTATTGCCGACCGTCTGTTATTTCGGCGGCGGAGCCGAGATCGCGTACTTTGCTCAGAATAGCGAGGCGTATCGCGTTTTAGACCGGCCCGTCACGCCTATATTCCATAGGCAGAGCTTCACCATCGTTGAGCCGCGCGAACGGCGTAACCTCCAGCACTTAGGCTGGGGTCTTACGAGGCTTTTTGGCGGAAAGGATGCCGCTATAATGAGTGCTGCCGAGAGCGAGCTTTCGCCCGAGATCGCCGAGTTGTTTATTGACGTTGAGCAAAGATTTGCCGACGAGCTGGATCGTCTCGAGGTCCAACTTGCAGATACCGATCCGACTTTGGCAGCGAATCTCGCGACACGCCGCCGTAAGATCATGTATCACGTCGCGGCATTGCGAAAAAAGACGCTGCTCTCTCAAATCCAGCGGGACGAGACGATGCGTCGACGGATCGACGATCTCTTCGACAATCTTCTCCCAAACGGCGCTCTTCAGGAGCGTTCGCTTAATGTTCTGACCTACCTTAACAAATACGGTCCCGGTTTCATCGAGTGGCTCTACGAAGCTGTCGAAGTCAATGACAAGCACCACCGAGTAATTACCCTTTAAATGAACAAGATACAGGTCCTGCCCGACAATCTTGCGAATCAGATCGCCGCCGGCGAGGTGGTAGAGCGGCCGGCGTCTGTCATCAAGGAACTTGTCGAGAATGCGATCGACGCCGGTGCAACCCGCCTGCAGATCGACGTCGAACTGGGCGGCCGCCGTCTAATGCGCGTTGTCGATGACGGCGAGGGGATGACCCGTGACGATGCGATCCTTGCCTTTGAGCGGCACGCGACCTCGAAGATCAAAACCTTGGAGGATCTAGCCGCGATCGGGACTCTCGGGTTTCGGGGCGAAGCCCTTGCCTCGATCGCATCCGTGGCCAAGGTCGAGATCATTACAAAGACCGACGCTGAAACGGCCGCGACAAAGGTCGTCGTCGAGGGCGGCCGTCTCATCGACGTAAAGGACGCGGCACGCGACCGCGGCACGACGATCTCGGTCCGCGACCTGTTTTTTAACACACCAGCTCGACGCAAATTCATGCGCAGTGAGGCCACCGAGAATTACCACCTGACGAGCATCGTTACGCACTACGCACTCGCGCACCCTGAGATCGCATTTACCCTTACGAATAATGGCCGCGAGGTGCTACGCGTATCCCCGGCGAAGGACCTGCGTGAACGAGCCTTTCAGGCCTTTGGCGGCGGGCTGATCGAGAGCCTTTTACCCGTGGACGCCGGGCGGGAATACGTCGCTCGGGTGTCGGGCTTTATCTCGGCCCCGCGTGAGCGGCGAAGGACTCGCGACTCGCAGTATTTCTTTGTAAACAAGAGATTCGTGCGGGACAAGACGATCGCTCGCGGGCTGCTCGAGGGCTATCGCGCAGTCTTGCCTCACGGTGTTTATCCCGTGGCGTTCCTTTTTCTCGACATTCCGCTCGAGGAGATCGACGTTAATGTTCACCCGGCAAAGACGGAGGTTCGATTTCGTCGCGGCGAGGCAGTAAAGGACGTTATTGCCGAGGCCGTCCGCTCGGCGCTCGCAAAGGCGGGAATTATCGGGGAAAACGAGCCCGAAGTTCGGCAAGGCGAGCCTCCCAGTGATGCGTATCCTGCGCTGCGTATTGTCGCGCCGCCGCCCGAGCCGATGCAGAATGCGATCGAACTGCACCATTCCGCCCGCGAGAACAGCGAGCATGTCGAGTTTGACATTGGACACGCGGCGTTCGAGCTACCGCAGGAGAAGGCACACGCAGCCGCGTTCGCGGGGTTGGATGCGACGGAGATGCGGGAATTTCAGGTTCCTGATGAGCCGGCCACAGATGTACGATCGCCGCTCATCGATACATCGCCGTCATTCGGTTTGCCGGCGACTGCTCAGTTGCCGCCGGTCAATAATGCTCGGCACCTCGTCAGAAAACTAGACGTGGACGCTGTCTCGTCGGCAAAGATCAAGCCGCTCGGCCAACTGCACGAGAGCTTTATCATCGCGGTCGACGACGAGGGATTGCTCCTTATCGATCAGCACGTAGCTCATGAACGGATCCTTTTTGATAAGTACTCAAAGAGTGAGACGGACCGTTCCATCGAATCGCAAAACCTATTGCTGCCCGAGACGCTCGACCTCAGCCCGGCGCAGTCTGAGGCGTTTGCTTTGATCGAGAATGAGCTCGAGCAACTCGGCTTTGGCGTGATGAAACTCTCAGGTCGCACCGTCGCCATTAAGAGCATTCCTACCGATCTGCCGGCGAGCGAAGCGAGGAATCTTTTTGCTGAGATACTCGATACGATCGAGCCGGAGAAGGGCGGTCGTGCGAAGCGGACCCTACGTGATGACATTGCCGCGAGCCTTGCCTGTAAGGCGGCGATCAAGATCAACATGAAACTCACTACTGAGAAGATGCAATGGCTGATCGACAGGCTTTTGCTGACAAGCTCGCCGACCACCTGTCCGCACGGGCGACCCGTAATTCTCAGGCTTTCGATGAAGGACATCGAACGAGGATTTCACCGAACCTAAGATCGTGTCAGTAGCCCCGCACGTGAGTAAAGGCGCCGTTACCGATCTATTTAGATGAGCACACTCGAGCCTGAAAAACTCATCCGCGGCGTCGGCCTGACGGGCGCTACGACCCTGAACATGATCGACATGATCGGCGTCGGGCCCTTCATCACCATGCCGTTGATCATCGCGGCGATGGGCGGGCCGCAAGCGATGCTCGGGTGGATATTCGGGGCGGTGCTCGTCATGTGTGACGGGCTTGTGTGGGCCGAGTTGGGAGCTTCAATGCCGCACTCCGGCGGTCCCTACAACTACCTAAAGGAGATCTACGGCGCCAAAGGGCTGGGACGACTGATGTCGTTCCTTTTCATCTGGCAGTTATCGTTTTCTGCGCCGCTCTCGATCGCGTCGGGCGGCATCGGCTTGTCGCAATACGCGAGCTACATTTTTCCTACGATGGGGACGGCGACGAAGCTAACGCTGCCGCTCCTTGGCAAGGTGGAGATAAACGCCTGGCCTGTGATCGCTGTTGCGATCGGCGCTCTTGTACTCGCCGTGTTGCTGCTCTACCGGCGCATTACGATCATCGAGAAATTCTCAAAGTTCTTTTGGATCGTCGTTATCCTGACCATCATTTGGGTTATCTTCGCCGGAGTTACTAATTTCAACTCGGCGGTCGCATTCGATTTTCCGCCGGATGCCTTCACGCTCAGGCCCGAGTTCTTTACAGGCCTGGGCGCAGCTCTGCTGATCGCCGTTTACGACTATTGGGGCTATTACAATGTGAATTTCTTTGCCGGCGAGATCAAGGAACCGGAAAAAACGATCCCGCGCGCCATCATCTTGTCGATACTTCTTGTCGCCGCGATCTATATCGTGATGAATATCGCGATCCTCGGTGTGATCCCTTGGCGTGAATTTAGCTCGACCGCTAACACTGACGCGCAAAAGTACGTGATCT
>DASYKW010000099.1:0-3137 GCA_035995005.1 Pyrinomonadaceae bacterium
GACCTGCCGACCGAGGGCCATTGTAATATCTGCGGCGAGACCAAGCCGCGTGACGAGATGTGCGTTGTTCGCCGGCGAGATCTCGGCGGCTTCTACATGCGGCCCAAATGCAAGGCTTGTCATAACGAGCGGGAACGCGGTCACCGCCGTGAGTACAAGCGGGAATACCTGCGTCGATGGCGTCGTGAGAATAAGGCTCTCGATGACTCCTACCACCAGAATGACACGGTCCGGGAATACGCAAAGCTCCGCGCTCGGCGGTTTACCCAGGACCACCGTGACGCCTTAGCGATCCAGCGTCGAATGGCGGCTCGCGATTACAACATCACGATCACCGAGGCCCGCGAGCTGCTTGCCAAGTTCGGTCGCTGCTATCCGACCCGCTACGGGCTTACCAAGTCCGGCCTGCTCGAATGCGAGAGGATCCGCAGCCGCCTGCGGGTTCGCAACGTCGATGCTCGGCGCCGTCAGACTGCCTTCGAGATCCGTTTGATGGTCTACGAAGAATCGGTGGCGACTGACGGCGGCTACAACCCGCCGCGGCGAAATCTGGTGATCCCGCCCGATCAGCAGCCTATTCCGTATGAGTCAAGGGCTGAAAACCTTCGACGATATCACCGTGCTCGACAGGAGGCAGCCTCAGCATGCGCATAACAACAACGCACCCAGCCGTTGCCACCGCCCACGTCTCCAGCGACTGCGATCCGCGCACCAAAGCAGCTCTCATCGAGATGATGCACTGCGTCGCCCGCCAGCACGGCCACAACGGCCCGATCGACGTCAACTTCGCCATCCGCGACGGCGAGATCCCGAACGCCTTCGACGCCAATTATTTCGAGCCCGACACGGAGGTTTTCGATGGGTGATCCAACTTCTAAGACACCGCCGCCCGTGACGATCGAGCATGAGGTCGTGATCTTCGTCAAAGGCAATATCTACGGCTCGGCCGGTTTCTGGACCAACGGCACGCGCTTCTTTGTCGGCAGCTGTGACCCTCGCTGCCATCCGTCCATCTTCGAACGGGAATACACGCACCGCGAGGACGCCGAGCATTCGTTCAGCGATCACATCAAAGCTAACCGTCGAGCGTGGCTGGAAGATCGTCTATCGCGGTCCGGCCTGCGTCGGTTAGAATACTGAAAGGTTGGAAATGGAGAGATCGACCTGCCGGAATTCCATTTTGAGTATGTCAAAAGAAACGAGCCGGCGCCGCAACACCAACTCCCACGATTCCGCCCGTTATAACAATAGACGCCCCTCAGTTATCTCATTGGGGGATACTGCGTCGTCGGCTCAACGATCAAAGATATCGATCGCCTTATGAGAATAGCACGATGTATCATCGATGTCAAGGCATTGCATCTATGATACGACAGCCACGGCTACAGGATATGGTGACGTTTCAGGTCTTCGAGAAGGTTGTAGGTCAAGACGATCTCGAATCGCCGTCGAGGCGTCGCCGCGGTCGGCAGGTTCCCGATTGCCTCCGTAAAGGGCACTGATACCGACCAAACCGGGTTGAATTTGAAAAGACCAGTTATATAAAGCCGGTTACGGGGCGGGAAGCGATCGGCGTTGAGCGTCAGCCGTCGGTCGACCCGCGCAAAACCGCCGCTGAGCGTAAAGTGTTTGTTCACGATCTTTTCCGCAAAGGCATTCATCCCTGCGTCCCGTTGCGGATCGAGGCGTTGATAGGTCTCAAACAGCAGCGTATCGAAATAGAGCCGCTTCGGATCCTTTATCCGAATTGCTTCATGAAGCGTGTCGCGACCGTCCTGGAATGTATAGTCCGCAGAGAATCCGACCTGCTTTGTGACCTGTTTTCGGACAAGGAATTGATGGTAATTCCAGTGATCAAGATCGGTCCGAAACCGTCGAAAGACGCTCGGATGTGTAAAGTCGCCAACAAGGCCAACGGTTGCCGAGATCTCATCGAAATAGAGGGACTTAGGGGCGCGAATCGCGATCCTCTCGCCCGTCAGATACGCATCGTTGTCGTAGGTCAAAGCCTCTGTATTCTCTCCGCGATTAAAGTCGATCCCACCGACCTGGAATTCGAATGTTTTGTTCGGTTTGGCGTCAAAATAGAGCTGTTTTACAAATAGGTTGGTCTGGCCCTGACCTGTTCCGAGGCCCGTGTTTTCCCAGCCCGTGGTTATCGTCGGACCGCTCTGGACAAGCCAATTGACACGGTATCTAGCCTTTTTATCGAACTGAAAATGGCCTCGCCACAGCGCCTGCCATTGTTGCTGACTGGTATTGCCGTTCCCGCTGTTGGTCCCGATATATCGGTAGCGCGTCATCAAATTGGCCGCGTCCAGATCGAACCAACGCTTCAATTTCGGGCCGATCTTTGTGGGAGCGGGCGTGGGCTTGGGCGTCGGAACTGGAGCGACGCTCTCGCTCGGGTTGAATACCGCCATGGCCTGGCCGAAAACACGATCCACCAGCGCCGAAGTGAAGCAAATTGAAATGCCGGCCAGAAGAATCGCTGATCTCATACCCACCCCATGTTTCGCTAGAGTTTACCGAGACGGGAACGCACGTGTAAACAAGAATCTGGAGCGATCGATGGCGGATAAGGTGCATTTCGCAAATCCCGTCGTTCCGATTTACAATTCACACACGCGATGTCTTATCAGGTAATAGCCCGAAAATGGCGGCCGCAGACCTTTGACGAGGTAACCGGCCAGGAGATCATTACGCAAACGCTGCGAAATGCTCTAGAGCACGATCGTCTGCATCACGCGTACCTTTTCTCGGGAGCTCGCGGCGTTGGCAAGACAACTACCGCCCGGATCCTCGCTAAGGCCCTAAACTGCCACAAGACCGACGGCAAACCGAACCTAATGCCGTGCCGGACCGATGATCCAACGGTGTGTCCTTCGTGCCTTGAGATCTCTGAGAGCCGCTCGATCGACGTTCTCGAGATCGATGCCGCATCACATACGGGCATCGACTCGGTGCGCGACACGATCATCAACAGCATCGACTTTAACCCGGCCCGCGACCGGTACAAGGTCTTTATCATCGACGAGGTCCACCAGCTCTCCAAGGCCGCCTTCAACGCCCTTCTAAAGACGCTTGAGGAGCCGCCGGAGAATGTCGTCTTTGTGATGGCGACTACCGAGCTTCAC
>DASYKW010000100.1:0-3147 GCA_035995005.1 Pyrinomonadaceae bacterium
CCCGCGCTCGATGCGTGCGACCACAGGCCCTTCACCCATCCTCAATGCGCGTTCAAGATGCTCTGCCGACCGGTTTTCGTGAGAAAGGGAAATCAGCCTTGTCGAGAGTCGAGCGGTGGGCGCCGCTCCGCCGCCTACGGCCGAAACACCGTCAACGATTTCGACCTTCAGCTTGGCTAAGGGTCCGACCTGCTTGATCAACCGCGCAGAACGTTCGCCGATCTCGGCGGCTGTGGCAATGATCTGCCGCAAAACGGGAACGTCCCGCGACGCTGTATCGCGTCGATATGAGAGCAATGTCGCTTCGAGGGCGGCGCACCCTAGTTTATCGGCGCGAAGAACGCGATAGAGTGGGTGTTTTCGCAATTGATCGATAAGTTCCTTTCGTCCGGCGATGATCCCGGCCTGCGGTCCACCGAGCAGTTTGTCGCCACTAAATGAAACAAGATCGACGCCTGTTGCTAATGCATCGGCGACTATAGGCTCGTCAACTATCCCGGCGATTGAAAGGTCAATCAAGGCTCCTGAGCCGAGGTCCTCGTAAAACAGCACGCCGCTCTTGTTCGCCAACGTTGCGACGACCTCGCGAGCGGGTGTCGTGGTAAAGCCGACGATGCGATAGTTCGACGGATGGACGCGCAGGACCATGCGGGTGCTTTCGCTGATGGCTTTCTCATAATCGGCGAGTTTTGTCCTGTTAGTTGTGCCGACCTCGCGAAGCGTCGCGCCGGAGCGCTCGAGAACATCGGGAATGCGAAAATCACCGCCGATCTCGACAAGCTCGCCGCGAGAGACAATTACCTCGCCGCCGCTTGCAAATACGCTCAAGACAAAGAATGCCGCCGCCGCACCGTTGTTCACGATCAACGCATCCTCGGCCCCAGTCAATTCCGCGATCAGCCGCTCAGCCTTGCCGCCCCGAGATCCGCGTTTACCGGTCTCGAGATCATATTCGAGAGTGCAGTATCCGGCTACATCGATCAAAGCCTCTCTAGCCTGTTCGGACAAAGGAGCCCTGCCGAGGTTTGTGTGTATGACGACACCCGTCGCGTTGATGACCCGCCTAACTCCGGCGTGTGCCTCTGCCTGCAAATCATGAAGCAAGGCTTGTTCCGCCCGCTCAACGAATTGCTCGCGGGTAGTGTCATCCAGTGCACCATCGACGATGGCGCCGCGAAGTTGGTCGATGACGACCCGTGCAGCGCCGGCCGCAGCACTCTCGCCGAGGCCGGCTGAGTAACGCCGTCCCGCTGCGGTTCTCAGCAGCTCATCCACGGACGGAAGATTTCTAAGTAAGGTCCGTGATCTTGTTCCTTTGGCGACCATAAACTTCTGGAAGGGGGGCCCTGTTATCGATTTACTTAATATAGGGACTGTTCCACACCTCTCGTCCCTTCTCCAAACAAATGGCATTCGTCGGAAACAGCTTATACCGAAACCTGCAGACCAAACAGGAAGAGACGACCGAGATCGATCAGCAGCTCACGCGAATGGAGGATGACATTCGCAAGCTCAAGATCGACTTCGATATCTATTTTAATGGGGCAGCAAAGCGGCCGCCGCTTGAGGCACGCGCTCGGCTTGAGTCCTACATAAAGCGCGTCGCCGACAACCGCAGCCTGTCCTACGCACAACGTTACCAATTTAATATGCTGGTCGCCCGTTTTACATCGTACCGCGAGCTCTGGCGACGAACCCTTAAAAACAAGGGTGAGGAGATGTAAACGACAAAAGCGAACCCGATAAGAGGTTCGCTTTTTATTTGTCATTCACGACATCATATCAGACCAAGGTTTTCATTACGTTCTCGGCCTGCGGACCCTTGGGCCCGTTAGTGACCTCAAATTCAACTTCATCGCCTTGGATCAAGGTCTTGTAGCCGTCACCACTTATCGCGCTGTAATGGACAAAAATGTCCTGCTCGCCCGGCTGCTCGATAAATCCGTAGCCCTTGGCGTTGTTGAACCACTTGACCTTGCCCACAGTCTTTGACATCACTAGAAACTCCTCCTAAAACCTCAACTCAGTTATCGGGATCCGGGAAGCGGAAGCTTGCCTGTCCCAAAAAGTCTATACACGTTCGCCTTGCACTGGAATGGCCGCTAAGCATGTACTCGCACAATTGTTACCAAAGGAAAAATGATCTTAAAATACAAGACCCCTTTTTGTTGCACGGGTTGTGTTTGATAACGATAGCCAAATTTACTTAAAAGGACCTTAGCTGTCAAGATGTTTTTCACGAAACGCGGACCGAAATTACGCGCGTTGACAAGGGTTCTGTGATGCCAGAAGATTGAGGCAAATCAATGGCTTCAGAATACGGCAAAGAACCGCTGCTCACGTACAACGAATACCTCCGAGTGCCCGAACTGCTTGAGCTGCAGCGGACGCTGTCAGAACCGCTCAGCCACGATGAGCTCCTGTTCATCATCATCCACCAAACGTACGAACTGTGGTTCAAGCAGATCCTCCACGAGCTTGACGGGACTGTTAAATGGATGAACGAGGGGCGCGGGTTTCGCGTCAATCACTCATTGCGCGCGGTGATCGCGATCGAGAAGGTGATGATCACGCAGATCCATATTCTTGAGTCCATGGCGCAGATCGGCTTTCTCGAATTTCGCGACAAGCTAAATCCCGCGAGCGGTTTTCAGTCGATGCAGTTTCGCGAGCTTGAATTCCTCTCGGGACAAAAAAACGAGCAGATCCTCGAGCATCTAAAGAGCGACGAGTTCGCGTATGAGCGGCTAAGCAAACG
Source organism: Pyrinomonadaceae bacterium (assembly GCA_035995005.1). GTDB lineage: Bacteria > Acidobacteriota > Blastocatellia > Pyrinomonadales > Pyrinomonadaceae > OLB17. Next base: position 2,759 of record DASYKW010000100.1, read on the forward strand.
CTTTGTCGAACCGAGCATTGCAGACGTTTTTTGGGCGTTGCTGGAGCGGCAAGGGTTTGCCGCCGGCACGATCGATGAGCGCGTTGGGGCCATCGTCGAGATCCTCACTCATCCGGAGAAACACGCCGACCTTTTTATCATGCAGGATCTGCTCATCGAGCACGACGAAAACATTTCGCTTTGGCGCTATCACCACGTCCTAATGGTCGAGCGGATGCTCGGCAAGAAGCGCGGCACCGGGGGCTCAGAAGGCGTCGGTTACCTAATGACGACACTGACAAAAAAATTCTTCCCCGAGCTTTGGGAGGCTCGCACGCACCTTAAAGTCGCCGACCTGTCGGATTAGACAAACGCTGCAAAGACCTCATTCGAAAAGAGTTTCCCGTGTG
>DASYKW010000101.1:0-4017 GCA_035995005.1 Pyrinomonadaceae bacterium
CGTCAACCATGTCATTTTGACAGGCGACTCGATCAGCCTGACCGATTTTCGTTCACCCAGGCCTCGACCCCTGCGAACCTAACCCTATTACTTGCATAACTTAGCTCTTTGGCACGCGGGTTGTTAAAAGAATGCCAACACGGCCCGTGCGCCGTGACGTTTTCCCGGCCCCGGAAAAGGAGCATGTTTATGAACAACCCCACTAACCTTAAAGCGATAACGCGACGATTCGCTGCCCTCGGCGTTCTCGCGTCATTCGCTTTCTCCAATGCATTCGCCTTAGCGGCACACGCCGCTGACAGCAATGCAGTTGTTATCGCTAGATCAGCGACGACCGCAAAGTACACCACAGATCTTACGCAGCTTGGCCGTCAAGGAAGACTGCAAGAGAACCTGGGCCTTGAGAGCGAGACATCTCGCCTTATCAAGGTGCTGGCAGAGAGTGGAGTACGACAGCCGGTCATCGTCGATGAGGACAAGGCAGTTCAGGACAGTGTTGTCGAGCAGGCCGCGATCCGCATTGCTGCGGGCCGCGCTCCCAACCAGCTTGTCGGCAAATCGGTCCTGAAAGTCGAATCAGCCAATCTCTTCTCTAACGCGAAGACACGTGACGATGCCGCAACGATGATCGATCAGATCGTTGGCGATGCTGTCGCGTCGAATGGCCAAATTGTTCTCTATGTCGATTCGCTGGCAGATCTCGTCGGTGCAAACGCCGCGACCCGCAGCCTGATGAACGCCGTCTCGGCGGGCAAGCTAACGGTCATCGGCGGTACGAATGCTGCCGAGTTCACTGAGAGCATCGGCTCTCAGAGCGACGTCGCGGGCTACTTTACCGCGATCGGCGTCGAGTCTAAAGGTGCCGTGTCGGGCACCGATAAGACCGATGTAAATGCAGACAAGACAAGCGGTTACAGGGGCGACAACGTTTCTCCGGACCTTCGCGACATGATGGCGCAGGATCCGTCGGGCAAGAAGCGCGTCAATGTGATCTTACAGGCAAAGGACGCGGACAACGCGGCTCTTCGCAGCCTTTTGGCGTCAGGTCAGGCACGCATCGGCGATCGCATCGGCAAGACCGATACGCTTGTTCTCAACCTTCCGCTCAGAACTCTTAACACACTATCAACAAGCGGGCTCGTCAATTACATGTCGCCTGATCGCCCGACGTCGACCACTGGTCATGTCGAGGATACGACCGGCCTCACGCTCATGCGTGCACAGGGTGCTCTGAACGGCCGCGCGGCCTACACGCTGGACGGTTCCGGCGTCGGCGTCGCGGTGCTCGATTCGGGCATCTACGCCGCACACAATGGCTTTAAGGATTCCGGTAATACCTCGCGAGTCGTCGCGAATGTGAATTTTACTAATTCGAATATCGCGGACACGACCGACGGCTACGGTCACGGAACGCACGTCGCCGGCCTCGCAGCCGGTGCTTCGAATCAGAACGGCGGTGCCTACAAAGGCGTCGCGACGAACGCAAAGATCATCAGCGTGAAGGTCCTCAACAATCAGGGTGCGGGACAGACCTCTTGGCTGCTCAACGGCCTCAACTGGGTGCTGACCAATCGTGCCGCTTACAACATCAAGGTCGTCAACCTCAGCCTCGGCGGCACCGCCGTCGACAGCTGGACCAACGACCCCGTTTGCGTCAAGGTCAAGGCTCTTGTCCAGGCCGGCGTGGTCGTTATTGCGGCCGCAGGCAACCTCGGCAAGAACGCCGCGGGCCAAAAAATGTACGGCCAGATCCACAGCCCGGGCAACAGCCCGTACGTGATAACTGTTGGTGCTACAAACACTTACGCGACGTCGACACAGGCCGACGACACGATCGCGAGCTTTAGCTCACGCGGTCCGACCCGCAGTTACTATAAAACTTCGACGGGAACCAAGGTTTTTGACAATATCGTCAAGCCCGACCTTGTCGCCCCTGGCAACAAGCTCGTCTCGTACAAGTCCGCGAATAACCTGATGTCGCTTGAGAATCCGCTGCTTTCGCTCGACACGACCAACGGCGCCGATTCGATGATGTACATGAGCGGCACGTCGATGGCGGCCCCGGTCGTCGCCGGCGCGGCTGCCCTGCTGCTGCAGGTCAACCCAAATCTCACGCCCGGAATGGTCAAGGCCATTCTTCAATACTCGGCCCACCCGGTCGCAGGCGCCAACACCTTTGAGGAAGGCGCAGGCCAACTCAACCTCGAGGGTGCCGTTCGCCTCGCCCGCAGCCTAAGGACCGATGTCGATTTCCAGACCCTCGCAAAGGGCACATCGACCGTTCCTGCAGGATGGGTGATGCCCGCAACGTCCTCGACGATCGGCGGCAATACTTTCGGCTGGGCGCAGGTCGTCACCGGTAAGTACACGCTTATCTCCGGGGCCAATCTCGTCTCGCAGTTCCAGCCCGTTTACAAACGCGAAAATACCGTCGGCGACGGCATTAACTTTGCCAACGCTAACTTCTCATTCAACGCCAATCTCTTCACGACCGGCCTTGCTATCGAACGCCATATGCGTACAAGCAATGGTCAGCCACTTGGTGCAGGAACACCTTATATTTCCTATGGTGTGCTCGTCGGTGATGGAGTACTCGTAGGTGATGGAGTTTTGGTCGGTGATGGAGTTTTGGTCGGCGACGGAGTCCTCGTCGGTGATGGGGTACTTGTCGGTGATGGAGTACTTGTGGGTGATGGAGTCTTAGTCGGTGACGGAGTACTCGTAGGTGATGGAGTTTTGGTTGGTGATGGGGTTTTGGTCGGTGATGGAGTCCTGGTCGGCGATGGAGTCCTGGTCGGTGACAGCGTGCTCAACGGCGACCCTATGGAATAGTACGATCACCGCGTGGGATAAATTGAGTGTTTAACGATCAAAGTAGTAGACAAACATGTTTGACATGGATGATAATTGAGAAGGCCGCAGTCCGGCCTTCTCTTTTTGTTCGGGTCTTCCTCCCATCGAATCAATTCTAACGATAGTTCTTGCAGATCCCACTCGGCAGGTCTCCACGCTATGCGGGGGACCAACGACAGGGGACAATAATGAGCGATTCACGCACATCCGACCGCTATATGGCTGCGGTGATCTCCGCAGGAGGTCTTTGCGTTCTTATGGCGATCGCCAGTGCGGAATTTGCGCGCGCTGATGTCTACCTGCTCACGCTCGCTCTCTTTACGGTCGCGATCGGTCCGAGAGCGATCCTAAGGATCCCGCGTTTCAAATCACACATCTCGGTATCGGATACCTTTATATTCCTAACACTGCTGCTATACGGTGGAGAATTTGCGATTATCCTCGCCACGATCGAGGCGGGCACCTCTGCTTGGCGTTTTTGTAATCAAAAACTGACTGTCGCCTTCAACGCGGCGAGCCTTGCGCTCTCAACCACCGCAGTGGTCATTGTCTTGCGGGCCTTTGGCCTTTACAGTCATGACCTGCTCCACGGTCTCGGCGACCAACGGCAAAACTTCCTGATCGCTCTTTCAGTGATCGCTCTGACCCAATTCATTGTTAACACTTCCCTTGCGTGCGTATACGACACGCTGAAAGGGGGTCTCGAGTTGTGGGAAACGTGGAAGAGCAGATATCTCTGGTCGTTCTTCTCCTACTTCATCGGTGCTGCAAGTGCCGGGCTTATCGTCCAGGTCGCCGAACTCCTTGGATGGGGCGTGATCTTTGCCGCCGGCCCCGTGATCTTCTTCGTTTTCATTTCGTACCGCATGTACCTAAAGAACGTTGAGATATCGGTGCAGCAGGCTGAGCAGGCTGAACAGTACGCAAGGATCCTTGAGTCTCAATCTGACGCGTTACGCGAATCCGAAGAGCGATTTCGCAGCGCCTTTGATCACGCGCCTATCGGCATCGGACTTGTATCGGCGACGGGAAAGTGGTTGAAGGTCAACTTTGCACTTACCGAGATCCTCGGCTATACCGAGGAGGAATTTCTCGCGACCGATTTTCAGTCCCTGACATTCCCCGATGATCTCGGTCTAACGCTTATCAAGGTCCACGAGCTGC
>DASYKW010000102.1:0-7197 GCA_035995005.1 Pyrinomonadaceae bacterium
AACGCGGCCCAAAGCCGATGAATGGGCTCGTGCTTAAGCAGAATGAGGCGTTTGTGCTGTCCCGTGCCGAACACAGCGCACTTACGGCCGCGGCCATCGCCAACGTCGCCGCGATGCCCGAGACGGAGGCTCTTCACATTCTTTACACGATGTGGCTCGCCGGCCTCCTCGTGCGAACCGATTGGCAGCCGGCATTTTCGCCGGAGAAGGTCGCCGCGATGCTCTCCGCGAAACTCGAGCTCAGGCAGGAGGCAAAAATGCCAAGCTCACCCGTTTCCACTGCGACGCAGCCAAAGCCCGTCGAGCAGCAGCCGCTGGCAGCAAAAGAGCCCGAGATCGTCCTCTCGCTCGACGAATATCTCGACCGCGTAGAGGGTGCGGCAACCTACTATGATCTGCTCGGCGTCGACACAAAGGCCGAGGCTGCTGAGATCAAGCGGGCGTACTTTACACTCGCCAAATCGTTTCACCCGGACAAGTATCACTCCGAGGGCGGCGATCTGCTGCGGCGCGTGCAACGAGCCTTTACCGAAATGGCTCAGGCCCACGAAACGCTCAAGGACGCTCATACTCGCGAGCTCTATGATTTCAGGGTCCGTAAGGAGCTCGCCGACCGCGAGAAGGCCGCCGAGAGCGGTCAGACCGGTAACGCAAGCATGCAGGCGTTGCAGGCGTCAGAGAATTTCGAGCGCGGCTTTAGCTTGCTGATGGATCACGAGATAGAGTCCGCGATCCCGTTCCTTGCACGCGCCGTCCACTACGCTCCAAAAACGGCCCGCTATCACGCTTATTACGGCAAGGCCCTATCGGCCGACGAAAAGCAGCGTCACAAGGCCGAGGCCGAGATGCAGGCAGCCTTGAAACTCGACCCCAACAATCCGACGTTCCGTCTGCTCCTCGTCGAATTCTTTATCCAGATGGGCCTTAAAAAGCGTGCCGAGGGCGAGCTCAACCGCCTGCTTGCCGTTTTCCCGAGCAATCGCGAGGCCCAGGACCTGCTCGCTTCGCTCAAGAACAACTAACTTGAATCTTCGGGGCAAAACGCCCAAACTAATGGGCGTGAACAGCATCCTCGCCGATAAGCCGCGCCTTGACGACAAGCTCCTCGCGACCAGCTCCTCAATGGACTCGGTCGAGGGCTATGCAGCGGGCCAGGCGAGCCGCGTCGCATGGGTAGCGGACGCCTTGGCGGAGAAGTTCAACCTTGCACCGCGCGATCGCCAGTTCCTCGAGCAAGCGGCACTTTTGCACGACATCGGCGAGGTCACGATGAATCGCGAGTACCTTCGTTCAGCCCGCACCCTGACCGCTACCGAGCGTCTCGATCTTGAGCGGCATCCGGTCATTGGCGAGCAGGATATCGCGAAGCTCGACCTGCCAAAAAGCGTCCAGTTGATCGTCCGCTGGCACCACGAATGGTGGAATGGCACCGGCTATCCGGATGGCCTCGAGGGTGAGCAGATACCTCTCGCCGCGCGCATTTTGCGCGTCGCTGACACATATTGCTCGCTCACGGCCGACCGTCCATGGCGACAGGCAATGACCGATGAGGCCGCGCGTCGCGAGCTGACGGAATGGGCCGGCATCGAATTCGACCCGGCGATCGTTCTTGCTTTTCGCGATGTCCGAATGATGCAGGAGGCAGCGCCTCGGGCGTCTGAACCGGTGTCGAACGAGATCTTTAGCACATACAGGTAATGCACGGCCCCACGAAACAATCACCAAAAAGCTGGCTTGCGTTTGACCTCAACGTCCTGCGCCGGATGAAGTTCTCGTCCGCCGCACTTCCCTTCTGCGATCGCCCGGAGCTTGGCACCTACCTCAAGCGAATGAACGTCCGCATCGCCGCCAACGATCCGCTGCAGTCCGCGTGGAGCCGCAGCGTTGGTCGCATCGCAAACGGCCGCGAACGTCTCTCGGCTGACGACGTCAACGTCGTCCTTGAAGATGCGTATGTACCCGGCTATCGATACAAAAATGCGGCCCTGACGCAGTGGTTCAACGAGACCGACGCATGGTGGTTCGACAATGTGCGCGCCGGCATCGACAAGCTCGATTCGCCGGTCGTGAGAGCGATCGCGGCGAGCATAACCTTTGCCGTCGGCGACTACGTTTTGTCATTTAACGATGAGACCCGCGAGCTGCGGCAGCCGCTTTCAAATGTCTTCAGACGGATCTGGACCACAGATTCCGAGCCTTTTGAGAATGGCGAGAGCAATACCTGCTCGAATAAGAATGCAGATGACTTTATCGCCGAAACTCGGGCGGACCTGATGTTCCTGAGGCTGCCTGTCGCTCACGCCCAGAGCATAAAAATGTATCTCGGCCGCACCGCATGGCGCGAGGAATGGCTTCGCGGCGGCGATGATTTCTGGACAAGTGTCGAGGGTGCGTACTCAGGACGCCTTGGCGGCCCGACCGAGACAAAATCCCAATACCTGCACCACCTCGAGGAAACGCTTCGCCGTGCCTCGCATATCCCCAACTGGGCGATCGCGCACGTCGAGTCCGGCTTTATCGGCACTCAGGACATAGTCGATACTGTCGCTGCCATTCGGCGCGTCGATACCGTTTACACCAAAGATTTCTCCGAACTGACCGGGACAAAGGCGGTCATCATCACGGCTTAAACCGGCCCTAACCTCCTCATAAATGAGCATTCAGGAACTTGGCTACGCGAGCACACCGCTTGGCGATCTCACGCTTCGGCGTCGGCCCGAGCCGCTGCTTGGGAATATCGACGTTTTTGAGGTCAAGCTCGGCGACGAGTACCTGATGTCGAGCCTCTTTACCGAGAGCGAGCGGCAGCTTGCAACGCTCGGGCTAGCTCCGCTCGATGGTGAACTGGATGTCGTGATCGGCGGCCTGGGCCTCGGCTACACCGCCGCTGAGGCGTTGAAGAACCCGTTGGTAAGCCGTTTGCTCGTCGTTGATCTTTTTCAGCCCGTGATCGATTGGCATCGAGACGGCCTAGTGCCGATGGGACCCGCGATCACAAACGATGTACGCTGCGAGCTGCGGCAGGGCGACTTTTTCGCGCTCGCGCGCACGGCCTTCGACGTGAACGCACCTACACGCAAATTCGACGCCGTCCTCCTCGACATCGACCACTCGCCCGAGCATCACCTGGACGCCCAAAACAGGTCGTTCTACTCGCCCGACGGCCTCGCCTCGGTCCGGAACCAACTCAAAACCGGCGGCGTCTTCGCGTTATGGTCTAACGACCCTTCGGGCGACGACTTTACTGCACAGCTCCAAGATCTATTCGGTTGGGCAACGGCTCACAATGTCGAATTCCCAAATCCTTACACCGGCAGGGCCTCGATCAATTCCGTTTACGTCGCCCGAAGTATCGGCACGCGCGGGCCCGGCCCAAAAGAATCGCATGTCTGACCCCGCCAGTTTCGGTTTACAATGTGAGCGTGAATAGACTCGTATCAGTCCTGGCGTTGCTTTTGACTGCCGTCGCGGTGACCTCGGTCGGCGCTCAAGATCACTCAGAGTGCGAGCAGGTGCGAGCAGACGCCGATGAGTCGATCGCACGCTCAAAAGATAATTTCCGAGACAAGTCCAACTTCGAGGCGAGAGCGCGCGTGCAGATTTTGAAGATGTATGAAGTTTGCAAGGACGAAAGCCTTGAAGGACAGTATGGTCCAACATTGGTTGACATTGAAGAGCGGATGGGCGAACACGAGTTTACCCTCGCAAAATACTATTACAATCAGTACAGGGCAGGGAAAGGTGGCTTGAAGGGGGCGGAGTCCAGACTCCGAATTATCCTTGAGAAGTATGTTGAGTACTCGAAATCCGACGAGGTTCTATTCCTGCTTGGGCGGACGTACGTGTTCGAACATCGCCAGGAAGATGGGACCGCAACCTTCACTGACCTGATCCGCAAATATCCCGCTAGTCCTTTGGCCTACAAAGCCCAAACTTACATCGACCGCCTCGCGGCAAAACCCTCGCAGTAAGAGAGTTGCTCGTTTCAAAACACCTCGTCGTAATCGTTCTGGTAGTTGTCCGTAGTACCAAAGAATGGGGTCAGGCCTGCAATTCTCAAGCGTTCCTAACTACTTTCTTTTTCTGTATTCCTTCTCGACAAGCCTGATCGCATATCTCAAACAGATTCGCTTAGACACCCGCCGCATGCGAAGTTTCTTTCGACCCTTACGACTCAAAAGGGAGGCTCTTGACAATGGGACATTGTTTCTGATATGATACACGCACTCGCTGGTGCGGGTCGATCTTTGACAATCCGAGCGGAATGACGGCCCAAAAAAGTTTTTTGAAAAAAGAGCGATCTCTGAGGCTTTCGTACCGCTAAAACCAATAGCTGCAGTAACTTCCCTGTCCCAGGCACCCTGGGACAAGCCTGGGACAAGCTGGGACAAGCGTTCAGCAACGTCGCCGTAACCTGCGTTGCTACAATAATTTAGCCGGTTTCAGCCGATCTACCTGTCCCGCGGGAATTGGGACGCTCGCGGATGAACCAGACTACGCCCGCGAGGGCTGAGAGTCCGCCTGAGATCATCGTTAGGGTTTGCGGCGAGACGTATCGCAATGCCTCCGCCGAGGCATAACTCGCGATGCCAAAGATGGTCAATTCGGCCCCGCGATCGAGCGTCGAGATCCGGCCGCGAATATAGTCGGGCAGCGAGCGTTGGAACATCGTCTCCTGCACGGCGTATTCGACGCCAACCACAAGCCGGGAGATGAAGACAACGAATGCCCAAAGTGCGAGGGTCGGCATCCACCCAGCCATGGAAAACAGTATTCCGTGCAGGATCAGTGCCCAGCCGATAAAGCCGTGGTTCCAGTTGCGGCGGTCGAGCACGATCGACGCACGATGAGCGATGAGCATCCCAAGCGTCAGGCCCAGCCCGGTCGCCGTCCAGAGCACGGCGACCGCTACATCCGGATTCCAGCCTTCGGTGGCGGCAAAATGTACACCTCCGACCCGCTCAAACACCATGTTTATCGCCCCGCCGCCGGTCGCCCAGATCATGTTCATGATAAGGATCGTCGCGGCAAAGTGATTTTGGACCGAGTACCGAAGGCCCTCCTTGAGCTCAGTGATGAATGAGGCTCTCTCAGGTGCCAGCTCGCCGCCGGGCGACATGGGAGCGTCCGAGTGGATCGGCTCAGTATGCTGTCGTGGCTTTTCTGCGACCGCGTCCTCGGGAATAAGCCAAACCGTATAGGCCGACACGAGAAAGGACGCGGCATTGATGACAAATGCGACGTGATAACCAAACGCTGCCGACGCCCAGCCGCCGAGTGCCGAGCCGATCGCCATCAGCAGGAAACGCGTCGAGAAGAGCAGAGCCGTGCCGGCCAACAATCCCTCTTTGCCAGTCAGGTTTGGAGCCGCGGCATTCTTTGCCCCTTCAAAGAACGCTCCCATCGTGTGAAGCAGGACGGTGGCGAGGTATGCGATCCAGAGGTCATGGGCATCGGTCACGAGGAGGAACGACAGCGCAACGGCCGCCCTGGCAAGATCCGTCACGATCATCACCATTCGCCGTGAGAAGCGATCTACAAATGTCCCTGCGATCGGCGACATCAACGCGAACGGCAGCAGCCTCGCAATGAAGAATATTCCGGCGGCGATCGGCGATGCATCCGAAACGAGGCGCACCAACCCCAAGCCGGCTATAAAGTTGAACCAGTTGCCAAGCTCCGAGATGAATTGTCCCGCCAGCAGATTGCGGAAGTTGCGGTTCCCGCGGATCAGCTCGACGTAACCGAGCGAACGCATTCCCAACAGGATAATGGAGCGATGGCATTTGTCGGAATCCCGGTCGTGACGAATATCACAGTACCAGGGCCTGCCTTTGGCGCTATGATGTGGGTGTCATGCATCGACAGCTGTTAATAGACATAACTCGAAAGATGGTCGCGGGCTTTATGGCCGTGTGGCTGAGCGGGTTTGTCTTCCTATTTTGCTGCAACACCGCCGAGGCCGCTGGGAACACGGTCGAATTCTGCCCGATGGCCGCGATGTCGCATCACTGCGACAAGGCAAGGACGCAGGACAACGGCTCAGATGCGATCGGTGCTGCCGAGGAGCTTTGTGTAAATTGCAGCTTGCTGCCGGTTATTTTTGACAAGGCGAGAAAGGTCGAGGCCCCGCAGAAACAGATCGTTGCACCTGCCGAGATCGCGGTTGTCAGATCGCCCGTATTTAGGATCGCGACGTCATCGCCTCAGTCAGCCCGTTTCGTCCCGCGGCTACTCGATAAGAGCCGCATATTCGTCTCTATACAGGTCTTCAGGATCTAGAAAGAGCCCTCGATGCGTACCATCGTTGCCGGAAGGTTCCGGCCAGGCTATTTACTAGTAAATGGAGTTAGAAATGAGAAAGAAAGTAATGTTGACAGTCGCGACGCTGCTCGTCTTTGCAATGGCGATCGTCGCGTTTGCATACACCCGCACAAACACGGATAACACGATGGCCGCGGCCTCCTGCTGCTGCTGCAAAGGCGATTCTTGCCCGATGAAGAGCAAGGACGCCAAAACCGGAGACGCTGCGGCCACGGACGCAAAGGCTTCTTGTGACTGCTGCAAGGGCGACTCGTGTCCGATGAAAAAGGGTGACCACGCCTCGATGCCATCCGGTACCGAGATGAAGCACGATGGCGACATGAAGGACTGTTCATGCTCGTGCTGTCACCACGGCGATGACAAGGAGGACGGCCCAGCCGTCTGATCTTGTCTTCAAAAAGGAAAAGGCCCTGCGAAACCGCGGGGCCCTTTTTAGTTGCCTAAGCCTCAATGAGGAGCCTAGAATCGCGCCATCAGCCCGATCTTTATCCCGCGAGGAGCTCCGGGCGAGATATTCGTATTGCTGTCGGCATTGACGAAATAGCGTTTGTTCGTCAGGTTCTCGAGATTTGCCTGCAGGCGCCAGTGCTCGCTGATGTTATAAAAAATTGCGGCGTCGGCTTTTAAGTAACCCGGTAAGACGATCGTATTATCGACGGCGACAAACGCATCCGAGCGGTAGATCAGGCCCAGGCCGGCACCGAGCCGCGAAGTGAGCTGGTACTTGTTCCACAGCGAGAACATATTGTGCGGCACCTGTGCGACCTGCTTGCCGGCGACAGCGGCCGTAGTAGCCGATGTGATCCGTGCATTCTGCCACGAATAACCTCCGGTCATTGACCAATCCTTTGTAACGGAACCCGAGAGGCTTAC
>DASYKW010000103.1:0-15946 GCA_035995005.1 Pyrinomonadaceae bacterium
CGTCGCTCATCTTCACGTCAGGTACGACCGGAACGCCAAAGGCAGTGATGCTGTCGCACAAGAATTTCGTCAATATGATCTCGATGTTGTCGAGCGTTCTCGACATGGACATTACCGATGGCGTTCTCTCCGTCCTGCCGATGCATCACACGTTCGAATTCTCAGCCGGATTTCTTACGCCCTTCTCGAACGGTACCCAAATCACGTATCTCAACGAGCTGACCGCCGAGGACCTTTCGCGAACGATCGAGAATGGCCACGTAACAGGGATGGTCGGCGTTCCTGCATTGTGGGAGATGCTGCATCGCCGGATCAAGACGCGTCTTCGTGAACGTGGCGACTGGATCGCTGATCTGGCCGACAACGTTATCGAGTTCAACGCGTGGATACGCGACAACACGCCGTTTAATCTAGGCCCTATCGTCTTTTTCCCGATACATCAGGGAATGGGCGGCAAGATGCGGTATCTGATCTCGGGCGGATCGGCCCTGTCGGAAAAGGTCCAGAAGGATCTGCACGGCCTAGGCTTTACCGTGCTTGAGGGTTACGGGCTAACAGAGTCTTCGCCGGTGCTCACAGTCGCACGTCCCGGGAATAAACTTCTGCGAGGAAGCGTCGGCAAGCCGTTGCCGGGCGTAGAGGTCAAAATCGATTCGCCGGACGAGAACGGTGTCGGCGAGGTGCTCGCCCGCGGCCAGAACGTCATGGTCGGCTACTTCAACAACGACGAAGCGACCGAGGCCGTGCTGCATGACCGTTGGCTCAAGACCGGTGATCTCGGCAAGCTCGACGACGACGGAAATCTCTTTATCGTCGGCCGTTCAAAGGATGTCATCATCGATTCGAATGGTAAGAATATCTACCCCGACGAGATCGAGGACCTTTATGGGAAATCGCCTTATATCAAGGAGTTAAGCGTCGTCGGCCTGGCAGACGATGACGGTGGCGAGAAGATCGCGGCGCTTGTGGTGCCCGACTACGAGCATGACATCGCATTGTCTCGAAGCGAGGCTAACAAAAAGGTCGAGGAACATTTTAGAGAGGTCTCGGGGGGGCTGGCCTTCTTCAAACGCGTCAAGTTGCTGCACATTACGCCATTCGAATTGCCGCGAACGGCGACCCGCAAGGTGAAGCGTCCGGAGGTCGTCGAGATGCTTCAGACGCTTGAAGACAGAGCAAAGACAAAAACAAAAGCCGTCGTCGAATCAAAAGGTGACGACAATGTTCTCTGGATCCGCAAGGTTGTGGCGAGCGTTTCTAACAGGCCGTTGTCGGATGTCGTTGTCGAGGATAAGCTTGCGGATCTTGGTTTTGACTCGCTGATGTTCGTGGAGCTGCAGGCAGCAGTTGAAGACGCGGGCGGCCGTGTGCTCTCGCCCGACACGCTAAATGAAGTCCAGACAGTTCGCGAGCTGCTGACCGCAGTCCAACGCGTCGACAAATCCAAAAAGCTCGCCGACGAACCGCGCATCGAGGAGAAGAAAGAGGACGACGAGATCTACATTCCAGGGCTCGTTCGTCGTGTCGGCAACGCTGCTGTTGAGCTCGCGACCAACACGCTCTACGATGCCGTGCTCGACACGCGGATCGAGGGCGAGTCGAACGTGCCGCAGCATGTCAATTTTATCGTCGCTCCGAATCACACCTCGCATCTCGATACCGGGCTGGTAAAACGTGCGCTTGGCAAGGATGTGGCCGAGCAGACCGTCGCCGTTGCGGCGGCGGATTACTGGTTCGACACCAAGTATAAACGTGCGTATATGAATAATTTCACTACGCTTGTGCCGATCGAGCGGACGGGCAGCCTGCGGCAATCGCTGCGTCACGTCACGCAGATCTTAAATGATGGCTACAACGCGCTGATCTTTCCTGAGGGAGGCCGTCAGGAATCCGGCGAGGTCGCCGAATTTAAACCTATCATCGGGTATCTGGCTCTCAATCAAAAGATCGGCATTCTCCCGATCTACATTTGGGGCACCTACAAGGCGTTTCCAAAGGGCACGATCATTCCTTCGCGGCAGAGTATCGGAGCCAAGGTTGGCGCAAAGGTCGGCCGCTTTCTTGAGTACGACGACCTTAAAAAAATGACCGAGGGCGTGCCGAATACAGAGGCGTATCGGCTGGTCGCGGCCCGCGTGCAGCACGAGGTCGAGAATATGCGCGACGGCAAGCGGGACAAGTTTGATGTCGAGGCCATTCGCAAACAGTGGAAGGCCGAGCGGCGGCGTTCACGTAAACAGGAGCCTGTGATCGATGACTAATGTCGTAATGAGCCACAGAGGACGTCGAGGAGGCCGGGCCGCGCTTTTCGCAGCTCTTTTGCTTGTGTTGTCGGGTAGTCTTTTTGGCCAAGCGATCGACAAAAAGGCGATGGCCGAACGGGTCAAGGCTGAGTTCAAGCACTCGTGGGATGGCTACAAACAATATTGCTGGGGTCATGACGACCTCAAGCCGATATCGAAAACATGTCGCGACTGGTACGGCACGCCGATCCTAATGACGCCGGTCGACTCGCTCGACTCGCTTTACATGCTTGGCTTTAAGGACGAGGCGGATAAGACCCGGGAGTATATCGCTAAGAATCTCTCGTTCGATAAGGACATTGAGGTCCAAAATTTTGAGGTAACGATCCGCATCCTCGGCGGGCTGCTGTCGAGCTATCAGATCACGAATGACAAGCGTCTGCTCGCTCTGGCGGACGACCTTGGCACACGACTGCTTCCTGTTTTCGATTCACCGACCGGTTTGCCCTATCGCTTCGTCAACCTCAAGACTGGCAAGAATCGCGACCCGATCTCGAACCCCGCGGAAACAGGAACGCTGCTGATCGAATTCGGCACCTTGAGCAAGCTAACGGGCAAGCCGGTCTATTTTGAGAAAGCGAAGCGCGCACTCGTCGAGACGTACAAACGCCGCTCCCCCATTGGCCTCGTCGGCACCGAGATCAACGTCGAGACAGGGAAGTGGACCGACACCGACAGCCACGTTTCCGCCGAGATCGATTCTTACTACGAATATCTGATCAAATGCTCGATCCTCTTTGGCGACACCGAGTGCCGCGATATGTGGGAGGATTCGATCGCGAAGGTCCATTCGTATCTCGCCGACGAGGGCGACTCGCTCAACAAGACAAATCGCAACGGATCCATGGCCGTCGGCGATCTGTGGTACGGACACGCCGACATGAACACCGGCAAGCGCACCGCCACGACGACCGGTGCTTTGGACGCATTCTTGCCAGCGATCCTGGTACTCGACGGTGACGTGAATCGAGCACGAGCTTTGCAGGACTCTATGTTCTCGATGTGGAGGGTCAACGGCATCGAGCCCGAGGTCTACAACTACAAGACGGGCAAGACCGAGCACGCCGGCTATCCATTGCGGCCAGAGATAGTCGAGTCGACGTACTACCTTTACAGCAAGACCAAAGATCCAAAGTACCTCGCAATGGGCAAGGTAATGTTCGACGACCTGGTGAAATACTGCCGCACCGATGTCGCGTTCGCAGGGATGAAGAGCGTCGTCACCAAGGAAAAGACCGACTACATGCACAGCTTTTGGCTCGCCGAGACGCTGAAATATTTTTATCTGCTGTTCGGCCCCGAGAAGACGGTGGACCTCAGTAAGACCGTATTCAATACCGAAGCGCATCCGATCAAGAAGACGTGGAAGTAATGCCAAAAACTCCGGCAAAACCAAAAGCTCGATCAAAGGCCATCACAAAGGTCGAGAAAAAAATACTCATTTCCGGTGGTACGGGCTTTCTCGGGACGCACATCGTTAGACAATTGCTCGATGCGGGTGAAAAGAACCTTCGCGTAATGGCTTCACGCGTCCCGGCATGGATGCGGGATGCGGGTGTCGAGGCCGTCGAGGGCTCAGTCACGAACCGCGAGGATCTGACGACCGCGTGTGCGAATGTCTCCGCGATCTTTCACCTCGCCGGCAAGGTCTCACGCGACAATGACGACGCGGCCGGGATGAATAGGATCCATCTCGAGGGCACACGACTTTTGTGCGAAGCGGCAAAGGAGGCGGGCGTCTCGACGATGCTTCTGGCCTCGTCGAGCGGCACGATCGCGGTGAGCGAGAGCGAGGAGATGTTCGACGAGACGTTTCCGCAGCCGGTCGATCTGTTGACCCGTTGGGCGTACTACGCTTCGAAGTATTATCAGGAGCGAGCGGCCCTGGAGAATTTCGACGGCGACGGTCGCCGGCTCGTGATCCTTAATCCTTCGCTATTGCTCGGTCCGGGCGATGAGCGTTTGTCGTCGACAAAACCCGTCCTTGATTTCCTCGCACGCAATATCCCATATTCACCGGGCGGCGGGTTGAATTTCGTCGATGCGCGCGATGCGGCGACAGCCTTTATCTCCGCGCTCGACAAAGGGCAGCATCGTGAAAAGTATCTTCTCGGTGCGGCCAACATGACGTTTGAGCAATTCTTTGGTCGGCTGGAGCGTTTGTCGGGTGTTTCGGCGCCGCGCATTCACGTCCCGAAACGACTTGCGATGGCGGGCTCATCGATGATCAACTCTCTTTACAGGAACTGGAACAAGCCATCACCCGTTGCACCGAACGAAGTCGAGCAGGCGGAATGTTTTTGGTATTTCGATTCGTCGAAAGCCGAGGAAACGCTGGCTTTTGCTCCGCGTGATCCACAGGAAACGCTGCAGGATACGATCGGCTATATCAGGAAAACTTTTCTCGGCGAGGGTGCCTTCAGTTAGGCTACTGCACATCGGCAAGCTCGACCACTGTTGAGGAACTCATTAGTCTCAGATCGGGTTGGTCTGCAAAAATGTTCGCTCCGGCCTCGATCATCGCCTCGACACTTTCTCTGTCGACCGGGCGGGAGAAAAGATATCCCTGACCCATACGGCATCCCAACTGACGAAGTTTTTCAAGCTGGGACGCGGACTCGATGCCTTCAGCTACGACCTCGATCCCGAGATTTTCGCCGAGCATAAGAATGGTCTTGACGATCGCCCCGCTCTTGGCATCCTGATCCATGATCTTGATAAACGAGCGATCGATCTTTAGCCGCTCAAACGGAAACTTCTGTAGGTAACTAAGACTCGAATAGCCCGTCCCGAAATCGTCCGTTGAGAGGGCAATGCCGAGAGCATCAAGCTCCGACAGGACCTTGAGCGACCTGTCACTGTGCTCCATGACGGTGCTCTCGGTAACCTCGAGCTTGAGTTGATCGGCGGCGAGGCCGGTCTCAGCGAGGATATCACTGACCTGTGACGTGAGGTTGGGGTGCATCAGCTGCTTCGCAGACAAATTAACGCTTACTGCCAGCTCTATGCCGAATTTACGCTGCCATTCGACGATCTGGCGGCACGATTCCTCAATGATCCAGCGGCCGATCGGAATGATAAGACCCGTTTCCTCCGCTACCTCGATGAATTCATCCGGAGCGACGAGGCCATGAACGGGATGTCGCCAGCGTATTAGAGCTTCGAACTCTTTTACAGATCCGCTGTCGAGATCCACTATCGGCTGGTACAGAACCTCGAATTCATTTCGTTCAACCGCGTGCCGTAGATCCGTTTCGACCCTGAGCAGGTTCATATTGCGAACGTGCATTTCCTGGTCGAAGATCTCGTATCGGGCCTTGCCGGATTCCTTGGCCCGGTACATCGCGGCGTCGGCGTCCCGCAGAAAATCTTCCGCAGTCCGAGCTGTGCAGTCGGCCGACAAAATGATGCCGATGCTGGCTGTCGTGAAGACCTCGTAATTGTCGATCTTGAACGGCTCGGAAATGCGGGCCTGCAAGCGTTCGGCAACGGCCGCAACCTCATCCTGATCACCAGTACGATTTAGCAGAATCGTGAATTCGTCGCCGCCGAGGCGGGCTACGATGTCGCCCGGACGAACGCAGGAGCTCAGCTTCTCCGCTATGGCGACTAGCAACTTGTCGCCGACCGCATGGCCGAGGCTGTCGTTGATCACCTTAAAGCGGTCGAGATCCAGGAACAGCACTGCAAAGCGTGCGAAATCATTTCCCTCGGCACGCTCGACCGCACGATGCAGGTGATTCATGAACTGTACGCGATTAGGCAGGTCGGTCAGTGTGTCGTGAAGCGCGTAATAACGTAGCCTTTCCTCAGCACGGCTTCGCTCGGTAATATCGCGAAAACAAGCGACGCGGCCGATGGGCTTGTCCTCAAGATACTGCGGCTGCGAATGGCGCTCTATGATCCGGCCGTCGGCTAGCTCGAGAACCTCGGAGACCGTCGCGTGCGGCGTTTTATAGGTCTCGTTGAGCCCATGCATGAATTTCTCCGGATCCTTGAGCTGACTAGCAACCAGGTCAACGACGGCGCCACCATTCTTTTCGGCGATGAGCTCGGGAGCGACGCCCCACATCTCGATGAACTTTTGATTGCACGTTACGATCCCGCGATCGAGACTCATTACCACAATGCCATCGGCCGTCGATTCAAAGGTCGTGGCAAAAAGCGACAGAGTCTCGTGAAGCGAGGCCTCAGCCTGTCGTCTGGCAGTGATATCGCGGCCGAGGCCCTGTACACCAAGCGGAAGTCCGTCGGGGGAGACGATCAGACGTGTACTCAGCTCGAGCGTGACCCGCTCGCCCGTTTTGGAGATGATCTCCAACTCGTAGGTTGACGGGCGCTCGCCGGCGACTTTTTTTGCGGTCATTGTCCGCGCGGCGTCCAGGAACTCCGGTGCCACGACCACGCCAATATTCATGCCCAGGGCTTCTTCTCGTGTGTAGCCGGTGATTATTTCACCCGCACGGTTCAAAGACGTGAAATTGCCCTGCATGTCATGGGTGTAGATCAGGTCGTTGGCGTTCTCAAACAACTCGCGATAGCGCTCCTCACTCTTGCGAAGAGCTTCCTCAGCATGCTTACGCTCGGTAATGTCACGCGCAATGCCTTGGACGGCCACTGGCTTTCCGTCTTTGGAGATGACACTGCTGTTTACCTCGAGGGTGACAGTTGTGCCGTCCTTGCGAATGCAGTCGATCTCGTAGACCGTTTGCGGCGAGGAGCCGGAAACCTTTTTGGCGAGGGCGTCTTTGACTATTTGCAGATGTTCTGGGGCCGCGAAATCTGTCATGTTGAGCTTGAGGGCCTCTTCGTTAGTGTAGCCAAGCACGCGCTCGGCGACGCCGTTGATCGAAATGTAGTTACCCTCGAGGTCGTGAACATAGATAATGTCGTTCGCGTTCTCGTAAAGCTGGCGGTAGCGAGCCTCGCTATCCCTTATCTGATCGTCCGCACATTTTTTCTCGGTGATGTCTTGCCACATCACCATACCCGCGAAGGTGTCCCCGTTCTCGTCATGAACCGGTAACACGCTCACTTGAAACGCGCCGCCCTCATTCTCCATCTCGACACAAACAGCTTCGCCGTTAAGTGCCCGCCGATAATAACCCGCCCATTCCTGCGTAACGTCATCCGGAAAGACATCGAACAATGTCTTGCCCTCAAACATCTCCTGGGACCACTTGTGATTTTTTAGCTGCTCGCCGTCGGCGAGCGTATATCGGAAGTCGTGGTCAAACAGTAGAACGGCCGTGCGCGGGATCGTGCGAGCGAGCGTGCGGTAGAGTTTCTCGCGCTTCTCAAGTTCCTGCTCGGCATTTCTACGTTCGGTAACGTCCAGAATAACGCCTTGCCGGCAGAGGGGATTGCCGAGCTTGTCCTTGATAAAGCAGCTCCTATCGCGGACCCACATCAGACTGCCATCCTGGCAGACGACGCGGTACTCAAAATCGATACTGTCGCCAGTCCGCATTGCGGCGCGCGTATTATTCAGTACTTCCTCACGATCGTCGGGATGAATGATAAGGTCCCAGATGTCGGGCTTTGTCATCCAGTCGTCGAGCGGATAGCCGAACTGCTCAAACGTCGGGCTGATATAAAGAGGCGTGTGCGGTGGTTTAGCCGTCACCGCGTAGAACATCACCGGCAGATTCTCGATATAGGTGCGGAAGGGCGCATCGAGCTCTGAAGGTGTGTATTCGACTGTTTCGGAGAGATTCTTTGCCATGCGTGGCCTGTGGGAGGATACCCGTGATCCGGAATGGGCCTAAACGCTAAACTACATGTAAAAAGAGGTTAACGTCGGAATGTCGAGTGGAGTACCCTGCGCGAAGGGGAAGGTCTAAAGACCCAATCGAGATATTACCATGTTTAACTATGTTTGCCTACAGTTTTATCGGCATGTCCGCAAATCACGCGGACTCGGGAATTGATATACACTTGCTGCGTTCATAAAGT
This sequence comes from Pyrinomonadaceae bacterium, assembly GCA_035995005.1. Taxonomy (GTDB): domain Bacteria; phylum Acidobacteriota; class Blastocatellia; order Pyrinomonadales; family Pyrinomonadaceae; genus OLB17. Next base: position 8,259 of record DASYKW010000103.1, read on the forward strand.
GTGAATTATGAAAAGAGTAGCAGTCGTTCTGAACATTTTCTTCGCCGTTACCGTTTCGGTGGCCGCCCAAAATATGCCGCCCGGAGCCGACCCAGTTCTCTGGGCAAAGGCCCTTAAGATCCACCGCAAGGCGATCGTCGTCGACGGCCATAACGACATCGTCTCACCGATGACCGACGACGATTACGATCTTGCGACGCCGAGCAGCGGCAAGTTTCATGAGACGGACGGAACGCCATATCACTCGGACCTCGGGCGGTTTAAGGCGAGCGGCATCACGGGCGAATTTTTCTCGATCTACGTCGGCGGCGACACATGGAAGGCGGGAAAGGCGATGCCGCGTGCGCTCGATATGATCGACGCAACGTATCGACAGACCGAGCGCCATCCAGGGCAGCTGACGATGTGTACGACAGCGGCCGAGATCCGAAGGGCGAAAAAGGCCAGAAAGCTGTGCGTTCTGATGGGGATCGAGGGTGGGTACGCGATCGAGAATTCGTTGTCGGCGCTTCGCGAATTCTATCGCCTGGGCGTCCGCTACATGACGCTCACACACAACGTGACGCACGATTGGGCCGATGCCCACCACGACACTCCGAAGAACAATGGTCTCTCGGATTTTGGCAAAGAGGTCGTGCGGGAGATGAACCGGCTTGGGATGTTCATCGACATCTCGCATGTTTCTGAAAAGGTGATGAATGATGTTCTCGATATCACTAACGCGCCCGTCATTGCCTCACACTCCTCGGCCCGAGCGCTCAACGATCACACGAGAAATATCGGGGACGATGTTCTGCGTCGCGTGGCCAAGAATGGCGGCGTGATAATGGTCAACTTTTATCCGTCGTTCCTGGATGCGCGGACAAACAAAGAGGAAAACGACCGCTCAGCCCGACTTAAACCGCAGACCGACGCGCTGAAAGCGCAGTTCAAAGGCGATATAAAGGGCTACAACATTGCCGAGGCGAAGTTATTTGTAGAAAACCCGATATACATCGCACCGTACACCCGGATCGTCGATCACATCGACCACATCAAGCAGATAGCGGGCACTGACCACGTCGGTCTGGGCTCGGATTTCGATGGAGTGCCTTTTTTGCCAGCTGGAATGAACGGTGCTGACGACCTGCCGCTCGTGACCTACGAGATGCTGCGGCGAGGGTATAGCGAGGCCGATATTCGCAAGGTGTTGGGCGAGAACCTTCTTCGCGCGATGGCACAAATGGAAAAGGTGGCGGGCAACCGTCAGATCAGCGGGCAGGGAAGCCTTATGAGAATTGGCCTTCCCGTGCCTACACCTAAGCCTTGACGTTCGGCCAAAACGGCCGTATAAGGAAGCGTTCCCATAACTTTACGAGATAGCCGAGCGCGTCCGGATGCCGCGCATTGCGGCGGTTTTTCTCCGGTTAAGGTCATCCATCGACACCTTGAGGAGATCATATGAAAGGGACCATTTTGTCACTCGGAACCATACTTTTCGCGGCGATGCTATTCATCGGCTGCGGTGCCCCGGCGGGAAATAATACAGCAGCCAACAATTCTAACTCGAACAAAGCCGCGGCCAACACCGCGACGGCATCTGCTGCGGACACCGCCGCTGCGGAGGCGGAGGTTAAGAAGCTTATGGATGCGGCCGCTGCGGCACTCGCAAAGAACGATGCTGACGCGATGGACAAGATCTACAATGACAACTACATGCTCGTGAACATCGACGGCTCTGTGCAGACAAAGGCCGAGCGTCTCGCGGCACTCAGATCGGGCGATGCAAAGTACACGGCATTTAGCTATAGCGAGCCCCATATCCGGGTGAGCCCGGACGGAGCTGCGGCCATCGTCATAGCCAAGCTATCGATGAAGGGCATGATGAGGGGCAAGCCTACGGACGGAGACTACCGCGTTACGCAAGTCTACGCCAAAGTGAAGGACGGCACTTGGAAGCAGATCACAGCCCAGGCAACCAAGATCGATGGAGGCTCGGAGCCTGCCAAGGCAGACGATAAGAAGACGGAAGCACCGGCCGCTAACAAATAGCTTCTGGGCGATACGAAAAAAATGGCGGCCGCATGGCCGCCATTTTTGTCACTGTGCCGCTCGGGCCGGGTCCCTCGGCTTTGCGTTCTTTACGTATTTATCGAACCAGTTGACCATTTCGTAGAGGACGTGCCCGGTCGACTCTTTGGCAGAGTAGCCGTGGGCCTCGAAGGGGAGCATTACGAGGCGGGCGGTGCCGCCGTTGCCCTGGATCGCAGCAAAGAGGCGTTCGGACTGGATCGGGAATGTGCCCTGGTTGTTGTCGGCTTCGCCGTGGATGAGCAGGATCGGCTCGTTGATCTTGTTGGCGTAAAAGAATGGCGAGACGTCGGTGTAGATCTTAGTCGCCTCCCAGAAATTACGCTCCTCGTCCTGAAAACCGAAGGGCGTCAGCGTGCGGTTGTACGCTCCGCTGCGAGCCACACCGGCACGGAAGATGTCAGAGTGAGCAAGCAGATTCGCCGTCATAAACGCACCGTAACTGTGGCCGCCAACGCCAACGCGGTCGCGGTCAGTTACGCCAATCTCGACAGCCTTGTCGATCGCCGCCTGCGCGGAATCGACGATCTGTTTGATGAAGGTGTCGTTCTTTGTCTCGGGCGGACCAACGACCGGCATCGACGTGTTGTCGAGGATCGCGTAGCCCTGCAGCAGCAGGAACAGGTGCGAAATGCCGCCGATCTGCGTAAAGCGGTTAGTCGAGCCGGTGACCTGCCCGGCGACGGATGCGTCTGTAAAGCTCTCAGGATAAGCCCACACGATCGTCGGCAGGCGAGTTCCCGCTTTGTAACCCGGCGGCAGGTAAAGCGTGAACGAAAGGTCGACGCCGTCCGCGCGTTTGTATTTAACAAGCTGCTTCGTGATACCGCGAAGCTGCGGCGATGGGTCTTTGAAATCCGTGACCGGGCGATAAGCCATCGCCGTGCAAACCTGTCCCGCGGGGCAGACTTGGCGAATGAAAAGATTTGGCGGAGCACTAATCGACTCTTTACGGGTAAAAAAGTTCTGCCCATTGTCGTCGATCATCCCGGCAAAGGTTTCGTACTCGTCGCCGCCGGAACGAAAGATCTCTTCTACCTTCAACGTCTTCAGATTCATCCGGCGGAAGAATGGACGGTCGCCCTGCGGCGAGGCTCCGGGACCGCTCATAAAGATCTCGTCGCCATTCTGTCGGACCAACGTGGCGCCGTTCGGCTGCAGCCTCGTAATGGGCGTGCCGATGTCATTGTAACGGTCGTTGATGTTGAGATCGTAGATGAGTTTGACGTTCGACGGATTATGGTAATCCGTCATAAACATCCGCCGCTTTTGCGTGTCGCGGTTGTAGTCGAAAAAGAACATCAAGCCGTCTTTCTCGCCGAACGTGCGTCCTTGGAAACGCTGCTCGGTCTTTAATAATTCCGCAGGCGATCCGGCAAACGGTGCAGCTAGCGTCATCAGCTTGTCGCGGGGCGTTACCTTCTTTTTCGGGTCACCGCCGTCGAGGGCCTCGGCCCAGGTTAGCGTCGCGGGCTCCGTCGGTATCCAGCCATAGTTTCGCGGGCCCACGGGAACGCCGCCGCTTGGCAGGTTGTCGAGCAGCGGCGTGTCGGGCAATTTCTCGACGACCTTGCCGCTCGCGTCCCAGATCTCATTCTGCATCGGGAAACGGCCCGACGGTACCTGATACGAGTACGGCCGTTGGACGCGCGAGACAAACACATATTTGCCGTCGGGCGAGATGTTAACATCGTCAAAGATCGCCGGCTGCCCGATGTTGTGCACTTTGCCCGATACGTCGATCAAAGCAAGCTGCTGAGCCGCGTAATAGTCGAAGAGCTTTTCGTCGTTCGGAGTTTTGAGCAGGTCCTGAAACGTAGCGATCGCTCCGCGTCGGCCGGTCGTCTCCTGAATATTCGGCTCGTTGGGCGTGAGATTTTGATAAGCCGGAGCCGGACCTCTGCCAACGGGAACAAGCGTCGCGGAAAGCTCGGCCGAATTCTCCCAACCGAATCCGCCAAAGGCGGTATTGACATAAACATTCTTCACGCGGCTCGCCTTGCCCGTCACCGTATCGGCGATCCAGAGCTCGACGCCCGTGCCGGTCACGTTGCCGAATGCCGCGTGTTTGCCGTCCGGCGACCATTGTAGATTTATGACCTTCGCCCCGGCGGGCAGCGTCACCTCGATCTCTCCGCCGTCGGACACATTTTTGAATCGAAGGCTGACGGAATAGAACTGGAGATGCGGGCCATTCGTGTTCGGATTAACACGCGTTCCGGCTAGCCGCAGCATCGGCTGTGCGAGATCGGCGATCGGCGGATATCGCAGCGGCACGAGGACCGCGATCTTGTCGCGCGTGGGCGAGATCGATGTCGAGGGTATCGCCGGCGCATTCAGCACGTCCATGATCTCCTTAGGCGGCTGTTTGTACGAGCCCTGCCCGTAGGACGATGACACGGTCACGAGGACGGCGGCTACCAGAAGAAGCTTGATTTTCATCGATGTCTCCAATCAGTCTCTTAACTTTTCTAAAATGTTTGCAGCGATCGCCGGGATAATGTCGCGGTCATTCGCGTGATTCTCGGTAAAGATCACGAGCACCAACTTCAAACCGTCGGGTGTCTCGATGTAGGCCGCATCGTGCCGGGCCTTGCTTGTCCAACCGGCTTTCGACCAGAGCTTTGTTGCGGTCAGGTTCTTAGCGATCAACATCCTACCCGTGAAACCAGTCGCCTGGTTGTCGGTGTCGGATGACGCCTTTGACCAGTCGCGGCTGAGCAGAGTCATCATCGACGCGGTCCGCTCAGGCGTGTTGATCCGCCCGGTGACGATCTCGGCCATGAGTCTTGCTACAGCGTTTGTGGTGAGGGCGTTGCGATTCTCGCTTTTATAGTTTCGGCTCTGCTGTTCAATGCCGTAAGCGTCCTCGCAGAACGTCTTCTGGTTTGCGTTGATATTTGTGTAGCCAAGCGATGACAGGAATCTATTTACGCGGTTGCGCTTGAACTGCCACTTCTCGAATTGCTTTTTCGGCAGCTCGGCGCCGCTTGATGTTCCGGTGATGACGTCGAGGATATACTGCGTCGCTTCGTTCGACGAATCGACGATCATATCGCGGATGCCGCGTTCGAGTTCGGGTGAGGCTGGAACCTGCTTGTCCTCGAGCATCCGTTCGATAGCAGCGAGGTAAAAGAGCTTCACAACACTCGCCGGATATATGCGTTCGCCGCCCCGAAACTCGCCCGTCTGCCATTTTGTGGTTTCACGGAGGTCGATCAGGGTCACTGCGATCTCACTCTCTTTCAAATCGGGCTTGGTGGCGACAATTTGCCGGACGGCGTCACTTAGAATCGTAGTCAGCGTCGCCGTCGAGGTCATCGGTGGTGCCTGATAGTCCTTAGGAACCCGTATGTCGCCGCCCGCCTTTTGGCCAGCGGCAATCGAGCAGAGCAGGGCCAGGCCGAGCAGAACCTTTGGGATCCCTGTGAATCGATCCATGTATAAAAAGCCTAAGGCGTGAGCAGAGACAGTCTATCCAAATTCGTTCCAGAAATAAAAAAGGGCGGCCGATGCCGCCCTTTTGTTGAATCGTTAATTCAGTTACTCCTCCTCGTCTTCTTCACCCGTACGGCCGTCGTTGGGCCACCAGCCGTTTGGAGTGTAATTGACTCGGCGCATTTCGCGCAGGTGATCGTTCTTGAGCTTGCCCTCGACAAGTTCGTAGCCGAGAAGTGCGAATATTCGCCCGCGTAGGAAGATCGGCCGGGCGTTGCCGTACCAATCGACGCAGGAGGCGCGGCAGCCGTCGCTCGCGGAGGAATTGCGGGCCTCGAGCTCACCGACCTGGCTGAATTCGAGCCCTCCATTCTTAAGGAAGAGGATCGCCGCCGAATCCTCCATGAGATGTTTGTAGCCCTCGCGGCCCTGACGAGCGATCGGCAGTCCGAGGACGCCCGTCTCGTCACCATCAGGTTTGTAGAAAAAGCCGTGACTGCGAAGCTCACCCTGCGACGCGTTCTTTCGAATGTAGCTTGGGCGTACTTTTGGACTGTCATCGAGACGGATCGGTGAGAAGTAAAGGTCGCTTCCGTTGGTGCCGACGACGACGGCGGCGGCGCCCATCTGTTCGATACGATCAACGCTGTGGTCGAGGTTGAGGCGTGAGAGCTTGCTCGTTTTCCAGTTAACCGCGAATAGGTTGCCACCGTCGGTTTGTTTTTGAGCGTTCCAACCGTTCCCACTGCCGTAAAGCATGTAATCGCCGACAAAGCGGTTTTGCATCGTGTAACCCTCAACATTGGGCAAACCGAGGTAACTGCTTTTTGCGGCACTCTCGCTGCCGTCGGCAAACTGGTCTGCGTCGAGCCGTAAAAGGGCGGTGTCGCCGGAGGACCCTTCGGCGCCCCACATCGCATCACCGTGACTGTCTGCGCGAACAAGCACATTAAGCTGCTCGCTCTCACTCTCGAGGAATGAGAACTGATCGATCGGACTTCCCATCACGCCGACCGCGCTCGGGGCGGAGCCGTCGAGCGGCATCTTGTACAGCATCGACTGTTGCTTTTTGTCGCCACCGAAATTCCAGTCTGCCGTCCAGACGTAAACTGACTTTTGCGAGACGTAAAAGACGCGGCCGGGAGCACCGAGCACCGACGTGCCCTTGCAGTCGAAGTCGCGGGACGACAGATCACAGACCGTCACTGTATGCAACGCCGATACGGATGTCTCATCGACCGGCCGCTCCGGACGATACACATCGGTGGGCTCGATGACGGGTCGGAATTCGCTGGTCTTCGCCTTGCGGTGCCATTTGCGGATCGCCGGAAACTGCTCGCTGCTGTAGCCGCCCATATACTCGGGCGTGTAAAACACGAGCTTGTCGCCGATGAGGCGGCTCGCGTAGTTGCGCGAGGAATAGTAGTCGTTCGAACGCAAGTGATATGTCGACCGGTAGTTGAGGTTGCCGCCGCGGTTAATGTCGAAAAGATTGATCTCAGTCCCGCCGCGGCCGTATGAATATCCGATCACCACAACCGTGTCGCCGGAGACAAGCATTTCGTCGTACCAGTCCTCGCTCGGGTTGACGTCCGGCGGATAGGCGTTTGTCGAAGAAGTGGGTTCGAGAGAATTGCCGCCGATCTTCACAGTGAAAAGCCGTCCACGACGAAGGATCACGAGATGATCGCCATGAACCTTGACGATGCCGCCCTCGTCAACGCCGGCCTGCTGTGTATTTGTGATCGATTCGTCGTCCTTGCCTGCCGGCTTTGATTCGGACTTTGCCGGTGCGGGAGAGGCAAGGCTGCCTGCCTGGTCGGCGGACGAATTGCTCACAGCTCCGTAGCCCGTGCCCGAGCTACGCCTACGGGCCTCTTCCTGAAACTTTTTGAAATAGTCCTTAAGCTCGTCCTCCGAGCCGAACGCCCGCATCGTCTTGCCGGGCTTGCCGGACGTGACAACAGGAGCGTCCTTAGCCGTCTTAAATCCCCAAAAATTGGAAAACTTAAGACCGGAGAACGAATACGCACCGAGACCAACCGATAGGATCACCAGACCAACGATCAACAACTTTTTCATATTTCCTCCGCAAACTGTTCAGGAGGAAGAACGATTTAGATCGTGAACACTTGCAAGACGGTAGAGCAGGTAAAAAAAAGGCGGCCGAAGCCGCCTCG
>DASYKW010000104.1:0-3711 GCA_035995005.1 Pyrinomonadaceae bacterium
AACGCATCGGATTGATCGTCGAGGGCTTTGGCGTCGATCACGTGCACATTCACATGGTGCCGCTCACGGGTCGCGGCCAGCTCCTCGAAAAAGGCCGGGCCGACGTCACTCCTCCGGAATTCAAGAGCGTTGCCGACAAGATCAAGGCTTCACTGGCGAGAAAGTAGATGCGCAAGTTGTCCCTTGGCGTGCGTGTCCGCTAGATTCTAGATTAGAGAGAAAAACCACGGAGGGTTATTAATGCTAAGAAAAGCGACAGCCGAATGGAATGGTGGTCTTAAAGACGGCAGCGGCAAGATCTCGACCGACAGCGGCGTACTCAAAGACACGCAGTACTCATTTTCGACGCGGTTTGAGGATGGGATCGGGACAAATCCCGAGGAGTTGATCGCAGCCGCTCACGCCGGCTGCTTCTCGATGGCGCTTTCGGGCCAACTCGGCGCCGCGGGCCTGACGGCCGACCGCATCAACACCACCGCCGAGGTCCGACTGGAGAAACTCGACAGCGGATTTGCCATCACCAAGGTCCATCTGATGGTTAGGGCAAAGGTCCCAGGTGCGGACGACGATGCTTTTACCACGGCGGCAAATAATGCAAAGGCAGGCTGTCCCGTTTCGAAGCTCCTCAACGCCGAGATAACAATGGACGCCGCGCTCGAGACCTAACGCGAGAGCAATAGACGCAGGGCAGCGACGGCCAGGATAAGGACGAGTAGGACCACCGCTCCGATTACCTGGACTCGCGAGAATCTCATACAAAGGAATCTTGGTAATCTTGCTGACGGACGCACACCTGGCGAATATCCGACTCTGAGGTTGGCAACATAGGAAGGGGGCGAAGGATGAAAAGGTATTTTACGACGTTTCTCGTCATAACCGTTACGGTTGCGTTTGGCTTTACGCAGCGGTCCGACGACAAGACGGTCAAGACAAAGAGGTCGTGTTATTCCGCCGCCGCGCGGTCTGCGGCCGAAAGGGCGGCAAAAGTCTATATGACCCCCGATCCCGACTATGATCCGGTTTTGGGGTATGCTCGCGGGGCCGGTCCGCAAAAGGGGCTTCCGTCGGTCGATGACAAAGGCCTCGCCGCTCCGATCAATTGTATTGCCGCACCGAAGCCCGCAAAGGTTGGCGGCACTCTGCCCAAATTCTATTGCTCCGTCGATGGCAATATTGACGAAAACGGCAAGCTCGTAGTTTACAAGGTCAAGCCTCAGTTCAAAGGACAGTCGCGCGACAAGCGTGATGGCGAGATCTACGGCGAATTTCTCTCATCGCGATTCTCAAAGGCGATGGGCTTTTTTGCCGACGATGAATGGGTCGCCGACGTGACGTGTCCCGATTGCCAAAAGAGCCTCACAAAACCTTTTCAGGGCACATCGTGGACGCCATTCCAACCCGCCGCGGGAATCGAGGTGTCGATCGCCGACGGGATCGATGTGGCGTGCAGCGGTGAGGACAATGTCGATCTCTCGCCATCGCTTGAGAAACTCGACCAGTCAGCCGCCGCAGCGGGAAACGACGCGTCGGCCGAGATCGATGCATTCAAGCTGTGGCTCGCATTCATCGACCACGGCGATACAAAAAAACAGAATCACAAGATCGCCTGTCTCGCTCATCACGACAACGCTGACGGATCCCGCTCATGCGATCAGCCGATCTTTTACGTGAGCGATATGGGATCCACATTTGGATTCTCGTCCGCCAGCGAAAAGAAAGCGACGCTCGATTTGTGGAGAAATAAGGAACCGATTCGCATCGATGGCGGACGGTGCAACTCAACAGCAAAAAGTATCGGGGATTCGCACGTGACTGAGGCGGGCCGCAAGCTCCTCGCCGACAACCTCCAACGACTACTGGACGCTGAGGCTCAGGACGGGTTAATAACTCGGGTTTTCGCAGCCTCTCGAAATGCCGAACGTGATCAGTCGCCTGCGGCCTGGACGGCTGAGTTTGTCCGTAAGGCAAAGACGATCATCAACGCTCGCTGCCGGGAATAGATACTTGTCACAATTCGAATTCTAGCGGTGTTCTCCTCTTAGACCGGGAGAAAATATCGCTATGATCGCCGCATTTTACCTGTTCGCTTTGAGCATTGTCGTTGGCTCCGCACCTGCCCAGTCACACTCGACTGTTCCCTCAACCCCAGCTTCGCGTACGGACACAGTACGCGGTGAGATCAATGAGTCGTACAAGCTGAATAGCAAGGGAGACGTGTTCGTCTCGTTCATTGAGGGCCCGGTCGAGATCGAGATCTGGGATAAGGATGTTGCTGAGGTCCATTACGTGCGCGAGGCCCGATCGCAAGTCGAGTACGATTGTGAGAGCCTTACGATCGCGTCCACTGACAACCGCCTCGATCTGCGACACAAGAACAAAAAGAGTTCTGAGTGTCAGATCATACAGTCGCACGAAACCCTGCGCCTCAAGCTGCCGAGATCCGCAAACATTAGTGCTGAACACATCGAAGGCCGTGTCTCAGTGGGACATGCCTTGGGCAGCGTCAAACTGCTTTGGATTGAGGGTGCGGTGACCATAGCGAATGCCGGCAGCGCGGAGCTCAAATGGATCGAGGGCGGTATCAATCTTGGCACCGAGGATCTATTGAGCGAGGGGGTCACGATCCAGAACGTCGAGGGCTCTGTCGACCTGGGGCTTGCGGAAAATCTGAATGCCGATCTTCAGATCTCAGATGTGGAGGATCGCGTGTCTATGTCTTTTGCGAGTTTCAACACGACCGGCAACAGGCATGAGCGGACTCACACGGCCCGCCTCGGTACGGGCGGACCGCTTATCTCCGTCACCGATATCGAAGGGAGTGTCAGGATCGGCCGTTCTTCTGTAAAGTGATCACTTCGCGTCGAATAGCAGAACAGGATTTATCTTGAATTGCAGCATTCGAGCAGTGTCGCGGCCGCCGTCCCCGCCCTTTCGCTGCATTGTCACCCGGCCGATCTTAAGGTTACCCGCTCGCGTAAGCTCGATCTTGCCACCGCCAAAGAATTGCATCACATCAGCATCTCGCCGTAGGACCCATTTCGTAGATTCTGTAGACTTGAGCGCGACCATGAACCACGTTGCGGCGTGCGGCCCGTCCCCCCGAAACAGGTCGTGCATTATCCGCTCGCGGTGAGTGGTGAAAAAAGCCACTATGGCCTCCGTTTGACTCGGCTCAAGCTCGTTGAGAAACATCCTCTCCGTTGAACGTCCATCCTTTATGGGCGGTGTCTCTCCCAGAAAAAGCTTCATCGCGGCTTCGACATCCGACGGTATGCTCCACATCTTTACATAGTGCGACAGCCATCGTTTATCTATCTGATTAAAACCCTGGGGGCTCGATACGAGCTTGATCGAGATACCCTCTGTCTTATTGCCGTTCTTCGTCCCGATCGTGACGTCAACGTCTGACTTCTCGCCGTGTGGCTTTACGGCCACGACGTTCAAGACCTTGGCAGGCTGGTATCCCATGACCGCGAGCCAGGCCTGTGCGTCGGAGTCCGCTTTCCAGTTGTTGAACTTATCGCGGATCTCGTCCTCGTTCTTAAAGCCGTTCTTGGCGGTTTGCGATCCCAGCTCGATCTTCTGGCGTGCGGGCTGTTGGGCATACGCGCCGACGACGGCTAGCCCAAATGCGGCATAAGCGAGGATGATCCTGACTGTCTTTAACATCGATGCGGTTGAGATTACCCGAGAGCTTGATTATTATCAACA
>DASYKW010000105.1:0-3370 GCA_035995005.1 Pyrinomonadaceae bacterium
CCGCAGAGCGAGGATGTCGAGAAGGCAGTTCAGGAGTTGATGAAGTACTAGTTCGCCGACGAGCCAATAATGGCCAATATCCTCACGATTGCGCGAATTCTACTGGTCGTCGCGTGTGCCTTTTGGACGACCCCGCTGACCGATGCACAGCAACTCGCTCCGGCTGATATCGAGCCAAACTCGCAAGATCTTCGCTGCGTCGAAAGTAACTATCACCACAGGACGGAATCGGAGCTTGGACACTTAACTGCGGAGCAACTTGTCGACGAAGAATCGAGACATTGGAATTATCACGTTTCGTTGACGGACCGGTATGGGATGTTCACCATCCCTCTTTACACAGATCCTAAACGCATCGGCGCTGCCATTGTCCCCGTTCTTGCTAAGGTCACACGCGAGTTTGCTTCTCATCCAAGGTCAAAATGCCAGGAAGTCAGATTCTTCACGGCCTTAGCAATGGCGTCAGATTATGACGAGCAGGTCGTGAGACTGAGAAGTACCGAAGGTGGCCGAGTAGCGATCTCCTCTGCTTTGACCGCTCTCAAAGCTATGGTCGATGCCGGTCTTGCCGACGATGAGAAGCACCCATACAACAAGGCACACTTCGGCCTGTACCTTCTAGAATCCCTCCGGGGGATCAACCAGGAAGATCAGGCGATACGGGAAGTGTTGGCATCGGACTATAGAGTGCAATTGTCAGATCGTGACCTGGCTGAGTTTGTCGACTTTCTTACGACGACCTACCCGACGTACCCGAGCTGGACGCCCAGAGTCAACATGGGGCGGGATCTGCGACCAAGCAAGAAGAAGTATTACGATGCGTACCTGGAGTTTAGGAAGCCTGCACAGGCCAACTAGATGACAAAAGTTGTAGTTCAATCTATAGGCGTCTCTCTCGACGGTTTTGCTGCTGGGACCGATCAGAGTCTTGAGAATCCTCTCGGCATTCGTGGACCTGAGCTAATGGAATGGTTCTTTCCGACAAAGACGTTCATCGAACAGCACGGCGGCGCGGGCGGTGAGACTGGTACGGACGATAGTTTCGCCGCAGCCTCAATGTCCGGTAAGGGCGCTTGGATCCTCGGCCGAAACATGTTCGGACCCGTTCGCGGTTCGTGGCCTGACGATAGCTGGAAAGGCTGGTGGGGCGACGAGCCGCCTTACAGCGTCCCGACATTCGTGCTTACACATCACAAGAGAGATCCGATCGAGTTGAAGGGCGGGACGACGTTCTACTTTGTCACCGACGGCATTCACTCCGCACTCGAACAAGCAAAGGCCGCGGCCGGCGACAAGGACGTTCGCATCGGCGGCGGACCGGCGACGATCAGACAGTATTTACAGGCAGGTTTGGTCGACGAAGTTCACCTCGCGATGCGGCCTATACTCCTCGGTGCGGGACAGCCGTTGTTCGCCGGACTAAATTTGAGAGAACTCGGCTACGAATGTAAAAAGTGGGTGCCTGGCGAGCGGGCGACCCACATTTTCATAGGCAAAATATAGCGACAACTAACTACCGCTTTTCATCGCCTCGACGATCCAAGTCTGGACCTCGTCCGAAAAAGGCTTCTTCCATTCCGTCTGCCAATTCTTTTCATGGGCATACATCTTGTTCAAGCCCTTTTGGATCCCGGGATCGCCGCCCGTAAATTGACCGACGAACCCGCGCCATCGCGCGGCGAGTTCTTGTGCACGGGCGTCCATCGATGCGACGCCATCCGCCATCGCCGCCTCGATGTCGGCAACCAATTCCGCCCAATCGCGCGTCACGCGTTCCTGCAGCTCGGGCGACCAAAGGGCTTTTCGCTCCTCGACCTTTGCCTGGGCCTCTTCTGAATAGTACTTCTTCGTCCATTCTGTGTTCTGTTCCATATTTATCACCTCATTTATTTGATCAAAGGCGTCGAAATCCGTCCCGCCGTCTCGTGAATAGGCCTCTTCTGCCCGCTTGATAGCCTCGAGAGCGATGCCTAAACGGTATCGCTGGGCCTCGAGGATCTTGCGTTGCAGACGAAGCGTCTCGTCGAGCTTGAGGTTTTCGTCCTTTAGGATCGCCTTGATCTGTTTGAGGGGAAAGCCGATAAATTTGAGCGTCTGTATCTGCTCGAGCTTTGCAAAATCGGTCTCGGTATAAAGCCGAAACCCATTGTGATCCCGTCGAGCTGGCTTGAGCAGGCCGATGCGATCGTAGTGATGCAACGTCCTTACGGTCAGCCCGGCGAGCTTTGCAAACTCGCGCGTCTGCCACAATTTATCGTCTCTATTCATACGGGCATTTCCGCCTCAGGAACAGACTGTAAAGTATGACGCAGCGTCATACGCAAGGATTATTTTTGGAATTCCTTCAAACTATAGACACCGGTAGCAAGGCGTGTCGCAAAGGCCTCGTCAACCAGCTCGTGATTTGCCCGGCCGGACTCCCAGCGATGAAAGCCAAATGTACGGGACATATCGCCCAGCAGCGTCATTCCGTTGAGCGTGAGGAACGCGCGGGCAAGTTCAAGAACCGCATCTTCGCGCGAGATCTTTTTGGCTATTTCTTTGGGAAACCGCGCCTCGGCGAGCGTCCAGATATAAGTGAATTTTGGAACGTAGAGGACCTCTTGCGGGACAACCTTCATCGTTCGCTGTAATTTGTCCATCGCTTTGGTAAATCGCGGACGTGTCGTGATCTCAGCCTCGGCCCGCAGATCGGCGGAACCCATTTCCCATTCCTTTCGGAGTACTTTTAGGATCTTGTTGGCACTGCCGGACAGCTCTCTCGCCTCTTTAGCTTTTGGAACGCCCCAGATCGCGTTAAATGCGGGGACTAGCCGTGGGGCGACAAACCAGGACTTGCCTTTTAGAAGCTTGGCGTAATACACGCGTCCTCGAGCAATGACCTCATCCTTGAGCACCCACGCGCGGCTTGCCTCGGCGTCCTTTTGAACGTTTCGCGGCAGATGCGCATCGCGGCGGCCGCAGACAGCGGTGTAGACGGAAGGCAGGTTGGTTCGCGAATCCGTGAGCCCGAGACAGAATCCGAGATCCTCTACCATCGCCTCGACGTCCTCTGCGGAGTCAACGCGAAGAGCATCCTCACGTCGCCATTTACGGTCGCGATATTGCTCGATCTCCTCGGGTAGCGTCTGGATCGCAGGCATTATTAGCCGCAGATTAACGCAGAAAAACGCAGATAAGAAATAGGCACGGGCCGTTCTTATCTGCGTCATCCGCGTTTATCCGCGGCCAAAATCTCTTAGCGAGGATAGGTCTGATTGATCGGCGATGACGATACGACGGTGATCGTCGAACCCGGGAGCAGCGTGACGTCGTCTTTTCCGGTAACGAGAACCGTGCTTGCACCCGCGCCGCCGCCGATAATTGCACC
>DASYKW010000106.1:0-10374 GCA_035995005.1 Pyrinomonadaceae bacterium
GGCAAACCCGTTCACATCGCGAGTATCGAGGGCCTTACGAATTGGCTCGAGGACAAGATCCGGCCTAAGGGATAATCGATGTACTGCTCACACTGCGGCTCGGCGACGGGCGACGACCTCAATTACTGCAAGAATTGCGGGGCTCGCAATGAGAAAAATGCTCTCAACGTGGACCATCGTATGGCCGGCCTCGCGATGTCGGCGGCGGGAGCGATCGGCATCATCGGACTTGTCGGATTTTTCTTTGTGATGCGCGAGCTGCTGCGGAGCCCAGCGAGTACGCCGGGCAGCACATTCTTTATCCTCGTCGCATATCTCGCGGCACTCCTCGTGATGTTTACCATCTTTATAAGGATGGCGAAGAGCACCGGCACCGGCCATACGTTGACGAGAGGTCCGAAAGAGTCGGCGACCTCACCCGCCTATCTTCGTCCCATTACGACCGCCCAACTGCGTGAGCCGCACGATATGCCCGCGAGCGTCACCGAGCACACGACCCGCGCGCTTGACGAGATACCGCTTCGAGAACGCTAATCTTCTAATGCACGGCCGCGTGTCTCGATGACAAGCGGCAGGGCCGCCACGCCGAGCAACGGCACAATTCCAACCCAGAATAAAACACGTATAGCGCTGTCGAGAGCATTCGCACCGCTTGCGGCGATACTGCCGACCAGGAACGGCCCAAAAGCCGCGATCAGCCGGCCGATGTTGTACGTAAATCCGGCACCAGTCCCGCGCAGCCGCGTTGGGAATAATTCCGGCAAATAGAATGTAAAACTGCCGAATATCCCGTACGTCGTCAACCCGATCGGGAAATACATATACAGCCGCGTCTGCGGGTCGAGGTCGAGTCCGAATGCGAGCATCAACGCCGCGGCTGAACCGAGAAAGTAGACCAGAAACATCTTCTTCCGGCCCAAAAACTTTGCCGCCGGGATCGTGAGCAGCGTCGCGATCAGCCCGCCAAGGTTAAAGATATTTGTCGCGTTCCTGACCCATTGCTGCCCCATTACCTCCATCGACGGTAATCCCGCGACGCCGGCGGCAGTTAATTGCAGCCACTCACGCTGAGCAAGGCCTTTCGCAACCACCGAGATGAACGCATTGCAACTCCACCACGTGACGAGCGCGGTCATCGCCATCGCGAGGCCGCTGATGGTCAGAGCACGATATTTAGGGCCAAAAAGCTCGCGGATCTTTGGATGGATACGGTCGGCGCCGAGATTCTTCCAGCGGTCGGGTTCCTTGATAAAAAGCCGGACGATAAACGCCACCGCCGCCGGCGCCAGGCCAAAGAGAAACACGTATCGCCACGACGTCGCGGGATCGGTGAAGTAAACGCCGGTGACCTGATACGTGACAAAAGTCGCTAGGAATAACCCGAGTGGCGACGCGGTATAAAGCAATGCGCCCGCCTCGACGCGACGGTTCTCGGGCACGACCTCGGCTACCATCGCCGCACCCGCCGCCCATTCGCCGCCGATGCCCAGACTCGAAATGATCCGAAACACTAGCAGCACCCAAATGTTCGGTGCAAAGGCGCACGCCGCTGTGCCGACCGAGTAAAGGACCATCGTCAGCAGCAGCGTTTTTGTACGGCCGATACGATCGCAGACCTTTCCAAAAATGATGCCGCCGGCACACCATCCGAGCAGCAGGATCGAGGTGAGAATCCCCGTCCATTGCAGCGTTGCCGCTTGAGCAGCGGGCGTTCCGAGCGGGATCCCGAGCAGCGTTGGCACCGCGTTCGGCGCGACGTAATTCATCAGCAGACTGTCGAAGATATCGAATCCCCAGCCCAGCCATGCGGCGAGCAGGACCGTCCACTGATATGCGTTCATATCGAGCAGCGTGCGCCGCCCGCCGGGAACTATCACGTTCTCCATTTGTTCACCTCGGGTGTGCTAGTCTGCATAAATATATGACCGATCAGCGATCTTTGCAACAGACCTTTTCGCCGAATGGCATCTGCTTTGGCTGCGGCCCCGCTAACGAGAAAGGCCTGCACATCAACAGCTTTCCCGACGGTGATGAGGTCGTCGCAACGTGGCACGCCGAGCCGCATCATCAGGCATTTCCTGGCGTTTTAAATGGCGGCATCATCGGCGCGCTCCTCGATTGTCATTCGAACTGGGCAGCCACCTATTTCTTAATGAAACGAGACGGTCTCGATCATGCGCCGTGCACCGTCACCGCCGAGTTTCACGTAAGGCTGCTCCGTCCGACACCCGTCGAGGGTCCGATCACCTTGAAAGCAAGAGTGGTCGATTCAAGCGAGGACCGCGCGACCGTCGAGGCCGAGTTGATTGCCGGAGGCAAGGTCTGCGACACGTGCCGCGGCGTCTTCGTCGCCGTCAAAGAGGGTCATCCGGCGTATCATCGCTGGTAGGATAATTGTATATACGTTTGTATAGCGTGAGTATATAATGCTTATAGTCGGTTTCGACTGGGACAAGGCCAATAGCGAGAAGTGCGAAAAGCACGGCCTCTCAAAAGAGACGATCGAAGCCGTATTTACGAGGCGTGTTCGCGTTCACCCGGACGTCAAGCATTCGTCGCTTGAAGATAGGTTCATTGCAGCGGGGCTAACGAGTGACGGAAGGCCGGTGTTCGTAGGTTTTACCTTTCGCGAGGCTGAGAGCGGAATGTTTATCCGGCCGATCACGGCTAGATACATGCATGCGGGGGAAGCGAGGAAATATGTCGAAACGTTTGCCGAAGATGACCAGTGACAAGCAGGTTGAGGGGTTACTCGACGGCGACCTGACGGGCTATCTGAATACCAGTAACTTTACGCCTATGACGTTTGAATTCGAGGCAAAGGACAAGGTCGTCAATCTTCGAATGTCACAGGGACTATTCGAGAGGGTGCGTGACGAGGCTTCGCGGCGTAAGATCCCCTACCAACGTTTCATACGGCAGGCCTTGGAAAAGGCTGTTAAGAGCTAGCCGGATACTTTACGCATCTGCTCGTCAACCTCGCCCGTCATTCCAAGCCGCTCCATCCACGCCATTTGTTCAGTCATGAGTCGTGGTAAATGGACGACGTCCGACAGCGCATAATCGACGAGTTCATCGGTCCAGATCCCATCCCAACGGCGGTTGAATTTAGCACGCTGCGATTTGTCGAGATCGACCGCGAAGTAACGATAGAGAGTCTCGGCGAGCGACGCAGATTGCTGGGCACCGCTGGTCAGCACCTTTTCGGCGATCATCGTGTCAAAGATGCTATTCACAGCAAGCCCGGCGTCGATCAAAAACTCAAGATCGAACTTCGCGTTGTGAAAGATCTTAATGATCGAGGCGTCCGCGAGGATCGCGGCGAGCGGCCCGAGCTCAATGCCCTCGCTTACGGGCACAAGAACGTTGAATTCACCATCCGAAAACTGGATCGAGAATAGCCGTCCAACGCGCGAATTGAATCCGGAGGTCTCCGTATCACAGCCTAATGCGGGCGCCGACGCCAGGCGTTCAAACGCGAGATCAAGCTCGGCTGTAGTGCGGGCGACTAGGACATTCATCGAGGTTGATTGTAGATTACCTCAATGCAGACCCACCTGCTCAAAGCGGGTGGATCCCGTTAGACTTACATATGCCTGAGCAACTAAGCCCCACCGAAGCACGGATCGTCGGTGCACTTGTCGAGAAGCAACTGACGACGCCCGAGTATTACCCGCTGACGCTAAATGCGCTCGTCAACGCGTGCAATCAAAAGAACAATCGCGATCCCGTGATGTCGCTCGACGAGACGACGGTCACGACTTCGCTTGAGCGGCTGCGCGATCGCAATCTTGTGTATGTCTTTTACGGGAGCACGAGTCGCGTGCCCAAGTACAAGCATATGCTGCCGACGTTTTATGAGCTTGAGCCGTCCGAGGTCGCGGTCCTCGCCGTGCTGCTGCTCCGCGGGCCGCAGACGCTTGGCGAGCTGCGCGAACGAACGGGCCGCATGCACGAGTTCTCGGGCCTCGACGAGGTGCAACAGACGCTCAACGCTCTCGCCCAACGTGACGATCCGCTCGTCCTCCGTCTCGAACGCCTGCCCGGACAAAAGGACGCCCGCTTCGCCCACCTCTTGAGCGGCGAGATCGACCTCGAAGCCCTCGTCGCAGCCCATCCGACGCGTGCCGCCCAATCAGAATCCGCCAACGAACGGATCGCAAAGCTCGAGGCCGAGGTCATGCGTCTATCAGCCGAATTCGCCGAGTTCCGCAAGCAATTTGAATAGGATCAGCACGGGTGTCAGAACCGGGAGCCGTAGCGACCGGGTTCGCAGCGGTGAGAGAGTGTGGATCCAATTAGATGACACGGAGGAGGCTACGCCTTCGACGCATTCCGCATTCCGCACCAACGGTGATACCATCCGCGCGAGGTGCCCCTATGAACCCCGAAACTCTAAAACGCATGCTCGCATGGTCCGCGGTGATCAACTACGTCATCCTGATCATCTGGTTCATCGCCTTTTTCTGCGCACACGACTGGCTCCGCGATGTCCACGCACGGTTTGGATTCAAGCTGTCGCCGGATCAATTCGACTTTGCACACTATCTCGGAATGTCGATCTACAAGATCGGGATAATGCTCTTTAACCTCGTGCCGTACCTAGCCCTCCGCATCGCCCGCCGCGACGCCTAATTGGAGGGCGAGCATCCCCGCTCGCTTGCTCGCTTGCAGAAGACCCGCGAATATCGCGAATACAAAGCTCCGGGATCTACGACGCTGTAAAACGACATGGGTATTACTCGATTCCATATCCGTGTAGCTCGGAATGTTATGATGAGTCGTCCAGTTATGTAGTCTGTCCAACAGAGGTTGGCCTCGCCCAGCCGGTATCCTAAAACGTGCAAAACGCACTTTCCTCCTATGGAATACGACCTTATCACCACACGAGCCGACGGCTATCTCTATGCCCGCGTCCGGGCGATCGCCATCACACCGGCGATCACGATCCGGCTCCTGCGCGAGGTAAAAAACGAGCTGACTGCTGCCCGCAACGGTCGTCTGCTGCTGGAATGCGAGATCGCACACGCCCTGGATGAATCCGAGGCGTTTGCCCTGACCGGCGAGTTGCTGCGAATGATGCACGGCCTCAGGATCGCTTTCGTCAATCGTGACACGCGTCACTTCCGAGCCTTCAACCTCAGCGTCGGCCTCGCCGTCTCAACGGGTGAGGACCACAGATTTTTTGCCGACCCCTCAACGGCCCGCGAATGGCTCCTTCGCGAATGACGCACTAGGGCGAGTCACCAGTGTGAGCGGATGGTTCTTCATGCTGCTTACTACTCCTACCCACTGCCTGCGCTGCAATGAGCTCCTTCGCTCGCTGTTTTATGCGCCATTTCTCGACAGTACCTTTCGAGGCCCATCCGCCGACGCGTTCCGTTTCGCTGAGATCGAGGATCATGATGCCGTTGTGATTTATCTCGGGCTCGCGAAAGGCATGCGTACCCACGATCATGATCAAATTGCGGCGGCAGAACGCACCCGCCGAGACGTAGCACGCTCCAAACTGTTTTGGAATGACTGACAAAGCTCCCTTCGCCCTCGCATCCGCAGGCTCCATCGCGATC
This sequence comes from Pyrinomonadaceae bacterium, assembly GCA_035995005.1. Taxonomy (GTDB): domain Bacteria; phylum Acidobacteriota; class Blastocatellia; order Pyrinomonadales; family Pyrinomonadaceae; genus OLB17. Next base: position 5,571 of record DASYKW010000106.1, read on the forward strand.
TTGCCCAACTCCGGCTCATAATACATCGTCACCGCCCTCGGCCGCCCAAACGCCTCATGCGCCCCACGCCCCAGATGTATCAGTCCCTTATGGTTGATCGTCACATGTACCCGGCTAAAAACCCTCTCCTGCGGCCTCGCCTCAAACCTCAGCCAATTCCCATGCAATGCCATCTCTTTGCTCCTAAAGTGAATTTTGTCCGTGATTTCTCCAGCGAAAGAGTGTCCCATAGACAGCACGCCATGTCAAGAGAGAGAGCCGCAGTGCTTCGACGCGGCTAGCTGCTTCACGTGATTTCGAGTTTTCTTCCGTTTTTCTTCCCGTCGCCCTTAAGGTTTTGCTACGTTATTTAAGCTGTCTTTGGTTCTGGGTCAGGTTGGCACAGAATTTGGCTGTTTTAGAGTTAGAACTTGCACCGTTGAGTAAAAAACGGAGTTTTTAAACGCAGTTTTGGCGGCGAAAAAGCCCGGTTTTACCCGGGCTAGTTCAGCATTAGGAGTGGGGAGAGAGGAAATTACTGCCAGCTGTCTGTCTTGACCTTCCGGACGCCGATCTTCATGCGGACCATGTCCTCTAGGGACACGTTTGGGTCCTGAGCACGGGCCTTGCGGACAAACTCACCGTCGATATGAAAGATGCGGCATTTGACGATGTCCTCGCTGTCGAGATTGGCCAAACCGGCATTCTTTAGCTCGCCGAGAAACTCGGGCGTGACCTTAAAGATCCGAAACTTCACCAACCCCTCAAACTCGCGGTTATCAAAACCCATATCTCGGACCTGGCGGACGTAGTCGGCGTCGATCTTGAATATGCGTGCCTTTACGAGGTCCTCCATCTGCAGGTTTGGAAAACCGGTCGCCTTCATCTCGGCCATAAACTTGCCGTCGATCTTAAAGATCGCCGCCTTGTAGAGGTCCTCGACCTCTAGCTTGCCAAAATTTGCCGAGTTAAGGTCATCGGCAAGAGCGGTCGTGACGTTGATCAGGGCGGCGGTCAGCAGGCGTTCCTCGATAGTCTCGTCGTTGCGGTGAACGCGTCTGTCGAAGTCGAACCCGCGACTCTTCATCGCCGCGACAAAACCCATATCCGGCGTGAACCTAAACGTGCCGGTTCCGCGGCCATCGGTAAACGTACCGTCCGCATCGACCGTTCCAGCCTCACGGACAAGACGGAAACTGACCTTGCCGTTCTGCATCTGATCGCGACGAAGACCGAGCTCCTCAGGCGAGTAGTTGGACCCGTGCTGGTTGCGGCCATTCTCATCCGAGCGCTCAAACGAGACGTAGATCTTGCCGTCCTTATTCCCCTCTTTATCGGGGCGCGCATCGGCCTTCCAATCGCCGGTGATCGTGGACTGGGCAATGATCGTTACCGAGCCGATCACGATGACAATGAAAAGCGCGCACGACGCTGTCGCGGCTAGTGAAATGAGAGCTTTACGCATGAAGGGTCCTCCGGTTGCTGCAAGTAATAAAGGGCTTTGCCTGCTTTATGACTCGAAAACACCGAAACTTTATGTTTTGTGACAATTATTTTAGGAGGCGAGCGTTTTGAAGGCGTCGTCAGTGAATTTGAAATGCCTCTCGGCCTCGTCAACATTGGCGCCGAGCTTTTTGTAAAAGCCGATCGCCGGTGTATTCCAGTCGAGCACGAGAAAGTCGATGCGCTCGTAGCCACGGGCCTCGGCGAGACGGGCCAGCTCTTTTAACATCAGCTCGCCGACACCACGGCCGCGATAGCTCTCCGTGACATAGATGTCATCAAGATAAAAACCCCGCTGCCCGCGAAAGCTAGAGAAATTTGGAAAGAAAAGCGCATAGCCGATAGCCTGACCGTCGTCCTCGGCGATCAATCCCTCAGCCGTCGCTCCCACGGTAAAAAGGGCTGTCTCAAGCCGGTCCTCGTCTACCTCGCAGTAGTCGGTAAGGTCCTCAAAGGCGGCGAATTCACGGATCAATCCCAGCACGGCCGTAATATCGGCGGACGTCACGTTTCTAACGGAAATGCTCATAAAAATAGCGGGCCTGCAGAATAACAAGCCCGCTGAGAAAAGTCATTTGACAGGGACTAGGTACCCTTCTTCTTACCGGCAGGACCCTTTACCGGCGTAATGTTCTGTTCTTTGAGGTACTTGATCGAATCGGCAGCACTCGCCTTAAGTCGGTGCGTGTCCGGTGCGATACTGACAAATTGCTGCAGCATATCGGCCCCCTCCTGCAGCTTGGCCTTGTCGTTGTTAATAAAACCAAGATTGACCAGGCTAAGCCCCGCACCGGCGAGAGCATCGGGGTCATTCGGCGACGTTGCCAGGATCTTTTTGTACTCCGCGACCGCATTGTCTGAGTCACCCGTAACGCGGTAAAGATCGGCGAAGATAAGGCTAGCCTCCGCCTTTTTTGCGGGGTCCTTTTCTGCCGCGGCATACTCGGGGATCAGCACCTTTGCCGCCTCGATCGCCGCCGGATCGACCTGCTCGGTCTTAACCGCGACCCTGAATGCGTCACGGGCCCTTGCTAACGTTATCGCCTTGATTGCCTCAAACGATGCCTTATCAGAAATGTCGGTCGCCGGCGCGTTTTTGAGTACATTCCATGCTTGTAAGTAACCCTTCGCCGCTTCAGCGAGGTCCTCTCTCGCCTTCGTCAATCCGGCGATCTTTTCGGTCGGATCGGTTAATTTGATCGAACGGTTATAAGTGTCCGTAGCCCGTGCGACAAGCGAGATCGAGCGATTATCCAGCAGACTAGGTGCACTGCCCACAAAGTCAGGATCCGCGGCGATCCCTTCCGAATATTTGGTGATCGCGAGGTCATAATTCTTCGCATTGAACGCGTCGCCTCCTTCTTTCGTTGCCGTCGCAACGATCTCGTTGGTTTTTTTGGACTTTTCGTTCTTGGCGCTTATCTCGGCAACCTTTGCCGCATATTCGGCCTGCCGCTTCTTGTCCTCGGCGGTCATTTCAGCTGTCGGGGTGGTACCGGAGGTCGCCGCAGCGCTACGCACCTCTGCCTCGGTCAGCTTTCGGCCATCGCCCGTATAGACGGTGATCACGATCTTGTCATCGCCCGCTCTTACATTCGGGAAAATCATCGGCGAAATATTTGGTGCGCTGACCGAAATCACAAAAACACCTCCGAACGGAATGCCCGCGAAGATGAACTCACCCTTTTTATTGGTCTTGCCCGACGGGAAGGTGTTCTTAATATCCGTTCGATAGACCTCAACAACGGCGCCCGGCACAGGCTCGGTCGTCCCATCGGCTTTTTTGAGCTCGACCCGCCCACCCGCCGGACCAAACTGCGCGACGATGGTAATGTTGCCTATGACGACAACAATTCCAGCAAACAATAGTGATATCAACAGCTTACGAAACATCAGGATCCTCCAGTAAATTGCCAGCGGCGAACGCTCTAGGCTTGCGCACGTTAAGATGCGCTTTTTCGCCGCGCGCGTTTCTTGCGATTCCCGTATTCTATCGCAATTTTGCACCGATCAGTAAGCAATCACCGCGGCTGCGGGCGATGTGGTAACGTATCAACCTTGGCATGAGTGGAACAGTCTACAACTTTAGCTCGGGACCCGCGATGCTGCCGCGGCCCGTTCTCGAGCGAGCTCGAGACGAGATCCTGTCGCTCGGTGGTATCGGCATGAGCGTGATGGAGATCAGCCATCGCTCGCAGCACTTTCAGGACGTCCTTGAGAAGGCCGAGAATGGTCTCCGCGAGCTGATGGAGGTGCCGGCGAACTACCGCATTCTCTTCCTGCAAGGCGGAGCAAGTCTGCAGTTCTCGATGGTGCCGATGAATTTCCTGTCGCCGGACGCGACCGCCGACTACATTGTCACCGGAGCGTGGGGCAGGAAGGCGATCGCTGAAGCCCGGCGATGCGGCTCGGTAAACGTCATTTACTCAGGTGAGGCCGACGGGTTCAATACCGTGCCGCAGTCTGGGGAACTTGCTCTTACTCCGAATGCACAGTACGTCCATTACACTTCGAACGAAACTATCGAGGGCGTCGAATTCAAGTATGAGCTTGATGCGGGCGGCATTCCTGTCGTCTGCGATCTATCGTCGAATATCCTCTCAAAGCCTTTCGATATCAACAAATACGCTCTCATCTACGCGGGTGCGCAAAAGAATATTGGTCCGAGCGGTATCTGCGTAGTGATCGTTCATGACGACATGCTCAGAAAGGTGCCTGCGGACCAGCACTCTTCCCTCGACTATCGGGCCATCGCGAATGCGGACTCAATGCTTAACACCCCTAACACTTGGGGAATCTATATCATCAGTCTCGTCTGCGATTGGCTTCGAGATCAGGGCGGCGTCGAAGGGATCGAGCGAAGGAATATCGAGAAAGCGAAGGTACTATACGATGCTATCTATACAAGCGACGGATTCTACGTTGGCCACGCCGCTCGCGAAGCACGATCATTGATGAACGTGACATTTCGCCTGCCAGCTGAAGAGCTCGACTCGAAGTTTGCCGCGGAGGCCGAGGCCGCTGGACTCGACGGACTCAAGGGCCACCGCTCGGTCGGGGGCATCCGGGCGTCCATCTACAATGCGTTTCCTAAGGAGGGAGTCGAGCGGCTTGTGGAGTTCATGACCGACTTTGCCGCGCGAAATGGCTAGTCGAGCCGTCGTATGGCTGCGGCCAGTTCAGCCTCGTCTGAGCTATCTACCGTTCGCAGATCTATCAGCACCTGCCCGCGGTCCATGCGTGCGATCACAGGCACTTCACCCGTCCTCAATGCGCGTTCAAGATACTCTGCCGACCAGTTTTCGTGAGAAAGGGAAATCAG
>DASYKW010000107.1:0-6432 GCA_035995005.1 Pyrinomonadaceae bacterium
ATCGATTTTAACTACGGGACCAGTAAGCACACTCAGCTCAAGATCGAGATCCCTTACCTCGTACTTCATAACAACGGTCAGCCGGGCGTGCAAGGTCTCGGCAATACGAATATCGGCGTTCGGTGGCGATTTCGTGACGGCGACGAGAAGGGCAGGCTCGCGATTTCGATGTATCCACAGATCGAATTCAACACGCCTGGATCCGCCGCCCTCCGGAGAGGCATCGTCGATCGCGGGCCCGAATTCCTAATGCCTTTCCAGTTGGAAAGCCATTGGGGCAAGTACGGAGTGAACGGCGACGTCGGCTACCGTGTCAAACGCGGCGAAGACGAGATGATCTACGGCGTTCTGGTCGGTCGCGAATTCAAACGGTTCGACCTGCTCGGCGAGATACACGGGACGGGTGCCCGGCGTCATTTAAACGACAGCGATGTCGTGTATAACCTCGGCGCACGCTTTCCCCTGACAAAGCACGCTGCTTGGATCATGTCCTTTGGCAGGAGTCTGCGACCGGATCATGATCCGCGCTTTATCGGTTATGCCGGCGTGCAGTGGACTTTTTGACGGAAATGCGTTCTGTCGCATAATCGCGTTATGAGAAATGTCATTTACCTTTCCGCGATCCTGATCCTAGGTGTCGGTGGGTACGCCCAAAAGACCAGCGGCTATCATCTGGTCGATACGATCCAGGTCGGCGGCGAGGGCGGCTGGGACGCGTTGACGGCGGATGCGGCTAATCATCGCCTCTACGTCTCGCATGGCACTCATGTTGTGGTGATCAACACGGAGACGGACAAGGTGGTCGGCGATATTCCTAAAACGAACGGCGTCCACGGCATCGCGTTGACCAAAAAGTCCGGCTTTATTACGAACGGCCGCGATAACACTGTCACGATGTTTGACCTAAAGACGCTCAAGGTCGCGGGTGTCATTCCGACCGACAAGAATCCCGACATCATCATCTACGACCCGTCATCGAATCGCGTGTTTTCGTTCAACGGCGGCAGCAATAACGCAACCGTCATCGATCCCGACGCGGGCAAGGTGGTGGGCACTATTGCCCTCGGCGGCAAGCCGGAATTTGCCGTGAGCGACGGAAAGGGCAAGATCTTCGTCAATCTCGAGGACAAGAGCGAGATCGTCGGCTTTGACGCCAAGAAGCTCACGATCTTGTCGCACTTCCCTCTCGCACCCGGCGAGGGCCCAACGGGTCTCGCGATCGACACCAAGACGCATCGCCTTTTCGCCGCCTGTGACAAGAAGATGATCGTCGTCGATGCAAAGACAGGCAAGGTTGTCGGCGAAGTTACTACTGGTGACGGAACGGACGGAGCGGAATTTGATCCCGGAACAAAGATGGCGTTCGCACCGAATGGCGAAGGCACTCTTACTGTGATCCGAGAGGATGCCGCGGACAAATTCTCGATCGCCGAGAACGTCACAACCCAGGTCCGGGCCCGAACGATGGCACTCGACACAAAGACGCACAAGGTCTATCTGCCCACCGCAAAATTTGGAACGGCTCCGGCGCCGACAAAGGAACAGCCGCGGCCGCGAGCGCCGATGGTACCGGACAGCTTTGTGATACTCGTCTACGGGCGATAACGCCTCGCAAGAAGGAGGAGGAAATGGCAGACGAGAACGTTATACGAGACGATTCGCGGATCACACCCGAGTTGATGACCTATGTGGCAAAGGTGCCCGAGGTAACCCTTGTATTCTGGATCGTAAAGATCCTCTGCACCTCCGTTGGCGAGATCGGTGCCGACGCTCTGACGATGTCGTACTTTGGCGAGACAACAGAGAATGTCGATCCTTTTTGGCATGAGTACGGCTATCTCATCGGGGCGGGGATATTCCTAGTGGTCTTCCTGATCGCGGTGGGCGTGCAGATCTTTGCCAGGAAATTTCACCCTGTCATCTATTGGACGACGATCGTTGCGACGACGCTGCTGGGTACCGCTCTCGCCGACTATTTCACACGGTCCGAGGGTTTTGGTTATTACTGGGGCTCAGCGATCCTGCTGACGCTGGTCCTACTTTCGCTAGCGGCATGGAAGCTCGTTACCGGAACCATCGATATCGCAAGCGTACGAACCGCGCGGAGCGAGATCTTCTATTGGGTGACGATCATGTTCTCGCAGACGCTGGGCACGGCTCTAGGCGATTATGTGGCGGCGGGCGAGGGAAAGGGCCTCGGACTTGGCTATCTCACATCGGGCGCGATCTTTGGCGGAATGATGGTCGTCCTCGCCATCCTTGCGTTCAGCACAAAGATCTCAAGAACGGTCCTCTTTTGGATAGCTTTTATCCTCACGCGGCCGCTCGGCGCCGTGACGGGCGATTATCTCGATAAACCGCTCGAGGACGGCGGGCTTGAGATGAACCGATACATCTTGACCGGAATCCTGCTGGCGCTGATCGTCTTAGCGATATTTATCTTTCCGCAGCGCCCCGCCGAGGAACAACATTGACCGTGCTTGACATTCGGTCAGGACTCGGTTAATTTTCACAGGTTCGTTGCCTGCCTCCCCGGTTTGGTAAACGAGCAAAAGGACGCCGGAGGTATTGTGGGATGCAGCCGGCGTCCATTATTTTCTCAGGGAGAAAAAGGCCGCCGGCGTAAAAGCCTGCGGCCTCAATTGTTTCCAGGGACCTAACAACCCCTTATTTATCAATGCCGACCTCTGTCAGAGCGTAAGCGTAGTCAAAGGCGATCTCCTTGAGGCGGTCGTAGCGGCCGGATGAGCCGCCGTGACCTGCACCCATATTGGACTTAAGCAGGATCGGGTTATTAGACGTCGACATCTCACGGATCTTGGCGGCAAACTTTGCGCCTTCCCAATACGGGACCTGGCTGTCGTTCAGCGAGACCTCGATGAGCATGTTCGGGTACTTTTGTGCCTTGACGTTGTCGTAAGGGCTGTACTGGATCATGTAATCCCACGCCTTTTTATCGTCGCGAGGATTGCCCCATTCGATCCACTCCTCGGTCGTGAGCGGAAGGTCAGCGTCGATCATGGTGTTCATGACATCGACAAAGGGCACTTGTGCGATCGAGGCTTTGAAGAGTTCCGGCGCCTGATTCACAACCGCGCCCATTAACAAGCCGCCCGCCGAGCCGCCCTGAATGACGAGGCGATCGGGTGACGTGTATTTGTTTGAAATGAGCCATTTGGTCGAGTCGACGAAGTCGTTAAAGGTGTTCATCTTCGTGAACATCCGGCCGGCCAGACGCCAGCTCTCGCCGAGCTCACCGCCGCCGCGGATAAGCGGGATCGCATAGATCATTCCGCGATCGACGAGCGAGAATCGCGTCGATGAAAAGCTGGGCGTCAGCGAGACGCCGTAGGAACCGTAGCCGTAAAGCAGCATCGGCGCCGACCCGTCGAGCTTTGTGCCTTTTTTCATCAGCAGGAGGACCGGGACCTTTGTATTGTCGCGGGCGACGGCCCAGACGCGGCTCGTCTCGTACTTTGTCTTGTCGTGACCCGACGGGATCTCGTCCTGCTTGAGCAGAGTGCTCTTGCGGGTCGCAAAGTCGTACTCGTACACCGAGTTGGGCGTGATCATCGACGAATATCGGTAACGGATCGCGGAAGTGTTGTACTCTGGATTCGCGCCTAAACCCATCGTGTAAACGCTCTCAGGCGTCTCGATCCGCGTCGGAGCCCGCTTTGTTTTGCGGTCCATCACGCGAAGGTATTCAAGTCCATTCTCTTTTTCCGATACCACCGCGTAGCCGCTAAAGAAGTCGACCCCGTTGACGTGGATCCTAGCGTCGTAAGGAATGAAGTCCGTCCAATTCTTTTCATTAGGATCCGTACCAGGAGCTTTCACTACCTTAAAGTTCTCTGCACCGTCCTTGTTCGTGACGATGTAAAACTCTCCCATGTCGTAATCCGGACTGTACTGGAATCCCTCACGGCGCCCGGCGATCATCTTCCACTCGCCCGTCGGATTGTCGGCCGCGAGATATCGGGCCTCGTCCATCGTCTTAGCTTCCGACTGCAGAAACAGCATCTTGCCGTCACGCGAGCGGCCGACGCCAAGATTAAAGAGCTCGTCCTTCTCCTCATACGCAACGGTTCCCTCATCCGCCCCGCCGACTGCATGACGCAGGAACTTGTCCGAACGCTTGGAAACAGGATTCTCCTGAACGATGAACAAGTGCTTTCCATCCGCGGACCATTCGAGAGAGGTAACACGTTCGACATTGTCGGCCTGCGTCTCACCAGTCGTCAGGTTCTTGATATGAAGCGTGTACTGGCGATAACCGTTCGTGTCGGTCGTGTAGGCGAGCAGATTGCCGTCGTCCGAAACCGAGAAATCACCGATCGCGAAAAACTTAAAGCCCTTCGCCATCTCGTTTTGATCGAGCAGTAGCTGCGGATCCTTGAGGTCTCTGGTCTTGCTGCGGAAAAAGCGCGGATACTGCTCGCCTTCCTTGGTCGTGTTGAAGTACCACCAACCGCCTTTCGTATAGGGCACACTCGTATCGGTCTGCTTGATGCGGCCAAGCATCTCGTTGTAGAGCGCGTCAACGAAAGGTTGGTGCTTCCCCATGAACGACGTCGTGTAGGCGTTGTTGTCCTCGAGATACTTGATGACCTCGGGGTCCTTTTTGTCGCTACGATCACGCAGCCAGGCGTAATTGTCGGTGACCTCGTAACCGTGGATCTTTAGGACCTTGGGGACCTTTTTTGCGACCGGAGCTTTCATATCCTGAGTGACGATGACGGTGTTGCCGATGACGATGACGATAAACGCCGCGGCGGAGTAGAGCAAAACTCTTAACATGGTGAACCTCTCAATAATATCGGGAAAGCTATTTTACAGCATCTGTTATACGAAGCTATACGCGAGGTTGTTGCTAGGGGCTTACAACGCTCCTTTTCTGGATCTCGCAGGTCAGACAAGATGCAGGCTCGGCTTGGCTGACAGCCGTGCGGAATCCGTTTATTATCAGCGTATTACTATTCCCGTGAGTTTTTTATGAAAACGATATTATCCGCCGTATTCCTCGGCGTCCTGTGCGTGGCCGGGGCGATCCAGACCGTCGCTCAGCAGTTTGACCAATCGGCATTCGGCGAGATGCGCTGGCGAATGCTTGGGCCGTTTCGCGGCGGGCGTGTGAACGGCGTCACGGGCGTGCCGGGCCAGCCAAACGTGTTCTACTTCGGCTCCGTCGGTGGTGGCCTATGGAAAAGTGAGAATTCCGGCCGCACATGGACGCCGGTATTCGACGATACGGGCATCGCGTCCATCGGTGCTGTCGCCGTCGCTCCGTCTCAGGGGAATACCGTCTATGTCGGCACAGGTGAGGCAGACGTCCGGTCGCAGCACTCGTACGGCGATGGAATGTACAAGAGCATCGACGGCGGCAGGACATGGACGCACATCGGACTCGAGAACACGCGTCAGATCGGCCGCGTAGCCGTAGACCCGCGGAATCCTAACATCGTCTTTGTCGCTGCGCTCGGACACATCTATGGCGCAAATCCCGACCGCGGCGTCTTTCGCTCAAAGGATGGCGGCAAGACCTGGGAGAAGGTCCTCTTTAGGAACAACGACGTCGGTGCGATCGACGTGACCATTGACCCGACAGACTCGCGTAACGTCTACGCCGCCCTTTGGAACACGCGTCGTCCGCCGTGGAGCATCTATCCGCCGAGCTACGGTCCCGGCGGCGGCATCTGGAGGTCGACCGACGGCGGCACGACGTGGAAAGAGATCGACACGGGCATTCCGGTCGAGGGCCGCGGCCGCATCGGCCTCGCGATCGCACCGACGAATACAAAACGCATCTACGCGATCGTCGACGCGACAAAGGGCGGACTTTACCGCTCTGACGATGCCGGAACGACATGGACATTGATGACCGACCAGAAGCGGATCTGGGGACGCGGTTGGTATTTCAGCAAGGTCGTCGTCGATCCTAAGGATCAGGACGCCGTCTACGTCTCCAATACCTCGGTGTATAAGTCGGTGGACGGCGGCAAGACTATGACCGCGATCAAGGGTGCTCCCGGCGGCGACGACTATCACCAACTATGGATCTATCCGGACGACCCGAATCGAATGATCCTCGCGAGCGATCAAGGTGCCGTCGTCACCGAGGACGGTGCAAAGACATGGAGCTCGTGGTACAACCAGCCGATCGCCGAGGTCTATAACGTGGCGACCGACTATCGATTCCCCTGGTGGGCCACTGGCTCGCAACAGGACAGCGGCGCGGTCGCCGTCTCATCGCGAAGCAACTTTGCCGAGATATCAAATCGCGATTGGGTACCGCTGTGCGCCGGCGGCGAGTCCGGCTATACCGCTCCCGATCCGCTGCACCCGAATATCGTTTTCGGCGGCACGGTTTCCAAATGCAACGTCGTCACCGGCGAGACCTGGAACGTCTCACCCGAACGCACGATGACCGTT
>DASYKW010000108.1:0-4453 GCA_035995005.1 Pyrinomonadaceae bacterium
TTCTGGTTCCAGGGCGAGCTGTGCATCCTGTTTGCGGATACGAATGTCGGTAAGAGCATTCTGGCGGTGCAAATCGGGGACATGATCAGTCGAGGCCGTGTCAGTAGCCCGCACGTAAGTAAGGGCGTTTCCGCGGCCTCGGAGGACGCCCTCCCTGACGGTCGGGCTACTGACACGTTGACCACCGACTCGCCGCCGCTCAAGGTCGTCTACTTCGACTTCGAACTCACCGACAAGCAGTTCGAGTCTCGTGTGGCGATGAGGGATCCGCTGGGTGACGGGTATGTCGCTCACTACCGGTTTAGCCACAACTTTTCGCGGGCTGAGATCGATCCTGAGACTAACGAGCTTCACGGCTTTAAGAACTTCGAAGAGTTCTTGAATCACTCGCTCGACAAGGTCATTGTCGAGCAGAACGCCGACGTGCTCATCATCGACAACCTGACGTACCTGCGTGACGAGACCGAGAACGCACGCAACGCCTTGCCGTTGATGAAGTACCTCAAGGAGATAAAGTCACGGCACGGGATATCCATCCTCGCCCTTGCTCACACTCCAAAACGTGATTCCGCCAAGCCGCTCGGCCGCAACGATCTGCAAGGGTCAAAGATGCTCATCAACTTTTGCGACTCATCATTCGCGATCGGCGAGAGTCACAAAGACCCTGGCGTCCGCTACCTAAAGCAGATAAAAGCCCGAAACTCGGCCCTCATCTACCACTCCGAAAACGTCCTCCTCGGCACCGTCGAGAAACGCGACAACCTCCTGCAATTCGCCTTTCAGGGAACCGGCAGCGAGCGTGAGCATTTGAAGGCCGAGAAGCATGACCCGGCGAAGGCCGAATTGATGGAGCAGATCAAGGAATATTTCGAGGCGGGCAAGTCCATACGCGAGATCGCGGAGCTTGTGGACATCTCGCACTCGACCGTAGCTCGGCAGATCAAGAACATGGGACTCAAGCCGTGATACAGGCGGTACACCGATACAGGTGATACACGAGACAGTGAATCATCTTCTATCTATATCTCTATATATCTATTGATTATTAAGAAGTAAGAGACGCGAGCCTTAGTACAGATATGCCAAGAACCGGTAATGCGTCTCTTCTGTATCACGTATCAACTGTAACGGTGTATCACTTGTCTCACATGTCTCACGTGCCGCAGGCACATAGGAAATTAGCCCGATGCGAAGCGTCGGGTTGGGTCGCACCGCAGGTGCGTCGGAAATTAGCCCGATGCGTAGCGTCGGGTTACGGAAGGCCGACCATTCTTCCCGTGCTGCAGGCACGGCGGATATCCACCACACCTGCGGCGTGGATGCGGGATCATTAACAACCGTACCCGACGCTACGCATCGGGCTAATCTACGACGCACCTGCGGTGCGAAGATCGTTATCGATCGCGTTTGCCCGACCCTTCACATCGGGCTAGATATCAAGCTCGGCGATGGTGGCTCCCCAGGAGCCGGAGAATTCGGGGGCGTTTTTGAAGGCTTTTACAAAATCTGTTTCGGACAGGACCTTGCGGACGATCTCGCGTTGGACGCCGACGCCTTTGCCGTGGATGATGCGGACGATCTTAAAGCCGGCCTTGTGGGCCTCGGCGAGATAGGCCTCGACGACGTCGCGGATCTCGGACGGGGCAAATGAATGCAGGTCAAACGAATCTGTGATCGGTATCTCGACCGGCTCAGAGAATGGATTGTCGGCGTCCGTCACGTTATTCAGATAGATCAGTGCTTCTCGGACTTTACTTCGTACTGTGCGATGTCCTCAGGCGGCGTCACCCGCATGTGATTCTTGTCCTTAAAGACGACAAAACGCTTGTCCTCCATCACGCCCGTCGAGGGGTTACGAAGTGAAACCGTCCACGTCTTGTTGTCGCCCTTGCCCTCGACCTTGAGCGGCAGACGGCCCCAAACTTCGGTGTTGTTTGTCGAACGCCAGACCGTGTAATACGACTGGTCGTACTTGTCGAAGGCCAGCACCTGCATGTAGTCAAAATCGGGCTCGACACCGTCGATCGGCTTGGAGTAATTGTTACGTGCGAGGATCACCCAGCTGCCGGGAGAGAGCGATTTGTCGCCGGCACCGACCTTATTTGCGGAGTCCGCATCGAGCCGCTGCCAGGTGACAAACTTGCGGTTGTTCTGCTGAAAGAATGAGATGTCGCTCGGCACCTGCAGCTCGACCTGACGGCCAAACAGCCATCCGGCGGGTGCGGGCGAGACGGACGGATCGAGACGGACCTCGTACCAGACGTCGTACTTCTCGTCCATCTTGTCGGGCTCGCCTTCCTCTTTGGCAGACTCGATCTCGTCATTCTTAGACTTTTTGCCGCTCTTCTGCGTGCCCTTTGGAGCGTCATCGACGTCGGGAGCCTCCTGCTTGGGCACGAACTTCCACGCCATGATCTCAAAGTTGGAACCGTTGGCGAGCTTGAAGAGGACGTTCTCCGGATTCATGTCCGGTGCCGAGCGAAGATTGCTCGCCGAGCGGATCACGCCGGCGGCCTGCGGCGTCTGATCTTTGAATTCGTCAGCCAGGTCCTTCGACTTTTTGAGCGTCCCGCTCGTGATGATGTTCTGGGCCTCGATCCAGCCCTCGGTCTGGGCCTCGTCATGAGCACGAACGCGGTACCAGGGCACCTTTTCAAACTCGACCTGGTCGATGACGTCCAGACGGTCGCCGCGTTTGACCTCAAGCAGGTCGGCGGCAACGACGGAGTACGAAGTGCGTATCTGAGCGGTCTTTGCAATGACCGTCGCAGTATCGGGCGTACCCAAAACGCTGTCAAAAAGGCCGCACGACGACCCGAGAAGGGCCGCGGTCATTAAAAGTGTAAGCGGGAAAAAACGTCTTATCATTTATCGGTAGCCGATCAGTTTTCGCCAGCTATTATAACCCAGTTTCTCCAGCACATCCTTTTGCCGGCCACTCGGTTTCTCGACAGCCGCAAGGTCGGTAAAGTGCCCGTGTGCCGTTGCAACAAGGCCCGCCTTTTGAAGCATCGGTGCCCAATCAACGAGGTTCGAGCCGCTGACGTATCCATCAACGATGGGCCCAAGCTCCTTGTTCGCACGCATCATGGCCGTGATCGTGTCGTTTGCATTCACGGGTGCGGCAGGGGGACGGTGATGTTCAAAAAGCTCACGCAGCAGCGTGTCGACAGGACGTTTGCCCTTAGAAGCGTCGAGCATCGCAACATCGCAAAGGAACGCGACGACGATCCCGCGAGCGTAGACCTGCGTATTCGAACCCGCCCAACGACTCGCCGAGGCCTCGATCAGGCTTCGCCGAGGTGTCGTAAGGCGGTCGACATCATATGCCCGGGCCAAGGTCGCAAGAAAGTCCTGAAAGCGGACCTGATTCATCAAGACACCCAGCTTCTCAGCCTCGTAGATCGCAAAGCCCTCGTAAAACCAGTCGTAATTCCCTTTTAGCTCAAGGCCATTAGGCACCCAAAGGTGAAAGAGCTCGTGCCTCAACTGCTGCCTGAGCTGCGGAATAGCCTGGCTGGCAAACGACGCGTCAGACGCAGCGATCGTCACCGTCGGGCCCCGAGTCGCGGCTTCCCAATTGCCCGAACCGACCGCCGTTGGGAATTTCATCAAGACGATCTGGGGTGCCGGGCCTGATGGCGGTGAACCGAAAAGCTTGCGGTAAGCCTCGTAGATGTCCGAGGCCGTCTCGGCGACCAGATCGTCGGTGAATTGCCAGTCACCCGCGACCGCGAGCTTGAGGTGCGTCGTCCCTACGGGGCGAACACGCCAGCTTTTTCCGACAAAGATGACCGCATCCTGTGCGTCCGCAACATCGAGGACATCCTCGGCAGGCCGATCGTCGGTCGACAAGATCCGCCATTCTCTGGGCAGCTCCAGCGTCAGCCTCACTCGCTGCTCGTTAGTCGGCTGCGGCAGCAGGTCGTCGAGCACCAGCATTCCGCTCTCTGTCGATAGCCATGACACGTGGGCGGCGGCAGATGCATTCGTTCGAGGCTTGAGGTCGACGGCATAGGTAAACCAGGTGAAGTTACTCTCAGCAAGATACTCGCCGGCTTGCAGACGCTTGCATTCGACCGATTTCTTTTCATCATCCGCGAGCTTAATCTCGGAAAAACGCTCACCAAGACCATTGATGCCTGCGTATGACGGCAGGAACGACAGATTTGGAACGCCGCGGGCTTTCAGGAATCGTCCCTCAACACGAGCGACGTTCGGCCGCGAGGCATCGACCGTGATCTTTACCGACAGGTCCTGAGCTGCCGTATCTGCCGCAGTGGCAAAAATACACAGGCCTAGGGCGAACAGGATTGACGGACGAAATTGCTTTGACATCGGGTCGAGAACGGGACTAGAATTGCTCTTTATTAAAAGCGGCCGTGAATTCAGGTTAATGGATTCTATGAGTCTAATCAAAGTAATAATCTACGCGATGATCTTCCTGCTCAGC
>DASYKW010000109.1:0-3804 GCA_035995005.1 Pyrinomonadaceae bacterium
CCATGACCGTCTTGGCTCCGCCTCCATGTGTTCGAGCATTGAAATAAAATTCGCCGCTGTCAATATCGTCAGGAACGCCTGCCTGCCGCTGGAGACGGGTCATACGCTTATCTTCTGTGCCTTCGATGGTCGCGGCCGCCGCACGCCGATATCCACGCGGATCAGCGATGGTCCAGCCAGTGAAGCACTTCGCCACCTCTATGATGTCCTTTTGCGTGTAGCCGTTATCGACGCCGAGCGTGTGCAGCTCCATGAGCTCGCGGGCGTAGTTCTCGTTGAGGCCGCGTTTTGCGCGCTGCTGTTGGGGCTGAGCTTGCGGATCCGCCTTCACCTGCTGCATCCGCTGATCGAGCTGAGCGTCGGTCGCACCCGTCTGCTGCTTTATACGTTCACGCATCTCGGGCGTGATCTGACCACCGTTGCGAATCAGTGCCTGCAGACGCTGTGCTTGCTTACCGTTCCCGTTGCCGCGGCCGGGCTGGCCGGAATCGGGCGAGACATTCTCAAAGTTATCGAGGTAAAAGAGCATCGCGGGATGCTTTGCTGTTCCGACAAGCAGGTCTCTAAAATTGCCAAGCGCGTTCGGCCTAAGCACATCGCGCTCGTAGCTAGGAATGTACCAGCGGACGGCGGCCTTGCCGGCAAATACATTGAAGTGGTTCTGCCAGAAATCGACCATCACTTCCTGCAGCTGACGCTCGGAGTAAACATCGCGGAGCACGCGGTTGGCTACGATCGACGGGAGGATCTGGGCTGCAGGTTTTAGGTCATATTTTGCGTAGAGTTCCTGGATCTTTTGCCGCCGCTCGCGTTGCTCTTCCTGCGTCAACTGGTCAGCGTCCTTGGGCTGGGCTTGAGCATTATTCGCCTCAGCCTTTTGCGCTTTGGCATTGGCTTGGGCGACCTTGCCGCCCTCGAGCTGTTTCAACAACGCTCCAGGATTTGGATACTTTGCAAAAAGCTCCGCCGTCGAGAGGTTAAATACGTCGAGATCTTTCACCTTCGCATCGGCCACCGGATCGTCGATCTTCGCGGGATCGAGTTGACGTTCGATATATTTTTGAAGGCCGATCGCCTTGACCTTTTCGACATCACCGGGCCGCGCGCCAAAGCCGAGACGGCCAAGAACGTGCAATATCTTTTGTTCCTCCGTGAGCCCCTTGCCAGATGGCAGGCTGTCCGCCCGAAGCACGAGTGCCGGCGCGAGCATCGCCCACACCGCTGAAGCGGCTGCAAATCTTGTTACGAAAGACGCTGATCTTTTCATGGCTTTACCTTCCAAATCATAGCTATACTAGCTGCTGTGACTTAGACGTCGGCAAAGCCGCGTTTTGGCGAGAAATCTTCGTATCGGCTAATCTGGAACTTCCGTATAAGAGGACAACAACGGCCAGGGCTTCCACATCTAATATCTCGATATTTCGCGGAGAATCCGCTAGAATGCTCGCTATCCGCCGAGGTCAAAAATGCGTATAAAACGGTCTCGATCCTTTCTAATTGCTGCCACGATCGCGCTTTGCGTCGCCACGACCGTCGCGCAGGACCAGGTCTTTAACGACCCGACGGTAGACTACGGCTTCACTCTGCCAAGCGACACGTGGAAAATGGTCGTAAAGCCGTCGGCCACGAATCCGAACGTCGAGTACGTTTATGGCCTTCGCAACGACGGCTATCTTGCCGTCAGAAAGATCCCGGTGGCCGCGAACGCGGTGCTGTCGGATGTCGTTCAAGACGAGGCTCAAAGCGTGCAGTTCAAGCCCGGTTACGTAGCAAATAAGGACGAGAATTTTTCGGGAAAGCTGCGCGGCAGCGTCTTTAATTTCGAATACGTGGCAGCAAGCAAGCCGATGGTCGGGCGATATTACTTTCTCCGCTCCGATCCGACGACGGTTTATGTCCTCCGATTTACAGGCCTTAAAGACTCGATGCGGTCTATAAGGCCGCAGACCGATTCGATCGCGAGGACGTTCGGCGTAAGAAAATAGCTTTAGGAAACGACGTGAAATTTCGCGCCCTGCGGCAGGACATAGCCGCGGGCGTTTTTGTTTTGAACCAGGGCTCCTAGATCGGCCGGCTCGATCTTTTTAAGCCGCATTTTGGCGGCCACGGCGTCGTCCAGCGACGTCACGATCCGGACATCGTACGTCTCCGCTATAAGCAGCAGATTCCAGGCGGTCTGGCCGTTGACCTGATACTTCTCGCACAGTTTCGCGGCAAGCGATCCGCTATCGACCGAGTCAAACCAACCCAGAAAATCGCTGCGGCCTAAACCGTCAGCGCACGCGGCCAAAAGCACGATCGTCCCCCCAGGTTTGCACGCGCCTGTTGCCGCGTCGAGAGCCTTGTGCGCCTGGATCATGTTCGTGTCGTGCGGATAGCCACCGCAACTCGCGATGACTAGATCACGGAGCTCTGTAACCTGGATCGTGTTGCGTCCGGTATAGGCGTCGCAAGCCGCTCGATGCGAGGTTATCCAGTCGCCGCAATAGAGGTCGGCAATCGAGCCGTCCTCGTTGGTTATCGTCGTAATAGCAAATGCAGTCGGCGTCTTGATGACGCATTCCATAAAGGCCTCGTGCACGGCGTTGCCGTCTAGCTTAGCGGTCCCGACGCCGTCGCGGCGGTCGAGCGTTTCACAGTCGAATGCGAGTTTGTGCGTAGCCGAGACCGTCCGCTCCGAGGCAAGACCCGGGCAGACCAGCTTTCGACCGCCCGTAAAGCCCGCGAAATAATGGAAGTTTACGCCGCCGATGATCACGACCTGGTCATGCTCGATGATGGCACGGTTCAGCTCGACGGGGATCCCCCCACTCGTCTCACCCACATTCACAAGCGCCGCCAGATTGCGCGGATCGTGATCGAGGGTCTTGATCCGTTGAGCAATGAAAGGCGTGAGGATGGCGGCTTTCTCCTCGTCCGTGACCTTGCGGTGAATGCCGGTGGCAAAGATGATCCTTATCTCGTGCGGAGCCGTGCCGTTGGCGATCAGACGGCGAACTACAAGGTTTACGATCTGGCCGCTTCCGGTCTGACGCGTCGCGTCCGGGACAACCAGCAGGACGGTCTGCCCGGATTCCACGATGTCCTCGAGCCGTCGCGAATCGATCGGATCGTCGAGCCTCTCACCTATTTCAACATCGGAAAGAGTATATGCATTCTCCTCCCGGCCCAAAATCTCAAACCTTGTCGCGTCTAGATCAAGGTCGATCGCCGAGCGGCCGTATTTAAGGGATATGGCGGTCATTTGGACTTGTCCGCGGGCTCGAAACATTTCGTCCCGGTCTCGCAAACGTAGACCGCCTCGGTCTCGCGGTCCATGGTTTCCATCTGAATCGTCAGATGGTCGATACCAAAATTGTCATGCAGACGTGTGCGTACGCGGACCAAAAGTTCTGAATGCGGCATCTCATGGCTGTGGCTGATGTGGGCTGAAAGTGCCTCACGTCCCGACGAGATGGTCCAGACGTGCAGATCGTGAATACCGCCGACACCTTCCGTCTCGCGTATGGTTGTTTCGACCGCGTTGAGGTCGATGTGCGACGGCGTGCCTTCGAGCAGGACATTTACCGAGTCAAGGATCAACCGCCACGAGCTGAATATGATGATCAGGCTGATCAACACACTTGTAAGTGGATCGGCCCACAGCCAGCCGAACGCCACGATCAGGAGGCCGGCGACAATGGCCGCTGCCGAGCCGAGGAGGTCGCCCATCACGTGAAGCCACGCCCCGCGAATATTAATGTCGTGTTCGCGTTGAGAATACAGCAGCCACGCCGCGATGAGGTTTGCGGCAAGGCCGCCGGT
>DASYKW010000110.1:0-5643 GCA_035995005.1 Pyrinomonadaceae bacterium
CAGCCCGCCGGGACCGGCGAGGAGTTCGGCTACATTGGTCGTCGGCACGAACTGCCGGATAAACTTTGCCTCAGGCGTCAATAGAGCGATCGCGAGGTCCTCGTTGTTATAGCTGAGCGTGTAACTGCCGAGAGCACCGAGCGCGTAGACCGAGAAGATATTGCCCTTGGCATCGACGGCGATGCGGACCGCCTCGGCCGCAGTCTCGAGCGGCGATACGGCGGCGTTGAGTGCGTCGGTATGAAACCCCTCGATGCGGCGCGTAATCCCGCCGCTCTTATTCACGAAGATCAGCGTCTCAATGCGATCGTTGTCCGAGACAGCGAGCATCGAGCCGTCGGCTTTGAGGGCAAAGTCCTGGATGTAGTCGGGAGCGACCTGGACAACCCGAGGCGCCGCGGCCCAATTCTCCGTGTAGATTAGAATGACGCCACCGACCGCGACGTAGAGCTTGCCGTCGGTGCCGACCTCGATCTTGTCGATCGAGTGCGCACGGTCATAGTTGCGGCCCTTCGCAGGCACTTGCAGCACCTTTATGAAATTCCCTTTCTCGTCAAACTGCTGGACGCGCAGCTTATTGTCCGAAACGTAGATCCGTCCCAGCTTATCGACGGCGATCGAGCTTGCACCGTCAAACTGTCCGTCGTACGTTCCCCTCTCGCCAAAGCGAAGGATCGAGGTGTCCGGTGTCGCAGTCGGGACAGGCGTCGGGCTCGGGGTCCTAAATAACGACCCAACCGAGGGACCTGATGAGGAGTACGGCTTTTTGTTCTGCGTGGCCACGACCGCGATAGTGCTGATGACTGCGATCGCACCCAGCACCATGCCGAGGATCTTTACGAAAGAAGTGGTTGGATCGCCCGTATCCAGGTTGGGCGGCTGGGCCGGTCCGAGCGGGATCGTGGGTTCCGGAGCCCGCGGTGCCTTGTTCGACTCGATGAGAAACTTGGTCGAGCAATATTCGCAGGTCGCGAACGTCGCTCCCGCCGGATATTCGTCGATCTGTCCCCCGCACTGCGGGCAAATCAGTGGTCTCATCGTTCTTCGATGAGCATATCACCGATTGCTAGAGTGAATAGTAAGCCTAGACCTCGTGGCTTGGCGCATTCGCCGAGGGGAAAAGCTATGCTTTTCCGAGTAGCTATTTTCTTGATCCAGGCGGCTATGCCGCGAAAGACGTTGTCGGCACAAGAAAAAAGGGGAGTGGACTGTCACGGAGACGGAAAAATACCTTTTTGCTGAATGATCTTCAATTTTCTACTTTTCAACTGAGGATTGGTGATCTCGACTACAGTTTTAGTCATCCGACTACTGTCATTGGCTGAGTCCGGAATCGCAACTTCATAGCTAAACCGAAGACTATTTTCAATCTTCTTCATCACTTCTGCCAAGTCAGTGTTTGTCTTGTTCGGTTTTAGGAATACGCCGCCCGTCGGCTCCGTTAGCTTTTTGAGCGACTTCTCATCAACCCCATCATAGAAATCATCGCCAATTCCCACAGCATAGATTTTGATGCCATTCTTAATTGCGGCCTCTACAATCAGGTCGGTTTTGCTCTCTCCTGACGTATTAACTCCATCAGAAATGACAACAATCATTTTGCGCCCACCCTTGGCATCAACCTTTGCGAGTGCCGAGATCGTCGTACCGATGGATTCGAAGATAGACGTTGAACCTGTCTTATCAAGTAACGGCGGCGGAGGGCCAACCACTATGCCTCCACCATATCCAGGCGGAATGTCAATATGAATGGCGTTGAGGCTTGATTTAGCGCCTGCAAAATCGGTTGTAAGATCTTGGAAAAGACTTACATTATCAGAGAACTTAATTATTCCGACGCGATCACGCCCAGGTGTGAGGATATGGTTAATAAGATACTCGGCTGCCTGCTTTCCAAAAGGAAGAACCGTCGTTTGAGATACGCTTGCATCAATAAGGACCAGCGCTTCAATTGGAAGCTCGCTGACGGGCTTCAACGATCTGGGCTGCACTGGTTTCTGGTTTACAACAATTCTGATGTCGTCCGTTTTCAACTCCTTATATGCTTCATTCTTCTCATCAAGTACCGAAAACTGAAGCCGAATCTCCGTCTGTTGACCGATTGCTGATATCGAAAGTAGTAGGACAACAAATATCGTAGTGCCGTAATATTTCTTCATATTCATTCCCACGTATAAAAATGACCAGTTTTCCTAACTCATGGGCATCTTAATGTCGTTCTTTTCCGCGAATTCGATAGCTTCCTCATACCCCGCGTCGGCGTGGCGGATGATGCCCATGCCGGGGTCGGTGGTTAGGACGCGTTCGATGCGGCGGGCGGCTTCGGGGGTGCCATCGGCGACGATGACCTGGCCGGCGTGGAGGCTGTAGCCGATGCCGACGCCGCCGCCGTGGTGAAGCGAGACCCAGGTCGCACCGCCCGCGACGTTGATCATCGCGTTGAGATAGACCCAGTCTGCGATGGCGTCGCTGCCGTCGCGCATCGCTTCGGTCTCGCGGTTTGGCGAGGCGACCGATCCGCAATCGAGATGATCGCGGCCGATCACGATCGGGGCCTTTAGCTCACCGGACGCGACCATTTCGTTGAGCTTGAGCCCGGCCTTCGCACGCTCTCCGTAACCAAGCCAGCAAATACGCGCCGGCAGCCCCTGAAACTCAACCTTCTCCTGCGCCATCGTCAGCCACCGCGTCAGATGATCGTCGTCGGGAAATAGGTTCAAGATCGCCTCGTCCGTGCGGTAGATGTCTTCGCGATCGCCCGAAAGAGCGACCCACCGAAACGGCCCCTTGCCTTCGCAGAACAGCGGCCGAATGTACGCCGGCACGAAACCGGGATAATCAAAGGCGTTCGTCACGCCGTTGTCTTTGGCTCGTTGACGAAGGTTGTTGCCGTAGTCGAAGACGATGCTTCCACGTTTCTGGAATTCGAGCATTGCCTCTACGTGCGTGGCCATCGAGTCCATGGCCCGCTGTTCGTAAGTCGTCGGGTCGGACTTTCGTAATTCGTTCGCCTGCTCAATATCCAGCCCGACAGGAATGTATCCGTAAAGCGCGTCGTGTGCTGCAGTCTGGTCCGTCACGACGTCGGGAATGACGCCGCGTTCGATAAGCTGCCAGTGCACCTCGGCGGCATTTCCGAGGAGAGCGATGGACTTTGCTTCTTTTTCGGCCATCGCGGACTTTGCGATCGCGAGAGCGTCGTCGAGACTGGCAGCCGCGACATCGACCTGTTTCAATTGCAAACGCCGCTCGATACGCCAAGGATCGACCTCGACAAGTAGCCCGACGCCTCCGTTGAATGTGATCGCCTGAGCCTGAGCCCCGCCCATCTCTCCAAGGCCCGCAGTGAGTACGAGCTTGCCACTCAGATCGCCCCAGCCATGCAAACGAGCGAGTGAGCCAAACGTCTCATACGTGCCCTGCAATATTCCCTGCGTCCCAATGTAGATCCAAGAGCCCGCCGTCATCTGGCCGTACATCATCAGCCCGTCGCGTTCGTACGCGTCGAACTGCTCCTGCGTCGCCCAATGCGGCACGATGTTGGTGTTTGCGATCAAAACCCGCGGTGCGTCGGTGTGAGACTTAAAGATGCCGACCGGTTTACCCGACTGGACCATCAGGGTCTCGTCTTCGTTGAGCTCACGCAGGCATTTGAGGATCGCGTCGAAACTCTCCCAATTGCGTGCCGCTTTGCCACGCCCGCCGTAGACGATCAGATTCTCAGGATCGAACGCCACCTCTGCGTCGAGATTGTTCTGGATCATCCGGTAAGCGGCCTCGATGAGCCAGTTCTTACAGGTCAATTCGGTCCCGGTGGGCGCTTTTATGTTTCGAGACATATTGGTGTTATTTTTTTAACGCAAACACGCGAAGGACGCAAAGATATGAAAACACTAGGTATAGTATTCGGCCTCATCCTCGCTATGGCTATCGCCGGGGCGGCCCAGCCGGAGAACAAGGCCACGGCGTCGGCCTACGATGCCGCACTTGCGAAGAAACTCGGGGCCGACGAACGCGGGATGAAGATGTACGTGCTGTGCATCCTCAAGACCGGCCCCAAGGATGCAGCGATCAAAGGAAAGGCACGAGACGACATTTTCGCCGGGCATTTCGCAAACATCACGAAGCTGGCCGATGAAGGCAAACTCGCTGTCGCCGGACCCTTTGAGAAGAACGATAAGACGTGGCGAGGCCTCTATATATTTAACGTTACGACCATCGCCGAGGCCGAGAAACTTGTCGTTCTCGACCCCGCGGTAAAGGCCGGCGTTTTTGTCCCGGACCTAACTCTCTGGTACGGCTCGGCCGCGATGATGACGGTCAGCGATACCCACAAGAAACTGCAAAAACCGAAGCCCTAACGCTATCGCGTCGAAACGATCAGGTGCTGCGGCATAGGCTCAAGCGCGATGCATTCATTGTGAGAGAACCCCGCATTCTCAAACATCGCCTTGAGCTCCGCAAAAGTATACGCGTCACCTGCCGGCGTTGCCGCAAGCATGACGATCGCAAACATCGCTGACGGCGGCGGGGATACCCGATCGTCGTTGGGCACGAATTCTACCGTCAGGATCTTTCCGTCCTCGACAAGCGACTCTCCCAATTTGCTGATAAAGCGCTCACACGTGTCGGCGTCGAAATGGTGGAGGAAATTCGGCACGAGGATCACGTCGTAGTCTGTTCCAAAGTCGCTCTCAAAGGCGTCGCCCGCGATCGTGTGATAGCGGTCAGCCATGCCGAACTTTGAGGCGTTCTCCTGGGCGACCGTGAGGACATTCGCCCAATCGGCACCGTAGATCTGCGCGTTCGGATACCGCTGTCCGACCATGATCCCGTAGATTCCGTGACCCGCCGCGATGTCAAGCACTTTGATCGGCTTGTTTGCCTCGAAACCTACATTGGCCGCGACGGCCTGAGCCGTCGGGAACATCAGCGGCGCCATCGCACGAGCAAAGGTCACCCACATCTCGCTGTCCGGGTCCATCGACGCGTCGCCGGTGATGCTCGAGCCTCCGTTCCTTACGGCGCTCGTCAGATCGTCAAATCCGCGTCTCTGCTGGGGCGACATGATGAAATCGACCGCTCCGCCTAGATACGCAGGCGAGCGTTTGTCGAGAAACGCCGCGGTCGACTCAGTAAGCGTGTACGCATCGCCGCTCTTGGTCAGAAATCCTATCGTCGCTAGCGAATCGCAGAGGATCCGCACACCCCGCTCGGCCGCGTCGGCCGCCCGAGCGATCTCCGCGGCGGTCGTGTTGCCCTCGCCGATCTTTGTAAAGATCTCGAGGTCGACCGCGGCCTTTAGGACCGCCGAAACTTGAAATGCGGTCATCGTCTGCCAAAAGAGGTCTGGAGTTACTCCGGGTGCAGGTTGGCTCATATTTCCTCCGAGTGGTTTAGAAGTTGAGCGATTATTGTCGCGAGACACGGCCCGTGTCAACAGGCGATTAACCGGTGTCGGGCCTACATGCTAGTATCCTAACGAATGGACGCCGATCTCGTAATTCACAATGCCGGACAGCTTTTGACCTGCGCGTCCGGCGGCAAACCGAAGCGCGGAGCCGACATGCTCGACGTCGGCATCATCATAGATGGAGCTGTCGCCATGTCGGGCGGTAAGATCGTTGGCGTCGGGTCTTCGAT
>DASYKW010000111.1:0-7835 GCA_035995005.1 Pyrinomonadaceae bacterium
TCAGCATCAGCCATTTGAGAGGCCATCGTTCGCTTCCAGATCAGCTCGTATAATCTTTGCCATTCTTCGTCCGGAATTGTCGTAGTACTCGTGTCGGTAGGACGAATAGCTTCGTGAGCTTCCTGCGCAGACTCGTTCTTATTTTTAAATTTGCGGAACTGCTGATATCTGTCCCCGTAAAGGCTACTCACCGTTTTCGTGATGTCGTCCAGCGCGGTAGCACTCAGGCTCACGCTATCGGTACGCATATACGTAATATGGCCGTTTTCATATAGCTTCTGAGCGATCTGCATCGTTCGAGCCACGCCATAACCCAGTTTTCTCGATGCTTCCTGCTGAAGTGTCGAAGTGGTAAAAGGCGCCGCCGGAGTCCGCTTACCCGGTTTCACCTTTACATCGGTAACGTTATAATTCGCCCCGATACAAGCCTTCAAAAACGTTTCGGCACCTTCAGCACTGTCCTGCTTGCTGCCTTCGGCTTTGAACGTGACAGATTTTCCTGTTATATCATCGGCAATGAATAAGCCTTCAATTTTGAAATGACTCGACTGTTGAAAGGCGTTTATCTCGCGCTCTCGGTCGGCAATCAGGCGGACCGCGACACTCTGCACACGGCCGGCGCTTAGATTTTTATTGCTCGTACTGATCTTGCGCCATAGCACGGGACTTAACTCAAAACCAACTATGCGGTCCAGCACCCGACGCGCCTGCTGCGCCATTACCAGGTTCATGTTCACCGTGCGTGGATTACTTACAGCAGCTTCGATCGCGGGTTTTGTGATCTCATGAAACACGATCCGTTTGGTCGTTACGGGGTCAAGGCCCAGCACTTCGCACAGGTGCCAGCTTATTGCTTCTCCCTCGCGGTCTTCGTCTGTTGCCAGCCATACTTCATCCGATTTTTTTGCCAGAGCCTTCAGGTCGCTCACGACCTTTTTCTTTTCGTCCGGAACTATGTAACGGGGTTCAAAATCATTCTCGATGTCAATACCCATGCCGGCTTTTTCAAGGTCGCGAATATGGCCATAGCAGCTGTTGACCTGAAAATCCTTTCCAAGGATCTTTTCGATGGTCTTTGCTTTTGCCGGGCTTTCTACTATTAACAGATTCCTTGACATAGTTCAGTTAGTCAGTTCCTGATGAGGCGTGGCATTTTCTATCTGCCGGAGACTCCGCGGTCACTAAGCTTTCGCCCGTGGTAGAAAAAAAACACGTCAGCAACTTGTGCTGACGCTTACGACTGATAACACCCGACCAAACGGTCTGTCAATCAGAGGCTATACGATACAGGATTCGCAGGGCCTGTCAAAAGTTAGATGCGCCGGGCGTAATTCTTGCCCGGCAAAACGCGGATCAGATCTCGAACATCGAGGCTCACGAGAGCGTTGTTAAGATCGCCGAACGAGAGGCCGCTTGTCTCGAGCAGGATGTCGATGTGCGTCGCCTCGTCGGGCGCGAGCAGCGACCAAACTTTGCGTTCCTGGTCGTTTAGATCAGCCGGAGCGACCGGCTGTCGTGACTCGTCACGTCGAGGCTCATCGACCTTTGGCGGAAGTATCGAGGCCGCGATCTCACTTGGCAGCTCGGCGACCACGTCCTGCCATTGCTGCACCAGCTTGGCACCGCTCTTTATCAAATAGTTCGTCCCGAATGAGTTTCCCGATGTGATGTTACCCGGGACCGCCATTACCTCGCGATTCTGCTCGGCGGCGAGCCGCGCGGTTATCAAGGAGCCACTCCTTTCAGAAGCCTCGACGATCAAAACTCCCATGCTCAGCCCGCTTATGATTCGGTTTCGATACGGGAAGTTGTCCTTGAGTGGTGGTGTGCCTAGCGGGAACTGCGTGACCAGACACCCGCCCGAATTCAGGATCTCCCGCGTAAGACCTGTGCTCTCGCGAGGATAAACGGTATCGAGTCCGGTGCCCATCACCGCGATCGTTCGGCCTTGACCACGCATTGCGCCGCGATGAGCTGAAGTATCAATGCCTCGGGCTAAACCGGATGTGATCGTGATGCCACGAGACGCAAGATCTCGCGCGAGCATCTCGGCCGCATTCTCGCCGTAAGTCGAGCACGTTCGCGAGCCGATCACCCCGACGCTCGGCTGATCGAAACACGCTTGCCAATCGCCTTTCACATAAAGCACGGGCGGCGGGTCGTCGATCTCGCGGAGCAAATTGGGATAGCTGCCATCGTCAAGGATGAGAACGTCACCGCCGAGCTGCTTGACCCGTTCCAGCTCAGTCTCGGCCTTCTCGTGAAACTCACGCTTGATCAGGCTCTCGATCGTCCCGGGTTTGAGTCGCAAACTCTCCAGCTCCGTCCGCCGCCCATGAAAGACCGCTCCGGCAGACCCGAACCTCTCAAGAAGCTTCGTTGCCGCCCGGGGCCCTACGCCCGGTGTCATATTTAACGCGATCCAATCGATCATCTGGGCATTTATTGGCGGAGGCGTGTGGGAGTCGAACCCACCCAGGGCGTGCTCTCGCAGCCCCACAGACGGTTTTGAAGACCGCGACCATCACCGGACAGCATGCGCCTCCTCTCAGATCTCGAATTTCAAATCTGCAATGACCCCTGGTCGTCAGCCGCTACGCATTCATCACCAAAAGCGTGAGCAGCGTGGCCCGTTTTGCAATATCGCTCAGGAGCACATACTCGTCGAGCGTGTGCGCGCCGTTGCCGGCGAGGCCAAGCCCGTCGAGCACCGGCACGCCCAGCGCGGCGACGAAATTTCCGTCTGATCCCCCGCCGACTTGAGCCTCGCCCAGCTCGTAATCAAAGGAAGCGGCCAGGCCACGCGCCTTTTCATAGAGCGAAACGACAGCGTTCGTTCTCTCAAGCGGCGGTCGATTGATAGCGCCAGTCAATTCGAGCGTAACTCGCGGGTCGGCAGAGATCAGAGAGGCGAGTTCATCGACAACTCGCTCCGCCTCACTCGCGACAGAATATCGCACGTCGATGTCGCCCACAGCATGATCGGGGATCACGTTTAGCGTCGTTCCGCCGTGAAAGGTCGTCACGTTAACAGTCGTCCCGATCTCCGGCCGCGCTGTTGCATGAATATTTGGGATCTGCCGCGCGAGCTCTGCGACGGCATTCGCGCCCTTTTCCGGTTCGAGACCGGCGTGGGCCGGGACGCCGTAGGCGGCAAGCTGGAACATTCCTGTTCCCTTGCGGCCGGTCTTTACATTGCCGTCGGCTGAAGGCTCGAGGACAAAACATCGATCCGCCTTGGCCGCCTCGAGCTCGATGTAGCCTCGTCCCGTCGCACTGCCAACCTCTTCATCGCAGGAGAAAAATGCGGTAACCGGCTGCGACAACGGCGTGCCTGTTACGGCGAAAAATCTGAGCACTTCGAGTGTCAGGACGACGTTCGCCTTCATGTCGAAGACTCCGCAGCCATAAAGACGATCGCCTTCGATCCGGGTTGGATTTTTTGCGTTGGTGCCGATCGGATGAACCGTATCGGTGTGGCCGATGATCAGCGTGTGGCGCGACGGCTCTTCGAACGGCCCTATGAGGATGTGCTTGCCAACGTCCGTCGCGGCAAACTTTTCTACACGGGGGCTAACAGGAAGCGAGAAAGCCTGTCGCTCTATCCAGTCGGTAACCTTGTCGCTCTGCGCGACGTCGAAGGACGGTGACTCGATATCCACGATCTCGCGGATCGCGTCGATGATCGTTTCCTGTCGCCGCTCAAAATATTGACGGATCTCGCCGGCGGTCATCTAGTATCGCGGCTGCGGGACAAATGTCGCCTGTGC
The DNA here is from genome assembly GCA_035995005.1 of Pyrinomonadaceae bacterium. Lineage (GTDB taxonomy): Bacteria > Acidobacteriota > Blastocatellia > Pyrinomonadales > Pyrinomonadaceae > OLB17. Next base: position 3,771 of record DASYKW010000111.1, read on the forward strand.
TCCTGCGAAAGCGGAATTGAATAGGTCGCCCATTCGATATCCGGCGAGAGCCATCCGACGCTGCGCGATCTCGAACGCCTTCTTTTTATACTTGTCGGACGGCGTCTCAAACCAATTCACGCCACGGTAGGCCTCGGTCGACGCTATCTTGTAGCTCTCATCCTTCCATACGGCAAACTGTCCGTCCGCGATCTCACCTTTAAGTTTGTCGTAGGAATAGATTTTTATGATCTCGTCCGCTATCGGATCGATATAGTCGGCATCACAAACATCCTTGCTGTTCGGTTGATTGCGGCCGATTATCGAGTCCCAAAACCAGTGAAGATTTTGCTGTTTATCTCTGGGCGTGCCCTTTGGCGTGAGCAGGAAGAGATTGCCGCCCTGGTCGCCCTTCGCGTTCGACGAAGTCACGCGTGACGACGCGTGCAACGGCTGATGTATGTCGCCAATAAGGTGCTCGAGCCATGCGATCGCGATGGCCTTTTCCGCTGGCGTCGCGGTCGACCGAATGACCTTGTCAAAGTCGGCAAGCTTCTCCATCGCATGCCCGCTCGCCTCGGCGTCAGGTACTGACTCGACCTTATTGTCCTTCCACTGCCAAAAGGTGTCGGCGTAGTGCCAGTCGGAGTGCGCGTAGTTTTTTTGACGGACCGGAAAATTCTTGTCCCTGATGATGTCCGGCCAGGTCGCGATCAGCATAAAGAACTCTCGCTGGCGCGTTCCCTCCGTTCGGGCCCCGAACGGAGCGTAGAACGTCGACAGCTGCGCGTCCTCTGGAGCCGCGAGCAGCGTGTTGATCACTTTCGTGCGGACCTCCGGCGTCATGCGCTGCCAAGCGATATACGCCGTGATCTTATGGCCGACCTCGTCCCATGCGAATCCCGGCAGAGCCGTGCAGAGAATCAAGCACGCGAGGACCGCGAGCGACTGTGTCTTCTTTAACATACTGTTACTCCTGAAACCGATTGGTTGATTCTAGCGAAAGTATATTGCAAGGGGAACTGCCGCTCATACAAACGGACATTGACAACCTTTTTTCTGAGTACTCCATCATACACATGCAAATCTTTCCCAGAGTATCGTTCAGAGTGTGCAGGGGGGCGGAAGGCGATGCAAGCAGTTTTTGGAACAAATTTGATAACCGAGCGTATTAATGGTAGAAATGACGATTCGCTCGGTCAGCCAATTGGCATCTTTACTTCGATATTCGGATGCTGGCACAAGGTTTTGACCCGGCCGTTTGGAGACGGAATAGTTTCTTATCGCGTGTGCCTAGACTGTGGGGCACGGAGAAAGTTTGATACGACAAGTTTTAAAAGTTTGGGGAGATACTACACCCCATTAGGCGATACCCGGCCGTAACAGGGTAATCATAAATAACCCTCAATAATACCTACCAACAATAACCTACCGGGTGCGGCCTCTTACAAGAATAAGCCGCACCCATTCTCTTTTAACACTTGAACAAAAGCATCGGTAAGGCCGTACAATCGCATCTGGTAATGCGATGACGGAAGCTACGAAATTGGATGCCGAGGCGGTCGATGAGCCCCTCGCAGGAAAAACCTCGCCCCCGGTGCGGAAGAAGTTTGACCGCTCGATCGTCGAGGGGCCGCTCACGCGCGCGGTGTGGAAGATCGCGTGGCCCGCCGTCCTAACGAACCTGATCAGCGGTGTGCAAGGCTGGGTGGATCAGATCATGGTCGGGAACTTGATCGGCTATCAGGCGAACGCAGCGATCGGTGCATCGTTTCAGATATTCCTGCTGGTCATTACTTTTATTGGCTCCATATTTATCGGGATGAGCGTGCTCGTCGCGCGATTTGCTGGAGCGAACGACCACGAGAAGGTCAATCGCAGCGTTTATCAAGGCTTTCTCACCGCGGCATTCATATCGCTTGGAGTGCTGGCCCCAATTGGCTACTTTGCATCACCCTTTCTCCTGCGGCTTGTAAATGCGGCTCCCGACGTCCAGGTCGAAGCACTCCCATTCCTACGGATCATGTTTACGTGCAGCTTTGGCATGCTGATTTATTTCATGATGAGCGGTGCATTGCGGTCAGCCGGCGATGCAAAAACGCCGATGGTCCTCGGCATCGTGATGACGGCTCTCAATCTCGGTTTCAACATCGTGTTCATCCGTGGACTGGGGCCTATTCCAGCCTTCGGTACGGCGGGTGCTGCGATCGGGACATGCCTGGCATCGGGTATCGTCGGTGTTTACGCGATCTATAAATTGTATTCGGGAACATGGGTGGTCGGATTCCCGCGTTCGGGCTATGCTCCGGATTGGAAGGTAATAAAGAAGCTTTTCTCATTCGGCCTGCCGGCCGGCATTCAGGGAATTGCGATGAACGCGGGCGGTGTGCTGATGTACGCTTTCATGGGTGGGCTCGCACAGGGCGAGGCCACGCAGGCCGTTTATGCGGTCGCCTACGGGCAGCTCTTCCTGCTCGTGACATTCTCTTCCAATGCCTTGATGGGGGCGTCGGCCTCGGTCACGGGGCAGAATCTTGGGGCCGGGCATGCGGAGCGGGCGAACGCCGCTCCGAGAACCGCCGCGGCATTTGGCATCGCGGGAGCGACCTTCGTTGGACTGTGCTTTTTCTTCTTGCCGCAGCAGCTGCTTTCGATCTTCGGAATGACGGATCCGGCTGTGGTGGGGATCGGTGTCGAACTCCTTCGCGTGTTAGCCGTCTCGGGGGTGTTTATCTCGACGGCATTGGCGTACACGGGCGGTCTCCAGGGCTCGGGTGACACTCGCTCGCCGCTTTATATATCGATCGTCTCTCAAGTTATCGTACCGCTCTCGATCTGCTTCATTATCAAGAACGTCTGGCACCTAGCGCCCATCCACATCTGGATCGCTATCCTCGCTGGCCATGTAACCCGCGCGGCTCTCTCGGTAGGCCGATTCCTGCAGGGGAAGTGGCGAACGATCGCTGTCGACATCGAGACCACGCAGGCATAAAAAGGGCCTCCATTTCAGGAGGCCTCGCGTTTCAAACTTAGTACGAAGATCAAATCCGCAGCGGCATGACGATGTACTTGTAATCGTAATTCGTCTCACCGGCGATAGACATCTGGGTCTGTGCGTTTGGGTCCTTGAATTCGAACGCGATCTTGACCTGCGGGGCCGACGTGTCCCGGACCCGAACCTTGTCCCCTTCGGTCTCTTTCACGTCTTCCTCGGTCGCACTCTCGGCCGCGATCATCTCCACCGAGCCAACGTTGGTCAGAAACTCGAGCAGGTACTGCCAGTTAAACCCGAGTTGCATTTCCTCGCCCTTGTAGTCGGCCTGAACCTTCTCATTACCTTCGCCATGCTCCGATGATTGCGCGGTAACCTCGATCTCGCCTTCGCGGACCGTGAGGCGAATTGACCGGTTGCGGTCGTCGGCGATCAGGGCCATGCGGCGGACCGCACTTCGCATTTCGTCGAGGTCAAATGTCGCAACGTGATCGTTATTCTTCGGCATCACCATCTCGTAATTCGGGAAGGTGCCGGTCAACTTACGCGTGATCAGCAGTCGTCCCTCGGTCGAGAAAAAGAGGTGATTCGGGTCTTCGCCAAAAGCAACGTCGCCCTGGCCGCGAGAGATCTTGACCAACTCAAGCAGTGCCTTCTTGGGAATGAGTGTGTCGATCACGCTTTCCTTGTCCTCGACGGGTCGCTCGACATATGCGAGCCGGTGTCCGTCGGTGGTGACCATCTTGGCAACACCGTCGCCGACGATGAACTTCGCTCCCGAAAGGGTAAAGCGTGACTGCTCGTTCGTGATCGCGAACGCAGTGTTTCTGACGAAAAAGCTGAACACCTCCGCCGGCAGCCGCATTGGCGTGCTCTTGAACGTCGGGATCTCGGGAAATTGCTCGCGGCTCACGCCGGCAAGGCGAAAATTCGCCCGGCCGCACTTCATCGTGACCCACTCGTTGTCCTCTTTTTTGAAGTGCACGTCGCCGTGCTCGAGCACGCGAACGATGTCAAAGAGCTTGCGTGCCTGGATGCATATCGCTCCCGCGGTGACTATCTCCGCCTCGGCGTCGCACCGGATCGTGCAGTCG
>DASYKW010000112.1:0-4222 GCA_035995005.1 Pyrinomonadaceae bacterium
CGAATGCGTTGCGATTGCCGGCGGGTTATGCGGACTATAACGACTATCTGATACGAGGTATTACGATCGTCAATTCGCCTCTAGTCAGCGGTGCACGGCTCCTGTTCGAGAATGGGCCGACGACAGCTGCTGATTCTAGGACGCAGGTCATTGGCTCCACGACCTATACGGTTGTGAACCTTAATTCGCAAAGCTCATCTGCGGCTGCAACCTCGCCGATAGGCCGCGCAAAAGCGGCCCTGTTGGCGCTTACCGGCCGTCCAGTAAATAACGCTCAAACTGAGGTCGCGCAGGTCGCGTCCCTGGGACGTAGCGAATACAAGGGTTTGATCGTTAATCTTCGCTCGAGAAACCGGGATCTTCTTCTGGGTTTCAAAGGGTCGTTCCGCGTGGCTTACACTCTGTCGTGGACCAAGGACGATGGGATTGTCAACACGTCGAACGGCCAGTACGGACCGGACTTTACGAGGGAATTCTCTCGTAGCTCTCAGGATCGCCGCCACCGGCTGGCGGTTTCGGGCACGTTCGATGGCCCGATTTGGCTAGGAGGGCTGCGTTTTTCTCCGATAGCTCGCGTAAGCAGTGGAGCACCGTTCAATCTTGGCAACGGCGGGGTCGATCGTAATCTGGACGACGTCAGCAATGATCGCCCCAACTACTCCGGGACGTTGAGTGCCATCAAAGCGCGAGATCCAAACGGGACATATCAGTCCTATGTTCCTCTCAACCTGTCGCTGCCGCCGATCGGTGCGCAGGGCGGAAACCTTCCTCGTGACGCCGGCCAAGGTCCAGCGCAAGTGATATTCGACATGAATGTGAGTCGTCAATTTAAGTTGGAACGGTTCCGAATTCGGCCCGCCGTGGAGTTTAACAACATACTCAATCACACGTCGTACACCTACGCTAACGACTTTATCGACTTTGGGAGTGTGACGTCTGCCGACATAATCAATCCCAACAGCGCGTTCGCTCAATCGTTTCTTGTGCCCCAAAGAACGCTCCGCCCTCGGCAGATCCGCTTTGGTCTCAGGATCGATTTCTAAAGATCACGATCGTTTCTTGAATAGCCGCTCCCTTGAGCGGCTATTTCTTTTTGGATGACTTGCGCGTTTGGCTGTGTTAAATTTGGATGTTGAACATTTTTGTTCAGCCCCGACCGCTATGAATCAGGTCCTTGCCGAGCCAACGCTCCCTGTTACGGAGACTACGATCGAGTCAGTGCTCTTGGATGCCGATCTTTTTATCAAGTACAGCTCGCCTGAGAAGGCGTTCGAGCTGCTTCGCTCCTCATTGGAACGCAGTCCGCGATCCATACCGCTGCGCGAGAAAATGCGGGATATTTGCGTAAAGCAAAAAAACCTCAACGAGGCGGCAAGGCAGTGTCTTGCCCTGGTAAGTCTCTATATCGCCCGCGAGGACTTTGATCTGGCATATGACCGCCTCCAGGAGGCCAAGCTCCTCGACCCCCGGATTTCGGTTGCACCTGGCCTGGAAGCTATTAGGCGCGCTCGTCGCCCCGATTTTGCCACCAATCGCGACAAGTCGCCGCAAAATGTCCGCACGGACGTCACATTTGCCGGCAATTTGGCATTTGTCACGGTCTTTGACGCCGTTCAGGTCATCGAGAGTGCTAAGATGACCGGCCTTTTGCTGATCAAATCTGATCTGCATCTTGCAAACGTAGCTTTTAACGAGGGCAAGATCGTCGATGCCGAATGCAATGGCAACAACGGGGTGGTGGGCTTTCGGGAGATCGTCGAGATCAATCACGGGACATTTGAATTCTCGACCTCCGATCACGAATTTCCGGTCGTCATCACCGTATCAAGCAACACTAATTTTCTCCTGGATGTACTCACCGAGCTCGACCATGAGCGGGCCGAGCAGCAAGGCCTTAGAAACCTCGGCAGCGAGGTTGTTTAACCCACGAAATTTCTTGACCGCCTGGCCACAACATATAGCTTTTTTGATTGACATATTGGGCTTGATACAACAAAATATAGTGCTCGTTCCGCACTATAATGTTCAAGCTTCAACGTCTCGAGATCGCAGGCTTTAAGTCCTTTGCGGACCCTACCGAAATAGTCTTCACAGGCAGCGGTATTACTGCCGTCGTCGGCCCGAATGGCTGCGGAAAATCGAATGTTTCCGACGCGATCGCATGGGTCCTCGGTGAGCAGCGCGCAAAGTCATTGCGCGGCGGCGAGATGAAGGACGTCGTCTTTGCCGGGACAAAGGACCGTAAGCCTGGCGGGATGGCCGAGGTCGTGCTTCACCTCGTCCGCGACGACAGTGTCTTTGACGTAGACGAAATCGAGCTTGAGGACATCGACGAGGCCCTCAGCGGCATCGACGAAAGCTCCGTCGACATGGACGAGATCGAGGGCGTCGAGGCGGAGCCTGATGCCATTGAGGCCATCGCGGAGATCGATGTCATCGAATTTGACGCCGAGGCGGAGGTCGAGACGGTCGAAACCGTAAAAGCATTGGCCGTGGGTTCTGCCCAGCCGATCGAGACCCGCATCAAGACAAAACGTCATTGGCGCCCACGCTCATTCGCACTCGACTTCGCTCCGGGCGAGGCCGTGTCCGTCACGCGCCGGCTTTATCTGTCGGGCGAGAGCGAGTACCTGCTCAACGGCAAGGCCTGTCGCCTGCGAGACATCACGGACCTCTTCTCAGGCACAGGATTGTCCGGCGCTCATTACGCGATCATCGAACAGGGCCGCATCGGCCAAATCCTTTCAGCAAAACCTGCCGATCGTCGCAGCCTGATCGAAGAGGCGGCCGGTATTTCAAAATTCCGTGCGCGCCAGCGGGCCGCCGAGACGCGTCTTGAGACGGCAAAGACGAACCTCGCTCGAATTTTCGACATCGTCTCCGAGGTCGAGACCCGAGTAAATTCGCTGCGGCGGCAGGCCGCGAAGACGAGACGATTCAAGATCCTTCAGGAGGAGTTTCGCGAGCTTCTTCGGCAGCTTTACGCTGCAGAAGGAAAGTATCTCGCCGATCTCTCGGAGCAGCTAAAAGAGCAGCTCGTTGTTGCCGAGGCAGTCGGGACCGATCTCGCCGCGCAGGTCACAGGGAAAGAAGAAGATGCACGCGAGTCAACGACCGCAGCGCGTTCGGCCGAGGCGAGCCTTGCCGAGCTTCGCCAGATCCACGCAAACAACGCCCTGGAGCGCGACCGTGCCGAGCGTGAACATCACTACAAGTCCGACCAGATAGTCGGACTGAATATTCGTTCCGAGGCGCTTCGCGGCGAGATCGCGACAAGTGAGGGACGCTTGCGACTTCTCGCAGTCGAGCTTGAGCGCCTCCGAAAGGAAGAGCAGCATGAAACTGCCGAGCACGCCAAAGCAGAAGCGACACTTCGTGATGCCGAGGACGCTCACAGACAGGAGTCCGGTGCACTTGCGGCTATCGAGGCTTCGATCGAAGAGCTTCGAAATTCGCTCGTCCGATACACGGCCGCCGTCGAACGTTTTGACGAGATCGGTCGTCAGGCGGCAACCAATCTTGAGCGGCTTACTATTCGTGCCGACGGCCTTGCCAAAGAGGGCGAACGTGCGGCCGAGACACTGCTCAATAATCAGAAAGCTGTTGAAACCCTTGCGGAGAATTTAACCGGCGAAGAATCAAAGCTCACCGGCCTTAACGCCGAGAAAGAGCAACTTCTTTCATCGACAGTCGGCGCCAGGAACACGCTTCGTGACGCCGAGGGGCGTCTCAACGCGCTTCACGAAGAGCACTCGGCGAAAAGGCATCGTCTTGCTACGCTGACCGAGCTTGAAGAGAAGCGTGCGGTTTACACTCCGCAGGTCCAGAAGATTTTTGCCGAGCAGGACGCGATCGGTGTCACGCTTGCGGGGGTTCTGGCGGATCGACTAAACGTCGCTCCGGCGGCTGAGAAAGCGGTCGAGGCGCTCTTTGGGCCGTTTCTCGAAGCCGTCGTCGTCGAGTCGATTGCAGATGCGAAAAAGGTCTCTCGCTGGCTGACTGCGAACGAGGTCGGCCGTACGGCGATGATCATCCTTAATGGCTCCGATACGCCAAAAAGGGGAATCCCGTCGGCCGGTGCGACCATCGCCGAGAATCTTGGCGCTTCGCCGGCGGTCGAGTCGGCTCTTAGAAAGATCTTTCCGCGAGAGATGTCCGCACGGCTTGTCCGCGATCTCGAAGGTCACGATTCAGCCACAGTCGAAATTCTCGTGAGCTTTGA
>DASYKW010000113.1:0-9965 GCA_035995005.1 Pyrinomonadaceae bacterium
CTCTTTTTAACGTCGCGGACGTTCAGAGCAAGATGTGCTTTGAGAGTATTTATTTGATCGTTCATAATTGCCTCCAATGACCCGGTTATAATTACGTCTAGCCGTAATTGAGTAAAGAATAGCACTCGTAACGATTATGTCAAGCCATAATCGTTACGTGATAGAATGATCTTGGTATGGGAGCAAAAGACGGCTTTGACGCAGAACTCTTTTTTTCGGCTTTGGCCGATAAAACAAGGCTTCGGCTGTTATATCTAATGCGAGACGGCGAGGTTTGCGTCTGCTTTTTTGCCGAAGCCCTCGGAACAAATAATCCAAAAATATCCCGCCATCTGTCCTACCTAAAACGAGCCAAACTCGTCGTAGGCCGACGCGACGGCAAATGGATGCATTACCGCATCAATTCGCCAACCGATAAGAACGCGCTCGAAGTATTCAATTCGACATTGAAGATGCTGGAGGCAAATAAGCAGATGAAGGCTGACCGAGAAAAGCTGGTCAAGTTTGTTTGTGCTCCGAATGCATTGGTAGCGATCTCGGGACGTCAGAAAAACTAACGGAACATATCACCCACACTTCGCGGGACGTGGGGCTGGGAGCCGAACTTCTTGATCCAAGTAAAACCGGTCGTCGTTAGGGAGCTCGGATACGGCTACGCCAGGAGCCAGGCTTCGGCGTCGGGGATGTTGGTGAAGCGTCGATAGTTGCCGCCGCGATTTTGGCCGACGGTGAGGCCGAATTCGAGGTCGTCGTCGATGGAGGCGTGCGGGTTGACGAGGGCGAGCTTTTTGCCGCGAAGAGCGTCGAGGGATTCGCTGACCGTGCTGAACATCTGATGCGCGGCCATGATGGCCGGTATGTCGCGATAGAGCAGGATGAGGTCCCTGCCCGACTCACGGCTTTTTGCTACGAGCTCCGCGACGTAGCCGCGGATGATCTCCTCGGAGATCGATCGGGCGCGCAGCTCGGCATAGAGATATTTGGGTCGCACTTCGAACGAAAGCTCGTATAGACCGCTCAGTTCCGCCATTGGGTAGTTTCGGTGGGACGCTCTCTGAAAAAAATATAGCGCCGGTCTTGGTCACAGGCAAATGTTTGAGAGGTGACAAGTGATCGGAGCTATAAGATAGTGGAGCGATGAAGTTTCGCTTCGTTTGGGTCGGTAAGACCAGAAATCCAAATTACCTTGCTTTGCAGCGAGATTATGCAGGCAGGCTCTCGCATTTTGTGAAGTGCGAATTTATCGAGGTGCGCGATGCCCAGGATAAAGAGATAGAGGGCAACCGTATCGTTGAAAAACTGAATCCTAGCACCCTTGTCTGTTTGCTCGATGTCGAGGGCAAAAGCGTATCTTCTCACGATCTCGCCAAGCAGATAGAGGCGTGGCAAAACGCCGGAACGCGAGAGATCACGTTTGTGATCGGTGGTGCGGACGGTGTGTCTTCCACAGTTGCCGAAAAGGCTGACGTTAAGGTATCCTTGTCGTTTCTCACTTTGACCCACGAGATGGCTCGTGTCGTCCTAGTGGAACAGCTTTATCGGGCATTTACGATAATAAAGGGGTTTCCGTACCAGAAATGACTAAAGCGAATCTAAAGGACTTGAAGGAAAAGCTCATCAAAGAGCGTGAGCTGCTCATTCAAAAGCTGAAAGGCAACGACCTGTCGATCGACGACGCCGAGACGCCAGATCCCGTCGACCTTGCCGTAAGAAACTACTCAAAGAACGTCATGCTCGCCGTCTCAGAGAACGAGAGCCGCCAGCTGACGCTCATCGACGAAGCGCTCCTCAGGCTCGAGGACGACGAATACGGTCCTTGCCAGAATTGCGAGAAGATCATCAGCCCTAAGCGTCTTGCCGCAATTCCCTGGGCACGCTACTGCATTGAGTGCCAGAGTCTGCTAGAGCAAGGCCTCCTGGACGAAGAATAACGACGCGGGCGTGTTAGAGACTGTCAGCGACGCGCTTCTCTCCTTAGTTTTCCCTCAACAGTGTAAAGTCTGCGATGGCCCCGTCGAGCACAGGGCCGACGGTGTCGCCTGCGCGCCTTGCTGGGCGCAGACGCGAATATTTGACGGCACGGAGATGCGCTGCGAGAAATGCGGCGCGTGGTTTGGCGAGGCTGCAGCGCCGACGCCGGTACTTTGCCACAAATGCGACGATCACCATTACGATCGCGCTTTCGCGCTCGGCATTTACGAAAAAGGTTTGGCCGCGTCGATCCTGGAACTAAAGAGATCGCCGGCGATCGCATCACGACTGCGTAAGCTGGTCGCCGCGTCGCGAGACCTCATTCCGGTCACTGATGTGATCGTTCCGGTTCCATTATCTAAAGAACGGCGTCTCGACAGGGGTTTCAATCAAGCAGAAGTCATTGCGTTGAAAGTCGGTGATGCGATAGGTGTGCCCGTGGACGCACACTCGGTCCAACGCCATCTGCCGACCCATATTCACCGCGTTGGGATGGATGACAAGGCCCGCGAGCTAAGCGTCCGGAATGTCTTCTCGGTCAAGCGGCCGGGCTTGATCGCGGGTAAACGCGTCCTGCTCGTCGACGACGTTTTCACCTCGGGAGCGACAGTATCGAATTGTGCAAAGGCCCTAAAGAAAAATGGCGCGAGCGAGGTGAATGTCTTCACCCTCGCCCGCGCCGTGATGCGAACCTTTTAGCCTAGATCAAGGAATGTCGTACGCCGGTGCGGGCATGTCTTCGGAGACGCCCCAATGCGGACTTTGGATCGCCCCGTCTGAGCTCCTTAGTACAAACCACGTCCCTGTCGATGGCCGATATACAGCAAGATCATCTTTTCCGTCAGCATCGTAGTCCCCGGCGGCCGGTATATCGTTGGCAAGTCCCCAATTTTCATATCGCTGTGTCTGAGTCGAACTTTGGACAATGTACCAGATATGATCCGATGGCCGAAAAACACAAATGTCGCCTTTCCCGTCGCCGTCAAAATCACCGGGCGCTGGGATATCCCCACTCGTGCCCCAGTGGACAAAAACAAAGGCGGCATTGGTGCTGTTGACCCGATACCAGTTGCCATCCGACGGTCGCCAGACTGCTACGTCGGCTTTACCGTCTCCGTCATAGTCAGCCGCTACGGGCTTATCGCCTGATGTCCCCCAACGCGTACCGTAATAACTGCCGTCCGAGGATCGAAGTGTGTACCAAACCCCATCTGACGGACGAAAAACCGTAGCGTCGGCCCGCGCGTCCCCGTCAAAATCGCCCGCAGCAGGTATGTCCCCGCTTGTGCCCCATTTAAAGCCGGAGAACGTTCCGTCAGAGCTACGCAATAAAAACCATTCGCCAGTCGAGGGCCGATAGGCCGCGATATCGGTGCGGTTGTCCGCATCGTAATCCTCGGGGACCGGGATGTCGCCGGACAAACCAAAATGTTGTCCTTGACCATTGCTATTCGAGCTATTAAGTATCCACCAGTCACCGATGGAAGGCCGGAAGATCGAAACGTCGGTCTTTAGATCACCGTCAAAATCGGCGGAGGCCTTGCCGCGAACGATCTTATAGATAGGACCACCCTCGCGAATCATATAGAGTTCGCCGCTCTCGTCCTCGCCAAAACCGACCACATTGGCCGCACTGCTATTGTTAATTATCGCAGGCTGCGCATTGTTGTTATACAGAAAGATCTCTCCGGAACAGTAATCCGCATAGACGTAAGAACCGAGAGGCAGATTCCCTTGCCGACCGCGGTACACGAATCCCCCGGTTATAGAACACCGTCCGGAGGCATGTGAATATTCGAATATCGGCGGCGTCTGTACAAGTGTCGAGCACAAAGCCGTATCGTTTCCTGTGCAATGATTGCCTTCAAACACTCGCCAGCCGTAATTCGCTCCGCGCTGTCCGATATCGACCTCTTCCCAGGCTCCTTGCCCGACGTCGGCTATCCACATCTGATGCGTCCCGCCGCGATCAAATGAGAAACGATAAGGATTCCTCACGCCGTACGCATAGATCTCATCGGCACCCGTCACGCCCACAAATGGGTTGTCGGACGGTATCCCATACGGCTGTCCATCGGTATTATTGATATCCAGGCGGAGTATCTTACCTAGCAGCACGTTTTTGTTTTGTGAATTCGCGGGCTGGTCGTTTGAGCCGCCGCCGTCACCGGTCCCCGCATACAGATAGCCGTCCGGTCCGAATGCGACGGTAGCTCCGTTGTGATTCGCGTTCGCCGTGTGCGGTATCGTGATGATTGTCTTGACGGGCGTCTGGACGGCAACATTTGGATCGGTCGCGTTCGCCTGGTACTCCGCGATCTCAATAGCCCCATCGCCAGCCCGAGTGTAATAAATAAAGAACCGACGATTTGTAGAGTACTGGGGATGAAAGGCCAGCCCGAGCAGACCACGCTCGCCACCCGATAGTATCGTGCTGGTGACATTGAGGAATGGTGTCGGAGTTGACGAACCAGGCTGGACGACGCTGATCAGTCCTCCCTGCTGAACTATGAATAGTCGGTTTGTCCCGTCGCCTGCGTTGGTCATAAAGACCGGCGATGACAGACCGGAAGTTATGAACGGCTGAAAGCGCATCGTGTATGGCGCGGGCACGCCCTGCGAATAAGCGGCGACTGACGCTATAGCCGTCAATGCAGCGATTAGAATGCTCTTTCTCATGTTCCCCCCGGCGCAACGATCTGATGTTGCAAAATGTTTAACCTATTTAGATTCTAGACACTGGTCGGTTCGCACGCAAGCACTTTTACCAACGGTATTTCTTACGTCCTTTCAGCTCAAGATCATCCCGTTCCATGTTTTGCAACCGGAGCGTGATATCTGCGGTCATTGTCTGCTCCGCGCGTTCGCCGTTCTGTACATGCCAATACCCTGCCGCCGCGATCATTGCGGCGTTGTCGGTAGAGAGGTGCTTAGAGGGGAAATAGATAGGAAGCTCAAGCCGCGACGCGGCGGTCCCTGCAGCCTGACGCAGAGCAAGGTTGCATGCGACGCCGCCCGCAACGATAAGTGTTTTGGGCTGGAGCTCACGAGCGAGCTTGGCCATTGTATCGACAAGGGCGGAGACGACCGCAGTCTGAAAGCTCGCGGCAAGATCTTTTATCTCTTGAGTCGGCGGATCGCCATTTTTCAAGGGCACTATGTTGCTTTCCCGGACGTATCGGGAAACCGCGGTTTTTAGGCCGCTAAAGCTGAGGTCCGGGCGCCCATCGGAGATCTTTGCACGGGGAAATTTCACGCGCGACGCGTCACCCTCAAGTGCAAGCTGTTCGATGATCGGCCCTCCGGGATAGCCGAGGCCGAGCATCTTCGCCACCTTGTCGAACGCCTCGCCGGCCGCATCGTCGCGGGTGCGCGAGACGACCTTGTATCTGCCTTCCTCGGGGACGTAAAAGATGTTGGTGTGTCCGCCGGAAACGATCAAGGCGAGAGCCGGATACGCAACGGCTGGATTCTCGAAGACAACCGAATACACGTGCCCCTCGATGTGATTGATCCCGACTATGGGAATATCGAGGGCGTAGGCGAGCGCCTTTGCGTAACAAACTCCGACGAGCAATGAACCGATAAGTCCGGGACCTTGCGTGACCGCGATCGCGTCGATCTGGTGCAAAGTGACGCTCGCTTTCTCGAGAGCTTCGATTACGACGGGCTCGATCTTGTCGAGGTGCTCGCGCGAGGCAAGCTCAGGGACAACACCGCCCCACGGGCGATGCAGATCGATCTGCGATGCGATCACCGACGACAATATCTCTCGCCCGTCGCGCACAAGGGCCGCAGCGGTCTCGTCGCAAGAGCTTTCGATCCCGAGAATGAGCACCCAACTAGATTAGCAGAGTTACTTACCCGGAAACGCCTGGACGATCTCGAGGATCCGTCGTGAGATCTGAATGCGGCCGCCGAAACGGTCGATCACATCGCACCGCAGCCGCGGAGAATGCTCGGCAATATAACGGTCGAGATCGTCGCGCGAATCGACGTTGTAATAGGTGCGGTAGTCGCTTCCCTCTTTGGCAAGAAGAGCGTCGGTGAAACAGCCCGTTCCAAGCACGTCCGGAATGTGCTGGGCGGTCATGTACGACTCGAATTCAGCTGCATCTTCCGCAGCCACAGTGACGGTCACCTCGTAAATAAGCGCCATTACTTGCCCAGGTACAGTGTCGTTTCGTCGACAAAGCAAAGCCCGTTGCCCCACGGATCGCGGGCATAGAAGGATCGCTCGCCCCATGGCCGGACGTTGATCTCGCCGGACGGTGACCCGTGAACGTCGTCCTTCTCGAGACAGTCAAGATCTTTGGCTCTGGAGAAAGTACTCTCAAGATTTGGCACAGCGAAATATAGATGATCGCCGATCGGTTTGCCTTTGTTCTCGATCACCGCCACGATCACGGGACCGCAGTAGAAATATACGCGGCCGCCGTGGATGACATTGCCCTCGATGCCTAGCAGCTCCTCGTAAAAGGCCTTACCCTTCTCAAAATCGGAGACCGGAATGAATACGCGGAAAAGTGACGGTGTTTTATCGCTCATATGAGTGTTTCAGCTATGAAATAAAGTTGATTTGTGCCTACAATAACACAGGCCATCCTTACCCATGAAAGCAAAGACCAAAATGGCATTTCGGCTGACAAAAACAGGCTACCTGGATTTCCTAAAATGCCCGCCGGAATTCTGGCTTAAAAACCACGAGCCGCTGCTTCAGGCCGAGGAAATAACACTCGAGCATGAGCATTTGCGCCAGCAGGGCTACGCGGTCGAGCAACTGGTAAAGGAGCTCGCACGTTTTCGAGCCGATGAGACCAAGTCAGTAGACTTTCAGCGAACATTCAATACCGCCGACTATACGGCCCGCTGCGACATTGTCGTCACCAATAAGGTCACGGGCACGATCGAGATCCATGAGATAAAAGCGTCATCATCAGTCAAACCCGAACATCTGGACGATGTCGCGTTTCAAGTCCACGTCGCAGAGCTCGCGGGTGCCCGAGTAACCCGCGCTTTCGCGATTACGCTCAACGGCGAGTACGTCCGCCAGGGCGAGATCGATCCGGAGCAATTATTCGTCAGTACAGATATTACTTCCGAGGTCGAGATGCGCCGGCCGATCACCGCCTCGCAGGCCGGCGAAGCCCTCAAGTATCTCGAGACCGTTCCGGTCCCGTCCCTGCTCGATTATTGTCAGGCGAACAAACTCGACTGCAAGTTCTTGCGGATGCATTTCCCCGATCTGCCGGACTACACCATCTTTGACATCACCTACCTAACGCACGACAAGCGGATCGAATTGCTCGGTGCGGGCATCATCGACATCACTCACGTTCCGGATGATTTCCCGCTTTCCGAGAAGCAGCGTAAGCAGGTCACGGCGGCCAAGGCCGGCGAGACGGTCGTCGAGCTCGATAAGATACGCAAGCGGATGGACGAGTGGGAATACCCGCTGCACTTTCTCGATTACGAGACTTTCTCATACGCGATCCCGCAATTCGACGGGATCAGGCCGTTTCAGCAGATGTGTTTTCAGTATTCACTGCACACGATCGCCCGGCCGGGTGCCGAGGCGGAGCATTACGAGTTTCTGGTTCGCGAGGACGAATCCAACCCACCGCTCGCGCTCGCTAAACATCTCAAGGGATCTTTCGGCGAGAGCATCGGGACGGTCTTCGTCTGGTACGAGGCATTTGAGAAAACACGAAACTCCGAAATGGCGGCGATGTTCCCCGAGTACGCCGACTTTTTTAACGAGGTCAACGACAAGACTCGCGACCTGATGAAGGTCTTTGCCGATCGGCTCTATATTGACAACCGATTCAAGGGCCGCAGCTCTATCAAAAAGGTTCTGCCGGTGCTTTGCCCCGATCTCGATTACAACGCGCTTGGCATCAGCGAGGGCCTGACTGCATCGATCAGCTGGTACCGCGCGGTCAAGTGGACCTCGACCTCAGATGCCGAACGACTTCGGATCTTCAATGACCTCGAGGAATACTGTGAGCTCGACACGTGGGCGATGGTGCGTATCTATGAAGAGCTTTGCAAACTCTTCGAATGTGCGCCCGCCTCTTGACTTGCCGTATCAGCGGGATAAATATTGAGCAAAGGACACTTTGGGAGGCTCGACAAAATGGGACGAAAATTTCTCGCCGTCATCACCGCTCTGATAACCTCGCTCGCGGTCATCTGGCTCGGATGGATGATAAGCACGCTCGCCGCCCCCACGACGCCGAGTCAAATGGAACACGCGTCCCAAGCTGACCTGAACCATTACGCGAACACCGCTCCCACCATGACGTATGCCATCGCGCTCATCAGTTACGCTATCGCGGGGTTTGCGGGCGGCTTTGTCGTGACAAAGATGGCGAGCCGCTGGTCTAGCGGCGGTTATTCGCTCTCGTTACTCGTCGGAGCTCTGCTGACGGCATGGGCTGTCGGTTCTTACTTCCTTCGGTTCGCAGGCCCGGTGTGGTTCCTGATCGGTGCGGTCGTAATATTTATCCCCTTCGCGGCATTCGGCCATCGCCTCGCTGAGGGGCGGGCGCATCCGCATATCCCCGAGACGAGCTAGGGCTTTTTCCCCTCGTTCCACGCGGGAACAAAATTCGAATTCACAAGCCACTGGATGGGTGCAACCATCGAGTTGATGGATTTTGTCATGTGGCCAAAGTCGATCGTCTTTATCTCGTCGCTCACCTTGTGATAATCGGTGTGCAGCCCGTAGCTTGAGACCGTGTGAGCGATAATTCCCTGCTTTGCGAGCGTGTAGTTATCCGAACGGCGAAAGAACTGCTGCTCGGGATGCGGGTCTTGAACGAGCTTTGCTCCACGTTTGGCTAGCTGCGGTCCAAGGTTGGAGCGCTCGTAGCCGGTCAGCCAGAGCTCGTCGGGCTTTACAGCCGTATCCGGGCGACCCATCATCTCGAACTCAAGATTCGCGACAAGCTTGTCCTTTGCGAACGGAAGGTTATTCACGAAATAGTTCGCCCCGTAACCTCCGATCTCCTCGCTGCCAAAACAAACAAAATAGACCGTCCGCTTTGGTTTGATCCTCGCGCTTGCGAGCGTCCTCGCTATCTCCAGGACAGCGATCGACCCGGACGCGTCATCGTCAGCGCCGTTAAAGATCTTGTCGTCGCCCGGCGCAGTGTCGCGAACGCCCAGATGATCCAGATGGGCACTTATGAGGATCACCTGCGGCCGCAGAGTCTTGTCCGAGCCGACGATCTTCCCGATCGCATTGTATGTCTTGCGGTCCTCGCCGCCGCGGGACTTGAATGCCACCGCCTGAACATATGTCGGCTTGCCGTCAAAACCCGCGTCGCCCACCGGCTCCAGCCCAAACTGCATGAACTGCGAACCGATATATTCCGCCGCGACGCGCTCATACGGCCCGGCACTCCCGCGGCCCTGCATCGCATCCGACGCCAGGAAGTTCATCTCGGCCCTGACATTCCGCTCGCTGATCGCCTGCTTTTGCGCGAGCAGCGGCGCAGCGGAGCAGACAATAACAACAACTACCCTGAGTAAAATTTTCATATGTGTTTATTGTGCACCAGCCGGTTTGTGAATCAATAACTCGTCGGCCAAGCCGGCGCAAAAAGGGCGGCGCTGCGGCCGCCCTAAAGTACAAGTTTGAAGCAGCCGAACTACGGCGAGGGCGTAAACACAAGATCGGTAACCTCGTCCTGCACGGTAATTAGCTGCGAGGCAAAGGAGTACCGTTTGGCTGTGACCCCGATGACGTATGCGCTCCCCGATTCCACCGAATC
Organism: Pyrinomonadaceae bacterium; assembly: GCA_035995005.1. Taxonomy (GTDB): domain Bacteria; phylum Acidobacteriota; class Blastocatellia; order Pyrinomonadales; family Pyrinomonadaceae; genus OLB17. The sequence goes on from DASYKW010000113.1 coordinate 9,750, forward strand.
GAAGCGGAAATAGCCAAACGAATTCGTGATGGCCGTGACTGCGTTGTTGTTAGCATCGGTGAGCGTCACCCTCGCATTACCAATGCCCGCGCCCGAACTAGTGACCACACGTCCAGCCACGCCAACGTGAGCCGCGGTCGGCACGGTTGGACATAGATTACCGAAAACCCTGAGAGTGTACGCGTCGCCGGTCTCTCCCGGATTGACGGTGTGGAC
>DASYKW010000114.1:0-15605 GCA_035995005.1 Pyrinomonadaceae bacterium
CGGATAGCGGGCCGGGCAAAACCCTCCTGCACGTAGATGAGGTCTTTTGTGGAAGCATTTTCTTTGGAGTAGAACGCGTAAGGGGCGTTACCGGCCTCGTCCTCTACAAAATAGTAGTCCGGATCATATCCCGCGGCGGCCACGGCATCGCGTGCCGCATCGACAAATCCCGGCCTTTCGCTCTCGGGCATGTCGAGATCGTAGGCCTTGAAAAGACGCCTATCTAGGAAGCGACTTGCGAGGTCGGCTAGGACCGTGTCATCCGACCCTCGCCAACGCTTGACGCTGTAGATGAGATCGCCGTCGTCGAATGCCAGGTGTTCTGCGAGGTTGAGTCGCTGCCCCGCTAGCACTTTTTCCATCGGAGTTCCCCTATCTGCCCAGACGCTGCCGCCGCCCGACAGTTCCAAGGCACGCTTAAGCATGACCCGCAGGACTGCCTCGGCCGCACGGAGCGTCCGATGAAAATACACCTGACGATACATGTAGTAACGCGCCTGCAGATAGTCCTCGACCGCGTAAATGCCGGGGGCTGACACATAAAGGTGATCGGCCGCCTCGTTGATCTCGATGGATTTGATGATCCATTCGAGATCGTAGACGCCGTACTTCGCTCCCGTCATCAGCGAATCGCGAAGCAAATAGTCCATTCGGTCCACATCGAGCTGTGACGACACGAGATGGCCGAGAGCGTTTGGCTTGAACTCGCCGCGGATGATGGCCGCGACGTCGGCAGCAAGACCATCGGAATAACCCGCGAGCAGCCGGCCAATGCCTGTCTGGTTACTAAGGACGGCCTCGACTGTAAATTGCTCGTGGTGAAAGTCGAGGATGGACTCGATGACGTGCGAGAAAGGCCCGTGTCCGATGTCATGGACCAACGCCGCGACGCGTACCGCCGTTTGCGCACTCTCCGGGATCTCGTAGCTCAGCCGAAGCTTGGCGATCATGCGCGTCGCCAGATGAAACGCTCCGAGGCTGTGCGTAAATCGCGAATGCTCAGCCGACTGATAAGCAAAATAAGCCAGACCGAGCTGCCTGATCCGCCTCAGCCGCTGAAACTCGGGTGTGTCGACGAGCGCGACGATCAGCCGGCCTTCGGCCGAGTCGGTATTGACCCGGATGATATTGTGGACAGAGTCCCTGTAGATCCTCTCAGCCAATCAAGTACCTCTAACCAGGGCGCGGCCGCCAGTCGATGCTCGTTAGCTCGAGAGCAGATGACCCAACTTTTCTTTCTTTGTCCTCAAGTAGTGTGCCGCGGGGGCCTCGGGCGGAACCTCGATCGGGATGCGTTCGACGATCCTGAGACCGGCGCGCTCGAGAGCCGCAAGCTTATCGGGATTGTTTGAAATTACGCGGACCTTGCAGAGTCCGAGATCAAAGAGTATCTCCGCGCATTGCTGGTATTCGCGAGAGTCCACCTCGAAGCCGAGCTGCTCGTTCGCCTCGACGGTGTCGGCTCCCTCGTCCTGCAGGGCATATGCGCGGATCTTATTGATGATACCGATGCCGCGGCCCTCCTGCTGCTGGTAAAGGATCGCGCCGCGGCCCTCGGCCTCGATCATCGACATCGTCTTGTGGAGCTGCGGTCCGCAATCGCACTTGATCGAGCCAAAAACGTCACCGGTCAAACATTGTGAATGGATGCGGACGAGCGTCGGCACCTCTGGGTCCATCTCGCCCTTGCAGAGGACCACAAATTCCTCATCGCTCGTTTTGGAGCGGTAACCCGCTATCTCAAATTCGCCGTATTCGGTAGGCAAATGGGCGGTCGCGACGCGCTCGACACTGACAGGGCGGCCCGCCCACGGGCAATCGTCGGCATCGGGGGCGAGATCAGTATTCTCTAACATCGGGACTCCTTTTCGAATACTAAATTATACTCCCAACTCCGGGTGAGATGCGATTATTACGGGTGCTCAACACTTGGAGCAGGTGAGAGAGCGTCCATGGAGACGTGCAGTTTTTCGTCCGAATATTGCAACTGATAGAGCCGCCAATAGAGCCCTCGAAGGGCGAGCAGCTCATTGTGCGAGCCCGTCTCGCGGAGCTCACCGTGGTGAAGAACGATAATGCGGTCGCACTTTTGAATGGTGGACAAACGATGCGCGACGACGATCGACGTGCGGTCTTCCATTACGCGTTCGACGGCCCTCTGGATGAGCTGTTCGGTCTCGGTGTCTATCGAGCTTGTCGCCTCGTCGAGTATCAGGATCTTGGGATCGAAGGCCAGCGCTCGTGCAAAGGAGATCAGCTGTTTTTGCCCTACCGAGAGGCCCGCACCACGTTCCTTTACTACAGACGCATAGTCGCCGTCGATGCGGCGGATAAATTCATCGGCATGAACCTCGCCGGCCGCCCATTCGACACGCGAACGAGCGATTCCTTCGTTGCCGAGACGGATGTTGTTCTCGATCGAGCCGCTGAATAGGAATACGTCCTGGAGCACCACGGCAAAATTGGATCTTAGATCATGCAAGTGCCAATCTCGAACGTCGACGCCGTCGACGAGGATGCGGCCTTTTTGCACGTCGTAGAACCTCATGATGAGATTCGTGATGGTCGTCTTGCCCGACCCAGTGTGCCCAACTAGAGCCACGCTCTCGCCAAGCTCGACATTAAACGACACGTCTCGCAACACCCAATCCTCGTCCTTATACGCGAACCAGACGTTCTGAAATTCGATGCAGCCTGCAGCTTTGCCCGATCTCTTAGGCTCGGCCGGCGTCGTGATCTCGATCTCGCGATCGAGCAGTATGAATATGCGGTGCGAAGCGACGATGGCGGCTTGCAGGACGTTGAATTTGTCCGACAGGTCGCGGATCGGCTGAAAAAGCTGGAGGGAATACTGGATGAACGACGCGAGAATACCGATCGTGACCGGCGTCGCAGCCGTATTGAACCCGCCTAAATACTCAGCCCCAAATGCAAAGATAACGACGGCAATCCCCACCGCACCGATGAAATCCACCAGCGGATAAAAAACCGCGTAATAAAAGATCGTCTCGATATTCGCGTTGCGATAATCGTCATTGATCTCCTCGAACCGCCGCTTGGCCTTTTTCTCGGCGTTAAAGAGCTGCACGGTCTGCGCGCCCGAGATATATTCCTGGAGAAAGGCGTTGAGCTTGGCGTTTCGCGTCCTGACCTTGTCAAAGCCAACACGCGCATGTTTTCTAAACCAGTTCGTCGCCGTAAAAAGTAGGGGCACCGTTACGAGCGAGACGAGAGCGAGCTTCCAATCGAGCCAAAACATTATCCCGATGATCGCGATGATGATGACGAGATCGCCAAGGACGTCGATCACGCCTGATGTGAATAGCTCGTTTAGCGCATCTACATCCGACGTCAGCCGCGTCATTGTGCGGCCCACCGGATAGTGGTCGTAATACGCGACTTCCTGCCGCTGCAGCTTTGTGTAGATCTCGGTCCTCAGGTCAAACATCACGCGCTGCCCGACGTTGTTGAGCAGGATCTCCTGGGCGTACGAGAAAATGAACCGCAGCAAAAAAACGCCAAAGAAGATCAGCGCAAAGAGCCAGATGCCATCCACCCGCTTTGGCGTGATGTAATCGTCGACCGCCATCTTGGTAAAGTACGGCTGCGTCGAGATCAGGATGTTGGTTACAAGCGTGAGGGCGAGCGCTGCGACGGCGAGGAGCCAGTAAGGCTTGAGATATGTGACGAGACGGCGCGCGACGCGAAAGTCGTACGTTTTGCCTATTACGTCTTCCTCGTGATATTTGCGGGCCTCGTCTGACATCGAAATTAAAGTTTAACGTGCTGACTCAGAATTGAGAATTGAGTATCGAAAATGGGGACTGGGCGGAAGCTTACCTCGATCCCCGGTTGCGGTATAAACTTATGGCGTGGGCGGGGATCGACTTGCCATCCTCATTTTCAATTGTTTCGTGAATCGCTTTCTCGATCAGCATAAAGACAACTGGCAGCGGCTCGAGGACCTGCTGTCGATGATGAGTGGCACAGGGCTTCGTGGGCTATCGCGCATCGAGGTGCGCGAGTTTGGCGAGCTTTATCGACGTGCAGCCTCCGATCTCGCGATAGCCCGAGCAGAGACCCGCGACCCAAAGCTGATCAACTACCTAAATAGTCTTGTAATTCGGGCGCATGGCCGGATTTACAGGGCCGAGAGTCAGGGCGTCGGTCTCATAGCCACATTCTTTGCAAAGGAGCTGCCGCGCACCTTTCGCGCGAACTGGATTTACATGGCCGTAGCGTTCGGCGTTTTTGCCGGGTTTGCGATATTCGGTTTTGCAGCGACGTGGCAAGACCTTGATTTTACTCACTTTGTCGCGCTTTCGGGAATAACGAGCGAGATCCAATCCAATAACCACTGGTGGCTGAGCCTCAACAAGGAGGGAAATCAGATCGGCGCAAGCTTTATCATGTCAAACAACATCCTCGTGACGATCAGGGCATTTGCGATGGGTGCGTTGTTTGGCGTTGGGGCGTTTTACGATCTGGCGTTCGAGGGAGCGAGGCTGGGAAGTGTGTTTGCTGCGTGCTACAAGCTCAATCCGCCATTCGGCGACGACCTCGCGACCTTCGTCGTCGGCCACGGGGTGATCGAACTGTCGTGCATCTTTTTTTGCGGCGGAGCCGGCATGATGATCGGCTACGCGATCATCAACCCCGGTGATCTCACGCGATCGCAAGCTCTAAAAAAGAAAGGCATGGAGGCCGCGAGGATCGTCATCGGTTGTGCATTCTTTCTGGTCGTCGCTGGCACTATCGAGGGTTTTCTCTCACCCTCCGAGCTGCCTGCGTTAGTCAAGATAGCCACCGGGGTAGGCACGGGAATAGCGATGTATTCTTATTTGTTTTTCGCGGGACGAGCTAACGAGGAATCTGGCGACTCTATAGCGCGACCTTAACAGCTGAGACGATCTTCACACCGAAGGCATTACTCGCCGCCTTTTTCATCGCACGAGGGTCACCCGTTGTCAGGAATTCATCGGCACCACCATCTCGCTCGATGTTTTGGCGACCAAGGGCATTAACCACTTCTTCGGCGGGATCAAGAAATCGAATGTTCGGCACAGCGGCCTGCAGGACCGGGAGGACTGCCGGATAGTGTGTGCACGCGAGCAGGATGTGCGAGCAGTTGCGTAACGGCTCAAGTATACGGCGGACTTCGGATCGGAGTTGGTCGGACGAGACGTCGCCACTCTCGATCAGCGCCGAGAGCGGTTGAGCGATCCTTTGTCGGACGGCGATACCACGGTCGGCAAATGCCCGTCGATGAACCCCCGACACGACTGTCCTTCGTCCGCCGATCAATCCGAGTCTCCGCGACCTTATTTTCGACGTCATTCGGATCGCAGGCTCGATCATTCCAAGGATCGGCACGCCATGATCCCGCAGATCGTGGATAACAGTGCTCGCCGCATTGCAGCCGATAACGATGTGAGTGACGCCGCGACCCTTCAGAAATTCGATCACCGTGTCCAACCGCGTCGCGAGGTCCCGACGGCCCATCTTCCCGTAAGGCGTCACGCCGGTGTCTGAAAAGTAAGTTACAGCGACGCCCGGCATCCGCATCTTGACGAGCTTGTAGATGCTGACGCCGCCGATCCCCCAGTCGATGATCCCGAGTCGTGACATCTATGGAAAAGTGAGCTTAGCCTCCACGCCCGCCTCGACCGGACCGCTGTCAAAGGCGACGATCCGCGAGTGCCACGCCATGTTGAGGATCTCCATCTTTTGGCCCGGAAAACGGCTCTCGAGATACCATTTCATCTCGTGTTCGGAGCGGATCGGATTGTACTCGACCATCTTCTTCCAGTCAGGGTGCGAGACGAGTCGCTGAAGTGCTCCGTCGAACTTCGCATTCGCTTTCCTGTCTCGAATCGTCCTGAGCTTGTCGCCGATCAGTTGCGGGTAATCACGGATCGCGACAGGCACCGTGACCATATCGACGACAAGGAATTTACCGCCCGGCCGTGTGACTCGCTTGATCTCGGCGAGTAGCGGGTCCCAGTCGAGGTAGCGGAACGACATCAACGACGTAACCACATCGAATGAATTGTCGGGAAACGGCAGGCTCGGTCCATCGATCTTCTCAAACCTTAAATTTTCTATTGTCGAGTTACGTCGACGGGCCTTTTCGATCATTCCCGCAGACTCATCGACACCGACGCCTGTACTGATCTTGCCGCTCAACGCGTTAAGCAGCGCTCCATTGCCGCAGCCGATGTCGAGCACATCAATCTCGCCGGAGGGCATGCGAGCGTTCAGCCATCGCCATTCGTCCTTGCGAACGCGAATGTCCTCAAACACCGCATCATAAAGCTCCGCAACATGATCATAGGATGTGTCGCCGTCGGGCGGCTGCGGCTCGAATCGCTTCATCTCCTCGGCGGGCATAAAGCCGAGGCGCTTTTGAGTTGCGCCGAGTAAGCCATGAGATTTGCGGCCTTTGCAACCGATCGTGTAGAGCGGCGCAGCGGTGCTGTTGCCGGCCGCGACGTATTTATCCTTGCTTCGCGAGAACGTCGTGTACCAAAAGAAGCCGTAAGTCTCGACACCGAACGTCCTCGCAAAGAACGGCGCGAACCAGCGAGCCGATCGGCAGCAGTAGAAGTAAGCCGTGGCTTTTTCGGCAAACGGCATGTCCATTTGCTCCCATTCATAGGGAGAGAACTGCTCGGGAAACGCGGCCGTCCCATACATCGGACCGTACATGCCCGAGTGACCGACAAAGATGAATTCGGCTATACGTTTTCTTGCTTTTTTGATCTCGGCAATGGCCTGGAATACATCGCGTTTGCTCTCAACCGCTCGCACGACAACTTCGTCGTCTAAACCCGCGCGCTTCTCCGCCGTGAGAGTCTCGGCGACCACCGGAAACTGCTCGCCGCCGAGGCGGTATTTGGTCGTGTAAAGAATGAGAATGACGTTAGAGGACATATCAGGTAAACGTCACCTGGCTTTTGCGGTCATGTTGGGCGTTGGGTGCGATCCAGCTGTCGATCTGATCAAAGCATACCACGCTCCTTTACGCGCAAGTACGTCTCGAGCAGCTTCGGTGCGAGGGTTTGGGCGGTCACATCAACAGCGAGGCCGCCGACCGTCTCGACCATTCGAAGGGCTGCCTCACGCTGATAAATGATCTCCTCGGCGGCCGATTGCGTGAAGACATCCTTATCGGTCTTCGGAGTCTGGTTCACGACGAGATTCAGGTCGCGGTCGCCGATCGTCGCGACCATCGGCAGGTGTCGCGGACGCAGAAGCTTGAGCGAGGTGATCAGCTCCTTTGAGCTGTCCTTGTCGACGAGATCGGTGAGGACAACGACAAACGAGCGCTTCTTAGTGCTCGACGCAATAAACTGAAACGCACGCGCGTACGACGGCTCAATGAGTTCGGGCTCGAGGTCATGCAGGGCCTCGAGGACGGCGTCCAGATGCTCGGGTCCGCGCTTTGGCGGGAGGAATTTACGGACGCGTCTCCCAAAGACCAAAAGCCCACAATTATCACCGGCTCGCGCACATGCGCTCATAAGAGCAAGACTTGCGTGTAACGCAGTATCAAACTTTGTCTCGCCACCGATCCTGCCGGTCATCAAACGGCCCGCGTCGAGAACGATGATCACAGTCTGGTCGCGCTCGATCTGATACTGGCGTGTGGTGAGTTTGTGACGGCGGGCCGTCGCCGTCCAAGAGATGTGGCGCAGCTCATCGCCGCGGACATAATCGCGCATCGACTCAAATTCCCGTCCCTCGCCGCGTCTCACTGCGCGACGCTGGATCGCAAGGAACGATCGAGCACCAAGGGCCTTGAGTTCCATCTCGCGGGCGCGGCGCATATTTGGATACACCTTGACGCCCTCGGCCTCACCGAGCTCCGTCTGACACCAGACCAGCCCGAGCCGAGACAGGGATCGGAGCGCCGTTTTGCCAAACTGATATCGTCCGCGTCGCCCTGGTGTCAGATGATAGTAGAATTCGGCCGTTCCATTCGCCGCGACCTCAAAATCCGCTTCCCTTGTCTCTTCGAGCCGCATTTCCGCCGGATATTCGTCCTTTATCCGGAGCGAGATCGGCCTTGAGGTCGTATTTTCGATGTGCAGGCTTACCTTCGCGGCGTCGCCTATAGCGAAACGACGGTCGAATTCACGCCGTATGCTCAAACCGTCGGTCAGGTTCTTGCTGGTAATGCTGTCCACCACAGCCGCACAGATGAGAATGAGATCGAATGCGAGGACCGCATAGGTCACACCGGGCAAACTCCACGCGGCAGCTAGCGGAACAAAGCCTGCCGCCAATAGAAAGTAAAACCTGCGTGAGAAAACGAATCGCATCTGTTTTAGCGTGCGGATTATAACATGCGGTCATTGCCTGGGCGGCCGTGTCTGCCTTATCATCACTGCCGACGATGAGCATTAGCCCTGAGATCGAGGCGACCAACATCCTGCCGACGCGTTTGGGAGCGGCCGTTTTCCGTGCTAAGACGCTGATGCTGCAGACACGTCGCTTTATACGCGATACGACGCGCGATGTTGGCGCTAGCCAACGCGGCGATAAGCTCGCCGATCAGCCTGTGATCGCGGAGTCCAAAACGGCTCTCTGGACCGAAACATCGTCCGAGGAACGCCATCTCGTCGCAGGCAAGATCCAAAATCTCCGTCTTGCGGTCGCGGCTCTCGATGGACTTGAGCTAACGGCGGGCGAGACATTCAGCTTTTGGGCAAACGTCGGCCGAACGTCGCGCCGTCGCGGGTTTGTTGCGGGTCGCGAGCTACGCGAGGGCTGCATAATTCCAAATGTCGGCGGCGGTCTCTGCCAGATATCCAACGCCCTCTACGACGCCGCTCTCAGGGCGAATTTTGAGATCGTCGAGCGTCACGCACACACGCAGGTGATCGCGGGCTCGCTTGCCGAGCACGGACGCGACGCGACCGTCTTTTGGAATTACGTCGACCTAAGATTCCGCTCGCCCAAACCTTTCCGAATCGAGGCGAAACTTACGGGCGACCATCTCGAGGTCCACTTCCTCGGCGAGAAAGCCGACGAGCAGCAACTGCATCGGATAACGCGAGGTAGCCAGCCAGCCTCGGAGCTCGGCTCGTGCGCGTCGTGCGGGATGGACGATTGTTTTCGCGTGATCAAGCCGCCCCAGACGGAGTTTGGCCGCACGGCTTTTCTGGTCGACGAGTATGTTCCCGAATTCGACGCTTACATCCGGTCCAAACTAAAACCTCACGACGAGTTGTTCTTGCCGATCGACGGCAAGCGTTTCAAACGGGCAAACTACGGTTGGTCGACGGACGGTTTTGAAGAGGTGCATCAAAGTCGCTACCTGACGGTAGTTCGGTCGTATCGCTCGCGAAAACTCGCCGCTCAAGGCGCCGCACGTCAACGGAATCTGCTAGCAATGTCGGAGCGTCTCGCTGAGAGCTACGCGCGCCGACTGGATTTTGAGGCCCTGCATGTCGTTGTACAGCAGGATCTTTTGCCTTACCTCTGGAATACCGGCCGCCTCGGCGGACGCACCTTCGATGTCCTGATGACAGCCCTGCCGATGACCGAGATCCAGTCGAGACTCGATGCAGCTCACGACTCGCATCCTGAAAGCCGGACGCTTGCTGATTTTCGAGCCGACACGAGTCTCGTCGCGGCAGAGTCAGAGGCGCTACGACATGCGAGAAAGATCGTTACCGCACACACTGCGGTCGCCGATCTGTTTTCAGAGAAGACTGACCTCCTGCCGTGGCGAATGCCCGCTGTCGAGGCCTGCAAGGCCAGTCACGCTAGCGGCAAACCGGTGATCGTCTTTCCCGCATCGACCGTCGGACGCAAGGGCTGTTATGAGTTTCGAGACTCGCTCCGCGACCTCGATATTACGTTGTTGACTATGGGCCCGCTTATCGAGGATGCGGACTTTTGGAAAGGTTTCGATACGCGACCCGCCGGTGACAACTGGCTCGAGCAAGCATCCTTGGTCGTGCTGCCCGCCTTTGTCGAACATCGTCCCCGACGACTCCTACAAGCCGCTGCGGCCGGCATTCCCGTTATCGCGTCCGACGCCTGCGGTGTTAGAGGTGTGAGCGGGATCACGAGCTTCACTCTCGGAGATGCCTCGGCCCTGTCTGCCTTGATCCAAGATTCACTGTTTCCGCCGAAACCCACCCAAGCAACCTAATTCCGCGCCGGAGGCTCAAACAGCAAGTTGCCGAAAAAGCCGTGAAACTCGTTTGCTCGCTCCTATTCGTTCTTAGCTGTCTATCCTTGACTGCGCTCGGACAGGCGCCGCCGAAAAACCCTGATCCCACGGTCGAAGAGGTCTATCTTGCGCGCGATAACGGCAATGGAAAGGCGGGCGAGCAGGCCGATGAATTTCGTACGACCGACGTCCCGATCTACTGTGTTGTGCTGCTGGAGACAACGTCAAAGGTCACGGTTAAGATGAATTTCGTGGCGGTAAGGGTCACTGGCGTTAAGTCGGAAACAAAGGTCGTATCGGCCAGTTACACCACCAAGGAGAATCAGAACCGCGTAAATTTTACCGGTACGCCCGACGGTGCGTGGACGCCCGGCCGCTATCGTGTCGATCTCTTTATCGACGGCAAGCCGGCAAAGTCTATTGAATTCGATATCAAGGCATCGACCGTAAATGTCGCCGCCGCAACTTATCTCAAGCCGCCCGAACCTCCAAAGCCAAAACCCCTGAAACGAACGGCGAGGTCGAAGCCGTAAAAAACGCCCGCCGGCATGGGCCGGTGGGCGTTTCTTTGCCTATCGCAAGTTGTGATGTCCTACCAGCGGTTCGACCGTCCGCCACCACCACCACCGTAGCCGCCGCTGCCACGATCCTCGCGGGGCTTAGCTTCGTTGACCTTGATCTCGCGTCCGTCGAGCTGCGTACCGTTGAGATCGGCAATGGCCTTTTCTCCATCCTCCTGTGAGCCCATCTCGACAAAGCCGAAGCCGCGCGAGCGTCCGGTCTCCCGATCCTCGACGACTGTTGCCGACTCGACCGCGCCGATGGCCGCGAAAGCCGCCTCGAGATCAGAGCTCGACGTCTGGAATGAGAGATTACCTACATAAAGTTTCATTGACATAAAAGTATCCTTACCTTCCCTCCCGGGAGATCAAAGAAGCATCGAAATCCGATCTTGTGATATTGGGGTAACGGTCTGATCCCAAGAGATCCGTTTCGCTAATGCCCGCCCGGCGAGCTACCTCGTAACCAAATAACAACCAACTCTTAATACGTACCTTACGCCGGTCGAACAAAACTGCTACTCGTGCGCGGGCATCACCGTTGATGCGCTAAGAGCGGACTAAACGTTTTTATGATGCACGTCGGCTCGGCGAGAATGCAAGCGGCGAAGGGGGAACTTTCGAGCAAAATAGCGCGTATTTTCGTGGTAGATTCTAGTTTCCCGAAACAAGTACTTTATATGTTCTGTCCAAGTTGCGGAGCTCAGGAGACACAGCCCAACCAATTTTGCCGCGCGTGCGGCGGGAGCTTCGTTCCGCAGACTGACGCGGTAACGTCCTCCGCGATCTCCGCGCGTGAGGAGATCGGCCGGGCGATGGCGCAAAAGATCCGTGAGTTGGGCTCGGCAAAAGAACTCAAAAAAGTCGCCGAGGACGTGTTGCCCGAGATCGAAAAATTCCTTGAGTCGCCGGCTGAGAAACGCTTGCGCCGGATCCGTGTCGGCACGATCCTTTCGGCGATCGGCATCGGTGTATCGATCGCACTCGGTGTGCTCGCCGTACTCGCTAGAAAGGAAGAGTTCCTCTTTCTCTCGGCTATGGGCGGTATCCTTTTTTTCATCGGTATCGCGTTCATGATCAACGGCTATCTGCTCACGGTCGCAAAAGGCTCGCGGTCTGACGAAAACGCCGTCTTGGGAAAGGTTTTCGCTCCATCGATCGCCGATCTTTCCCTGCCGGCGGGCGAGTCGCCGAAACCCTTCCGCTCCGTGACCGAGGGCACCACAACGCATCTTGCCGAAAAACAGCCTATCCGGCGGAACTGACAACTGCCTTGATCTCGTTGAGCCGCGCAAGGGCGGCCTCCTCGCCGAGTCTGAGTAATTCCTCTCTCTTATTGATCTGATCGGGTCGAATGTGTGCGATCGCCGGCTCGATGACGATGTCGGCGAGACAATGCGAATCGATCGAGACCTGCCGGAGCAGCGTCATCGCCGAACGGATCATCATTCCCGCGGCTGTTTTTGCATTTGACCGAAACCCCGCGCCGCAAGAAAGAACATCGACCGCGATCACTACGTCGGCGCCCATATCGCGAACAACGCTTACGGGCAAAGGTGTGGTCACGCCGCCGTCCACAAGCAAATGTCCGTCCGCGCCTATGAGGGGTGCAAAAACACCGGGAACAGCGCAGCTGGTCCGCACAGCAAAGATCAGATCGCCCGCATCCTTAAAAACAACTTCCGCACAACGCGTCAGATCGTAACCCACGGCCGCGAACGGCATACGAAGGTCTTCGATTCTTGCGACGCCCAGCTCTCGAGCGAGAAACCTTCCCATCGGCGCGTTCGACAACGCCCCAAGTGGCGACAACGACGGACGGGTCATGTTTAGCCAGCCGACCCGACGCGCCATCGCATAAAGCTCATCGACCGACATTCCCGAGGCATACGCCGCCCCGACGATCGAGCCCGCCGAAGTTCCTGCGATCATATCGATCGGAATGCCATTCTCGACGAGCGCCTTCAACACGCCGATGTGGGCGAAGCCGCGTGCGCCGCCGCCTGACAATGCAAGTCCAACCTTCATCGGCTTTGATTTTACCTGTGGCTATGGAAAACTAAAATCCCATCAATGCCGACCCAGGAATCACTTGCCACAGCCTTCATCGATCAGCCCGGCGACATAGTCGCCCTCGGTGAATCGTGCGCGGTATGCTCGCGATGGACTCGCGGGGATTCGGTGGCCCTCTCGGATCTTCCTGACGATGTCGCCAGCCTCATCCGTGCGAATGCTCCCTCGACAACCGATCTTGTTAAAGTTTGCGGCAGGTGCGCCAGGCTTTTCACCCACGCTAAGGACCAGATCATCGCCGATGCGGCAATGCAGAAGGACGGCTCGCATGTGCTGTCGACCCCGCTTCGGCTCGACGCGGACGATCGTTTTACGGGCAAGGATGTGACGATCGCTTTTCTCGATTCGGGCTTTTATCCGCATGTAGATCTGACGACGCCCGAGAACCGCATTCTCGCGTATCGCAATCTGCTGGACGCGGACGGCGACGTATCGTCACTGCTTCAGCCGGACGTCGCGAGCTGGCACGGGATGATGACGTCGGTGGTTGCTGCGGGCAATGGGTCGCTTTCAAATGGTTTCTATCGAGGCATAGCTCCGGACGCGAATGTTGTCCTTGTAAAGCTCGCCCGCACCGGACGGATATCCGACCAGAATATCTTTGACGGGTTGACGTGGGTGCTCGAGCATCGTGAGGCCTTCAACATTCGTGTGGTCAACATTTCTGCTGGCGGCGACGATGTTGTGAGCTATCTGCGCGATCCACTGTCCCAGCTTGTCGAGGAATGTTCGGCTTTGGGTATAACGGTGGTCTGTGCCGTCGGCAATGCCGGCCATCGACCGGATCATCCGGTCTTCCCGCCTGCAAGTGCTCCTTCGTGCATCGCGGTCGGTGGGCTCGATGACCAGAATTCACTCAACCGGGCAAAACGCGGCATGTATCGCTCTTCGTATGGGCCGACCGTCGACGGGCTGCAAAAGCCGGAGATCATCGCGTCGTCTATCTGGGTCCCCGCGCCGATCCTTCCAGGCACGCCGACCGCCCAACAGGCCGAGTTGCTGGATGCTCTTGATCGGTCTGCGGACGCCGACCTGTATGAAATTATCCGTGCGAATCCCGGCATTGATGATGAGCTTGATGCGGCGCTCGACCGGCCTGTTCACAGTATCCGGCAGATCATTCTGCTCAAGATCCGTCGCGAAAACGTCATCAACAAGAACTACAAATATGTTGACGGCACTTCGTTTTCCGCACCGATCGTCTCGTCCGTGGTCGCGCAAATGCTCGAGGCCGATCATGACCTAACACCATCCGAGATCAAGCGGATCCTCATCGATACGGCCGAGCGCCTACCCGGTTATGAGGTTGACCGACAAGGCTGGGGCGTCATCGACCCACGCCGCGCCGTCGAAATGGCCCTTTCTCGGGCTCCTAGCTAATTCCCGTTGGCATTTCCGGGCGGACGTGGGCCTTGTCTCGGTGTCGGCGTAGGCGACGGTCTTGGTGTGCCGGTCGGTCGCGGAGTCGGGGTTCGCTCGGGTGTCTCGGTGGGTATCGGTGACGCTGTGGGACTTGCGCTCGGCTTTGGCGTGGGTGTCGGTGTCGGCGTCTTTATGTTTGCGTTGAAGTTAGTGTTGATGTTGATCGGCGTCGGCATCGATACGTTTGCATTGAAGTTAAAGTTCGAGTCAAAGCCATTTGCGTTGAGATTGATGTTCGGCTGATTCGTGTTGACGTTCATGTTCGTCGGCGTCGGCTTTTGCAGCATCCAGAAAAGCAGCGCTCCAAAACCGATCGCGGCGAGCGTACCGAGAATTGTAAGGGCTACGACCTTTCCGGTATTTTGCGTCGGCGGCTGCGGAGCATAGTATGCCCCGGCCGCACGCGTGCGGACCTGCTGCTCTCTCGACGCTTGCGTCGCAGGGATCACGATGCGTTCGCCACGGTCGGTCGTTGTCTCGGACACACCGTCGCGACGGCGGCTCACGGTCTCCTGACCGACATCGCTCTCGTCCTCCTCGCTCGGCATTGCCGTGAAACGCGGCTCGCTTTCTTCCACAAGCGGCGTGCCGTCCTTGGTGCAGAATTGTATGACTTCTTCGTCGTAGCGCTCGTCGCAAATCGGGCAGTATTTCATAGCTTGGGCGGGCAGCGTCACTGCCAAAAGGCTGGACTCGAACGCCGATATTCTAGCACGAAAAAAGGCCGCGGCGTATGAACCGCGGCCCTTTGGTCATGCTTATTAGGATGGTCAACTCGCCGGCGTTGGCTCGGGCGTTGGCTCGGGTGTCGCCTCAGGTGTAGCGTCAACAACGGGTGTGGTGCCGTCGTGTTTTGCACGCTGCTCGGGAGTGATCTCGATACCGTAGCTCATAAGCAGTTCCTCGATCGCACTGTCGTCCGTGTAAACCCAGGCGTTGTCGCCCTCCTTGTCGCGGGCGTTTATGTAGGCGCCCGCAACGATCAGCGCACGGGCGGTGTCTATGTCACCGCGCTCGGCCGCCTTCATCAAAGCCGTAACGCCCTCGTTGTTGGCCGCGTTAACGTCGGCACCAGCCGCAATGAGTGCCTGTGCGGCCGCGGGAGTCGAATATTCCACCGCGTGAATGAGAGCTGTCTGGCCTTCCGAGTCTGCCGCGTTCACCCTTGCGCCGTATTTCACGAGAAGTTCGACAAGCTCCGGCGTCGCATCCTGATCGAGACGCATCAACGGCGTTTCTTTGGACTCGGATCTTATCCTTACCTTCGCTCCTGCGTCGAGCAGCATCTGCACGATCTCCAGATCACCCGTCTCGACCGCCAGGAATATCGGCGTGATCTTGCTGTAGCTCTCCTCACGGGCATT
>DASYKW010000115.1:0-5870 GCA_035995005.1 Pyrinomonadaceae bacterium
TCATTGTCGGTGGGCGATGACCTAGGACTCCGAGCCACGATCTTGCCTACCCTAGCTAAAGATATTTCGGACCTTATCGATAAACGACTCGTCCGAGAAATCAGCGTCCTCTACCTCGGCAAGCTGCTCGAGGAGCTGCCGCTGTTCCTTTGTAAGTGTTTTTGGAGTGACGAGCGTCACCGCGACAAAAAGATCGCCGTGACCACGGCCGCCGAGATTTGGCATTCCCTTTCCCTTGACCCGGAAAACGGTGCCGGTCTGCGTGCCGGGCGGGACGTTGAGTTCCTCCTCGCAATCAAGGGTCTTTACCGAGATGTCTGCCCCGAGTGCCGCCTGAGCGAAAGTGATCGGCACAGCGGAATAGAGGTTAGCCCCCTGCCGCTCAAAATTCTCATGCTCGGCGACGTGTAGGACGATGTAAAGATCGCCTGTCGGTCCGCCACCGACGCCATCCTCGCCCTCACCTGTGACGCGTAATCGCGATCCTGTCTCGACGCCCGCAGGGATCTTGATCTCGATCGTTTTCTCGTTCTCGACGCGGCCGTTGCCATGGCATTTGTGACACGGCGTTTTCACGATCTGGCCCCTGCCCTGGCAATTGCCGCAGGTACGCATCACCGAGAAAAATCCCTGTTGATACCGCGTCTGGCCGCTGCCGGCGCAGGTTATGCAGGTCTCTGCCTGCGTCCCTTTCTCGGCACCCGAGCCGCTGCATTCGCCGCATTTCTCGAGACGCGGTATACGCAGCTTTTCATCCTTGCCCGTCGCCGCGTCTTCGAGCGTGATCTCCAGGTCGTATCGCAGGTCCGCTCCGCGTTGGACCGTCGTTCGGCGTCCGCCGCGGCCCCCGCCAAACATATCGCCAAAGCCAAAGATGTCGAATATATCGTCGATATTCGAAAATCCGCCTTCGTAACCCGACGCTCCGGCACCGACGCCCTGATGACCAAAACGGTCGTAGGATCCTCGCTTTTCGGAGTCGGAGAGCACCGCGTAAGCTTCCGCAGCCTCTTTGAATTTCTCTTCTGATGCCGCGTCACCAGGGTTCTTGTCGGGATGATGCTGGACCGCGAGGGAGCGATACGCACGCTTGATCTCAACATCGGTTGCGTCACGCGTGACACGTAAAATTTCGTAATAGTCTCGTTTACTCATCTACATCAAGTGAAAAGCGCCAGCACACGTGAGTGAACCGACGCTCTTCTATATTACCGATAATTGGCCCTCTAACTCAAGAGTCAGGGGTTAGGCCATGGTGAGCATAGCCGCTGTTATACGATTGGCTGCGCTCTCGACGGCGTCGAGCTGCATTTTGACCTCGTCGAGCGAGCCCGATGCGTTGATCGCCTCGGCGTCGTTGAGGATCCCATTGATCTGCTGCTGCTCGTCCAGCTCGAAGGCTTTGCCGATCTCGGCCATAGCCCGCCGGGCGTTCCGGATGAGGCTGTCGAGACGGTTGCGTTCCTGAATGAGCTCTTTCTCGTCGCGGTCCCTCTCGATCGAGGTCTCGGCCTCGATGATAAGGCGTTCGATCTCATCCGGCGCCAGTCCGGATGAAGGCGTGATCTGCACCGCCTGCTCGAGACCCGTCATCTTATCTTTTGCCGAAACGCTGACGATGCCGTTCGCGTCTATCTCGAATGAGACGTCGATCTGGGGCACTCCGCGAGGTGCCGGCGGAATGCCGACGAGCTCGAATTTAGCGAGTGAGCGGTTGGCCGCTGAGATCTCGCGTTCACCTTGGAGAATGTGGATCTCGACCGACTGCTGATTGTCCACGACCGTCGTAAAGGTCATCGTGTTCTTAAGCGGGATCGTCGAGTTGCGGGAGATAAGCTTTACAAACAATCCGCCGCGGGTCTCAAGGCCGAGGCTGAGCGGCAGGACGTCGAGAAGGACGATGTCCTTGACGTCACCGGTGAGCACACCGCCCTGGATCGCGGCTCCCATGGCGACTACTTCGTCGGGATTGATCTCCGCCGAAGGTTCCTTTCCGAAGACTTCGGTAACGGTTCGCGTGATGATCGGCGAACGCGTCTGGCCGCCGACGAGAATTACCTTGTCGACGTCCGAGGGCTGAAGCTTGGCGTCCCAAAGAGCCTTTTGGCACGGCTCGACAGAGGCTTCGACAAGATCGCCGACAAGCTCCTCGAATTTGTCGCGCGTCAGCGTCATGTTGATGTGCTTAGGCCCGGTCGCGTCGGCCGCGATAAATGGCAGGCTTATGGTCGTCTCGGTCACGCTTGAGAGTTCGCATTTGGCTCGCTCGGCGGCCTCTTTGAGACGCTGCAAGGCGAGTCGGTCGCTCTTCAGATCAATTCCGTGCTCGCTCTGAAACCCGTCAAGAAGCCACTCGATGATCCGCTGGTCAAAGTCCTCGCCGCCGAGGAAAGTGTTGCCGGACGTCGACAACACTTCGAAAACGCCGTCGTTGATCTCGAGGATCGAAATATCGAAGGTACCGCCGCCAAGGTCATAGACCGCGATCTTCTCGGCCTTGTTCTTACCGAATCCGTACGCAAGCGCCGCAGCCGTCGGTTCATTAATGATTCGCTCGACCTCGAGGCCCGCGATCTTGCCGGCGTCTCGTGTCGCCTGACGCTGCATGTCATCGAAGTAAGCAGGAACCGTAATTATCGCTTCGCTGATCTTGTCGCCAAGGAACTCCTCGGCGGCAAGCTTTAATCGTTGGAGCACGATCGCCGAGATCTCGGGCGGGCTGTAGATGCGGTCGAGCACACGGATGTGCGCGTCGCCATTCGGCGCCTGAACGATCTCGAACGGCACCGTCTCGCGCATCTTCTCGACCTCGGGCGCATTGAATTTGCGACCGATCAGGCGCTTGACGGCATAAAGCGTATTGGCCGCGTTCGTAACGGCCTGTCGCTTTGCGATCTGGCCGACAAGCCGCTCGTCCTTATCGGTGAAACCGACGACGGATGGAGTCGTGCGACCGCCCTCTTTATTCGAGATGATCTGGACGGTACCGCCCTCGAGGACGGAAACACAGCAATTTGTCGTACCTAGATCGATTCCTATTACTTTGGCCATGGCGTTTATCTTCCTTGATGTGATCGGGAGAGGTTGGGGAGATTACTCGACCGGGTCGCTGGACGATTCGGTCGAAGTAGGGTCTGCAACCGATGCGGGATCGGCTTTTTCAGGCTTGGACGACGGGGCAGACAAGGTGACCTTCACCATGGAATGGCGAACCACCCTGTTACCGATCCGGTAGCCGCGAAGCATCTCCTCCGAGATGGTATTGTTTGCTACATCGTCGCGTTGCTCCGTGGCAACAGCCTCGTGAAACTGCGGATCGAACGTCTCGCCGACCGTTTTTATCGGCTCTACGCCCATTTCGCCTAGGACCTCGTTCACTTGCTGATTCACAAGTGCGATCCCGTCGTAAAACTGCTGAAATTCAGGACTCTTGGCAGCTTGCAGCTTTTCTACCGAGACGAGCGCACGGTCGAGGTTATCCACAACGGGCAGCATCGCACCGGCGAGATTTGCGATCTGGTCGATGAACGCCCCGCGACGCTCGCGGTCCATCCGGTATTTGAAATTTTCAAAGTCCTTGAGCCGGCGGTCACTCTTTTCCTGGATGTCGTGACGTTCCGACTTAAGGCCGCGAATGCGCTCATTCAGCGCCTCAACCTCTCGCTCGAGCTCGAAAACACGCGTTTTCATGCCGGGCTCAACGGTTCCGCGCGGACGCTCCGGATTTGAGGCATTTGATGGCCGCGGAGACGGTGCATCCGGCACCAGGTCGGGCCCGTTTCGAGTGTCGAACTCAGACTGCTCGACCTCGATCGTGAGATCCGAGGTGATATGCAGGTCCTTTTCCTTTGCCTCGAGTTCACGGATGAAATCATCGACGGACGAGAGCTCCTCGATCTCGAGTTCGTCGCTGAGAGATTCCTCGGGCTTTGGGATCTGATCTTTGGGATTCATTTGAGAACAGCGGTGTGGGCCTGTTGAGAGGCGACTAGTTTTTGGAGATGTCGGCGGACATCATCTTTTCAAGCGTTCGGGCGACGTACGAGACGATCGATATCATCCTGGCGTATTCGATCCGCGTGGGGCCGAGGACACTTAGCGTCCCGACCGCCGAGCTGCCTGCTATCCGGTAAGGTGCCGAGATCAGCGTGCAGTTTTGAAGCGACGGCGTGCGGTTCTCGCGGCCGATGACGATCTGAACGTCGCCTTTCGCCTCAGCATCGCGTTGAATGCATTCCGTGAGGATCTGCATCAGCCGCGACTTTTCACCTATCGTGTGTAGCAGCTCACGCAGGCGTTCGAGGTCGGCAAAGTCCGTCTTCGTCAGAATATTCGACGTACCGTCCACGAATACTTCGCCCAGCGCGTCCTCGTCCTCGATGCTCTGAGAGCAAAGGATCACGGCTGTTTGAAGTAATTTGTCAAAAAGGGCCTTTTCCTCGTGCATCAGGGACATGATCTCCGTCCTGATCTCCGAGAGGCTCTTGCCGGCAAACTCCTTATTGAGGTAATTCGCCGTTCGCTCCAGCTCGTCTCTCGTGAAGGTGATCTCGGTCCGAATTATCTTGTTATGGACAATGTTCGGGGCCGAAACCAGGACCACGAGGATCCGATTGTCGCTCAAGCCGACAAACTCGATATGCTGCAGGCGATCACTCGCCAAACTCGGCGAGACAACGATGCCCACATTATTAGAAAGAGCAGAGAGCAGATGCGAGGTCCGCTCCATAAGCCTGTCGGGCGTCTCAGTCGTGTCGAGACCGCTGAACCCGTACTCAGACCCGATACGATGCAGGTCGTCATTCGAAATGCTCAGCACGCCAAGCAGGTTGTCAACGTAAAACCGGTATCCGCTGTCTGTCGGGATCCGGCCTGCGGACGTATGAGGCTGCTCGAGCATCCCCATTTCCTCCAGCTCGGCCATCACGTTGCGTATCGTCGCCGAGCTCATACCGGAAGCATTGGCAAACTTGTCGGCGAGGACCTTAGAACCTACAGGCTCGCCAGTGACGAAATGCTCATTGATTATCGCTGTGAGGATTATCTGGCCGCGTGAATCGGGAAAGCCGGTACCTTTCTCGCCGCGGTTAGCGGTCACGCTTGCAGACGTCCGTTTTGGGTGTGTTTGATGCATACCGCCCGTGGGCTGTATGCTGTTCCCATATAAAGGGATAGCATTTCGTTGCCCACGCAGTCAACAAAAATGTTTAAAGATGATGAGGTCGGTTCAACAAATTCGCAGTTGGATCTCCCTTTCGACGACGCCGAACCTGAAACTGACGTGATCGCCCAACTTACCGTACTCTATGAGGTAGTCTTTAGCTGGTACGATCCCAAACGGCCCGCGCCGCCCATCCACGTCTCATTTTACCCGTATATCGGTATAAATCATACGATACGCATCCGAGAGGGTGAGGTTTACGTCCGCGTCGGCGAGATCTGCCGCGAAATGCCGATGCCCTGCCACAAGGGTCTCGCGTACATCCTCGTCGGCAAGCTGCGCGGCAAAAAGATCCCGGCCGGAGCCCGCGAGGTCTATAACGCCTACATCAAATCGGACTTTATTCGCGAAAAGGCCGCAAACCAAAAACGTGAGCTCGGCCGCAAGGTCGTGACCTCGTCGAAAGGCGTTGTTTATGACCTCGACGCGATCTTCGATGAGATGAATGACCGGTACTTTCGCGGCACGATCCCAAAGCCGCAGCTAACATGGTCTGCCCGCAAGACCTATCGCATCCTCGGTCACCACGATGCTCATCACGATCACATCGCGATCAGCAAGTCGCTTGATTCGCGAGATGTGCCGCGATTTGTCGTCGAGTATGTCGTCTTTCACGAAATGCTCCATATCCACCACCCAACGAAACATA
>DASYKW010000116.1:0-22260 GCA_035995005.1 Pyrinomonadaceae bacterium
CAACGACCGGGGTAACCGCGGCGGCGACCGCGGCAACGGAAACGGTAACGGCCGGGGCCGCCAGAAGCACGGCGGCGACGACGGTCAGCGTGCCGTTCGGCAGCAGCAGCCGAATCAGATCCAGCAGCAGCGGCAGAACGAGTGGAACGCACGCAGGCAGCAGCAGGTGAACCAGCAGAATGTTCGCCTGCAGCAGCGACAGAACGAATGGAACGCTCGCCGGCAGCAGCATGTGCAGCGAGACGTTCGCCAGCCGCAGCAGTACGTTTACGACCAGGGTCCGGGCCGCGGTAGAGGAAGGAACAAGGCTTCGAATGACGACGGCCCGCGTGGGAATGCCTATGGCGTGAGAGGCATATGGCAGGGCGAATTCCGCGGCGTGCGGGATCCTTATAAACAGGACCGCAAGGCCCAGAAGCAGTACGAAAAGCAGCTTCGCAATTCGCAGAACAGATACTATTACCAGGACCCGATCGTGAGCTTCATCCCGCAATATCGCGAGTATAGAACACGGGTCTATAACTATAGCCCGAGTTACAACCAGCCCGTTTACACATACGGCCAGAGTTACGGCTACACTCCGTATTACTCACAGCCCTACTACTCACAGCCCTCAACGCGTGACAGCATCGTGAGGACAATCCTCAGTGCATTCTTCGGGCAGGACCAAGGGTACGATAACGGTCAGTACGCACCGTCGTATGCACCATACAGCAGTTACTCGCCGGCGTATTATGGCGGCTATCAGCGATCGTATTATTCGACGACATCCTACGCACCGTACTATTCGCAGGCGTCATATTCGTCTGACTACGATCAAGGTTACGGCGGCTACGGTTCACCATTGCTCGGCAGCGGACTGTTCGGAGACAGCGGCTTCAAGAGCGGACTATTGAATGTCGGACTCCAGTTGTTGACGGGCTTTATGGGACAGGGTTATGAGCAGGGACTGTCTCAGGGGCAATACGCACGCGACAATTACGGCACGCGTTCGAATAATTATTACGATCCGTATGCGATGCCTGAGCCGGCGTATTATTCGCCGTACGCGTCGAGTTTTGCCGACCAGCGGCAGATACTTGAGGAAGGCTACCGAATGGGATATCAGGACGCTCTCGCGGATCGGGATCCTTACGGCTCAGGCGACGGCAACACCCAGTCGGATCTCGTGAGCCTGTTCTTATCGAACATTCTCGATAACCGAATTTAGCCGGGCAGTAGTATCGCCCGCAAGGCTCCGCTTCTGGCGGGGCCTTTTTTTCGCAAGGTTGATCGGCAGACTCACGCCGCCGGATGCGCCGGTCGGCAGTCGCAATTCAGCGCCGTGCCGAGTAAGGTCTTTAGCGCAAGTCCGGGCGAGTGACGCGGCTGCCATCCTTCGAGCGGCCGTATGGACTCGTGTATTCGCGATCGACGACCGGAGCACTCTTGTCGTCGCCGGGCTCCCGGACCGACGGCAGGATGTACCGCGGTACCCAGTTGTGCGTGACGTCGAATTGGACGCGGCTCGCGTAGTTCGCTCCAAATACCCCGATCACCAGATCAAGTTCAGGCACCACCGTTATCATTTGATCGCCCGTTCCCAGCGCCATGAATGCATGAACTTTACGGTTCTTGTAGGGAAATTCTTCGCTCCACCAGTTGTAGCCGTAATAAATGCCGGCCAAGTGGTATAGAGGCGAACCGGCCCGCGCCGCAAACTCTTTGCCGAGGATCCTGCGGCCTTGCCACATTCCGCCGTTGAGCAAAAGCTGCCCAAACTTGAGAAAGTCGCGCGGCACAAACGATGTGCTTCCCCCGCCATACGGATTGCCGGCCGGATCGAGTGACCAGCCGTAACGGGTGATCTTCATCGGAGCGCCGATCAGGCGATCGAATGTGTACATCGGCGATTCGCCCGCGGCGCGTCCGACCATCCCGAGAGCGAGGTTTGGATTTGCACTGCAGTACACCGACCTTTCGCCCGGCGGCGTCGCCATCGGGACGTTCAGCGTGTAGCGGTAGTAGTCGGGTTCCTCGGTCTGGTTGCCCATTGTCTCTTCGTTACCCGGGGCGTTGTCGTCGCCGTCGTCGCAATAGTAACCGGAGGAGTTTGTCAGCAAATGCTCAAGCGTCATCGCCCGCTTTCTCTCTTCAAGGCCTGCGGGAAACGCACCATCATTCATCACCTTATAAACCGGGCTCGACAACGCGAGGGGAACGCCGGCCTGGATCGCCGCTCCAACAAGCGTCGACGTCACGCTCTTCGACGCCGAGCGCGTGTCGTGCAGCATGTCGCGGGTGTAACCGTGAAAATATTCCTCAAGTACGAGCCGTCCATGACGTGCGATCAGGATGCTGTGTATCTGCGGAGCGTCCGGGTTGTCCATCGGCGTGTCGATCAGCTTTTGGATAAATCTCGCAATGCTCGGCCCGTCAATATTTGCGTCGGCCAGCGTTCCTGTGGCCCAGCCGTCATCGAGTGCGGTCGGCGAGCCGTAGGTGTAACGGGTCGGCGTCTTGCCCCTCGGGTAAAAATCGCTCTCATCGCTCTCGCGTCTGAAATCGAATGTCCCACCGCGATTGGGGAAAGACAGCGTAAACTGATCGTTTTCTGCGTCAAAGGTACCGCTCGATATCTCCCGCTCCTTGTTCTGACGGGCTCCGATGAGCCTGATGACATTGCCCTCGCGCCGTAGCTCGCGGGCCCCTTGCTGTGTGCCGATATCGCGTTCGGGATTGCGCAGCACTACACCGATCGTTCCGTCCGGGCGTTTTTGCGCCAGGAGATAAAATGTGAATGAGGATTGGCTTGCGGTCACAACGCCGCGCCATCGGTTAGGACCGTCAGGCCGCAGGAAGATCGGCGAGGCACCGCCTCGGCTGAAAAGTGGCGTGCCCGGAGCGACCCAATGGCCTAGGATGCCGCTTTTCTGCAGCTTCCCGCTAAAAGTTCCCTGGGCATCAGGCAGGCTGAAACTAATCTCGCCTTTTTCCACACGCATCGACAAAACGCGACCGGCAAGGTCGGCTGTGTATGTCTCACCGGTCTTCCGGATGATCAGCATGCGGTCGGCGCCAAAGCCGAATTGCTGCTTTGCTTTCCACAGACCGACTAGCTCGTCGACGGATCCCGACTTGTTTCCAGGTGTCGGCACCTGCGCCGGTACACCGATAGACATTAGAACAAGGGCCGTGGCCAGTGAGCGTAAGATCCTCATACTACTTCCCCTCACTCGCGATCGTTGCACCGCGCTCTTTAAGCCACTCGACGATGGGTGCGCGGCCGCTGAACATGTTTTGCTTCAAGGCCCCGCAGGCTGCCTCGAGGTCGCCCTTTCTTAGCGCGGTCAAGACCCGCTCGTGATCGTCGATCGTATGTCGAACGTTCTTTCGCTCGCGCATCAGCGCCAATTCGTAACGGCGCGTCCGGCGGCTGAACTGCTCGATCAACTCGATCAGGACTTTATTGGGACACCCCGCGACAAGCCCGAGGTGAAATTCGTCGTCGAGACGGATGATCGTGTCCGGTTCGCTCTCGCGCTCGATCGCTGCGTTTATCTGCTCGAGGCGTTTTAACTGTGTTGACGATGGAACGCCCGCGAGCCGCAGCGCCTCGGGGTCTAGCAGCGGACGGATCGCATAGATCTGCTCAAATTCCTCGACGGTGAGCGCTCGGACAAAGTAACCGATCCGAGAAACGCTTTTCAGAGCCCCCTCGTGTTCGAGTCGGGCAAGTGCCTCGCGCAGGGGCGTTCTGCTTACACCGAGCTGTTGGGCGAGATGCACCTCATTGATGCGGTCGCCCTCGGGCAGCCGGCCGTCGACGATCATGTTCCGCAGCTCGGCTACTACTGAGTCACTAATGTTGTCGCGTGCGATCGCGATCGCTGTATACTGCATACTGTATACAATAAGGTAGCTTGCGGTATGATGCAAGCGAATCTTTGCGGCCCGGTAGGTTAGAGGCCTGAATGACTAAAACACGCGTGTACGAACGTTGGGACGGCCTCGCAAGGTCTGGGACCGCCTTTCGAACAATGTGCTGAGGTACTGAGCTAGCTTGACTGGTAAACTTCGCGGCGGCGGATGCGTCCGCGGCGTCGGGTCTCGCGGCCGCCGCCGAGGTAGGCGAGTATCGCGACGATCAGGTGGGCGGCAAACCAGATGTTGTCGTAGCCCATATTCTGGTAGATGTAGATCAGGATCAGTATTCGCGGAAAGAAAACGCCCAACAGAATATCCGCCCATTGCGGGACGGTATTTGCGGGAAACGCGGACGGCCACAGCAGGATGTACGCCACCATCACCAGCCGCGGCAGAAAGAGCGAGAACAGCAAAAAGTAAAAGTCGATCTCTCCGTGGGTCATTACCTCAAGCCTAAACCCGCCGGCGGCAAGTGACAAGCGGCAAGCGGCGTCCGGCTATTCACAGATCGCTGTTCGCTGTAGACTGTCACCGTGGACAACAAATACAACATCCCAAAGGCGGGCAAGCCGCAGACGAAGCAGGAGCACCTCGCGGTCGAGATCGAGGAGCTTGTCCGCCGCCGCGACGCGACGCCCAACCTCGCTGAGAAACAAAAGCTCAACGCCGAGATCACAAAGCTCTTCGCCCAATGGGAACGCCTCAAATCCTGACGGTCGGCATTCGTCGCGCCTTCCACTGTCAACTATCCACTGATTAGTGCTATATTGCGTTGACTCTCAAACCAAAGGCAGGAGGACAACACTTGTCCAACGAGAAAGGCAAGACGCAACCCGAGCGCAAGGTCGGCTCTGCTTCCCCGGCGGTCAGTCAGGCGGTGCTGCAACTGCACGCTGCCGAGTACACGGCACTCACGACGCGTTATGCATACTGGCACGTGCTGGAATTCAGCATCCTGCCGATAATTCCTCTCTACCTGGGGGTAGCCTTTGAGATCCTAAGGTACGACGTGCTGCCTAAGCATGTCGTCGTCTGGATCTGTCTCATCGGGTTTTACATTATGGGCTGGCTCTTTGCTCAGAGTCAGTTAGAGCGTTACTCGATCGTCCTTTATCTTGAGACGAGACTGCGGCCCTCGGTCCTAAAGCTGGGTCCTGTCCCGGGACTTTGGGGCTACGAACGATTCTTTGACAAAAACAGGCCGACAAACGCCGATTGGATCGAGATGGGTCCAGTACTGGTCGGCTCGCTGTTCTTTCTCATAACGTTTGTCTGGCGTGTCCATCTAATGGTCAACCTGATCGAGTGGCCGAGGGCGGATTGGGTTAAAGTTGTACTCGTAAACTGGCAGGAATTTGCTCTCGCCGTCATCACACTTGGGGCTCTCGCATTTTTCCTCCACCGTTCTGTAAAAGCAGCCTTTCTGCGCGCCGAATGGTCCGACGCCCGCGCTACGAAACTCGACAAGCCCAAGCCCGAGGAGCCGCACGGTATCATATCCACATGAAATTCCCGCTCATACTCCTAATGTGCGCGATCGGGCTCGCGATGTCGGCGGGCGTGCAAGCCCAGTTGCCGCTTGCTAAGGTCACGACGCTGCCGACCGTGGAATTTCCGGTTGACGCACTGACAATGAAGCTCGGAGGCACGGTCCGTGTCACGGTCCTTGTGGACAGTAAGGGCAAGCCGGAGGTTGTTGATGCGACGGGTCCGCTCGCCCCTTGCACCGACCTCGACGATAAGAGGGCTACAAAACTTCGCGAGGCAGCGATCAAAGCAGCGAAGAAGTCTTTCTTTGAACCCGCGATGCAGGACGGCAAGCCCGTTGACGGGGGCATTCTGCTCAAATTCGATGTGCCGATGCCGCCGGTCCCGGAGAGCGAAAAAGGAGTGCCCAAGCTGGTTCAAGGCGGCGTGATCAACGGCCGGGCTCGCGCCCTTCCCGCGCCGTCGTACCCTGACGAAGCGAAAAAGAAACACACTCACGGTACCGTTGAGATCTCCATTCTCATCGATGAAGACGGCAACGTGCTCGGCGCGACCACTCAGTCCGGCCCGTCTTTGCTTCGCGAGGTTTCCACCGAAGCCGCATGTAAAGCCAAATTCAGCCCCACTACGATTCAAGGCCATCCCGTAAAGGTCAGCGCCGTTATTACTTACAACTTCGCGCCATAAGAAAAGGCCGCACCCGCGGTATTAACGACGGTTGATCTCGGCGGACGGAATTCTGCATGATTTATGATCTCGAAAAACGAAAAGACCCTTACCAATCGCTCGACGATGAAGTAGAAAGCCTGAACAAAACGATCTATCTGGCAAGGCACTGTGAGGCGGTAGGGCAGGCGGCGGAGGCTGGGCTGACGGGTGCGGGCGTGGTGCAGGCGGAGGGGCTGGCGGAGCTTTTGTCGGGAACCGGGATCGGTCGGATCGTGTCGAGTCCGTTTGTCCGGGCCGTGGAGTCGATCGAGCCTTTGGCGAGGCGATTGGGTGTCGGGATCGAGTTGGACGAGCGGCTCATCGAGGCGGCGTTGAGTACGGTCGATCATCCGGACTGGCTGGCTAAATTACGAGACACTTTTTCGGACTTCGAGCTCGCATTTGAGGGCGGAGAGTCGAGCCAAGCCGCAACGACGCGGGGGATAGCTGCTGTCAAGGACGCTCTTGCGTTAGGTACCGATCCGATAGCGGTCGTGACTCACGGACGATTACTGACCTTGATCCTAAAGCACTTCGATCCGAAGTATGGTTTTGAGGAATGGCAGGCTCTGAAGACACCGGATGTGTTTCGGGTGGAAGTGAGCGATGAGCAAGCAGCCGTGAGCAAATGCGTCCGTGTCGTTTAGTGTAGTTTCGTGGTTACGATCCGTTTTTTAACCACTAAATAACACGAACGGACACGAACGGGTGACAGCATCGACCCACCGATCTGCGGGTCTAAGTGTGTTATCCTGCCGGAATTATGAAGGCAAAACGGTCTGGGATCCTGTTGTTGGGGCTGTTGTTATTAGGGATGTTTGCGGTTTGGGCGCAGACGGGTGATACGGTGCGGCCGACGTGTCCGCCGCTCAAGGACAGTATGCTGCAGGAGATGCTGGGCCAGACCGCATGGGTCCGTGCCGACTGGAATGCGAATACCACGCGGTGGGACATCAAGTGCAGCGAGATCGACTCGATCGCCAACATGCCCGCGTCTTACCCCGCAAACGCATACAATACGATGACCAATGCGGCGACCGTCGCACCGACTCGGCGAGGCACGGGCTCTAATTCCAGTTACGTTAACACCAACCCCTATAAACCCGGACCCGACACCAACATCTACACCGGGCCAAACGCCAACGTCCGGATCACGGCTGCCAACTCGGTGGCTAAACCTACACCAAAACCCAAACGCCGCCCGGGCGAATAAAAAAACTCCCCTCCTTACGAAGGAGGGGTGGACGCCGTTTTGGGCGGACGGGGTGGTTCTCTACGAGAGGATTGGTGGTTTGAAGGTCGTGATGATTGACGTAGAGAACCACCCCGGCCTACCGGCCACCCCTCGTTCTGGACCAAAAGACGGTCCAGTGTTTTGGTAGGCCCAAAACCGCGTAAGGAGGGGAGCCTGAAAAGAAAAAGCCTCGCCGATCGCTCGACGAGGCTTCTGTTTGTAACTAGCTAACAGCTTATTCAGCCATTGCCATTTCCTTGTCTTCTTTTTTCTTACGGCCGCCGATCTGGATCATGGGCTCGGCTTTGATCTGGGCTTTTTCCATGACCATCTGGTTGTAGAGTTTACGCATCATCTGCATTTCCTCGGCAGCGGTCTTGGGGCCTTCCATCTCGGGCTTGTTAGGACGCTCGAGATCGACCGCGTTGAGGTTGAGGTTGTGCGTCGGATCGACGAGCTCGACTTCCTTACCGCGGGCAAAGACCTCGTGGCGTCCGTGGTCCTTGTACCATTGTGCGACGGTCGCATTTTGGTGCATGTGCTCGATGATATTCCTCCAGCCGATGCCGGTGTTATATGCACAGAACGAGATCTCGCCTTCCTGAGTGCCGTACGGGATGATGCACATCTCCGTGCGGCGGAAGTCGTAGTTGAAGAGGTCCTGGAACCACATGCCGGCGATAAAGAGGAAGTTCCAGGGATCCTGGCGACGCTTCTCGATATCCTCGATCGTGCGGTCGGGACCGACCTTACCGTAATCTTTGCCTGACAGGCCGAACGACTTGTCGAACTTCATCAGGATGCCCTTGAGCGTCAAGGATTTCGGAGCACCGTACGGGTTGTAGTTCTTGAGAAGGGCGAGGCCCATCATCATGTTTGAGAACCACTTGCCGCGGTTGGTGTCGGTAATGTGCTGCATGTCCTTGACCAGTCCCGGAATGTTGAGGAACTGAGGAACAGGAGCCATCTCCTTTGTCTCTTTGTTGACCATGACGGCCGTGCCGACGCCGCAGTTCGGATGGCAGCCGCACGAGACCTGGCCCCAATCCGACTCAGGACCGTGGACGACGTCCGCGAAATCCGCGAATGCACCCATCAGCGAGAGCGGGAACCAATCCCTTGTCGGCTCGGTAATTCCGACCTGGCCCTTTACGTCATGAGCGAGGTGAGCAAGCGTGTAACGCTGCTGCAGGCGACGCTCAGGCGTGATGTGCTCGTCGCGACCAGTAAACGATACCGGCTGGAACGCGATGAAGGAGATCTTTTTAGGATTCTCGAGAGCGAAGCGGATGATCGTGCCGACCTGATCGTTGTTGATGCCGTTCACCAACGTCGTAACGAGGATGATATCAACGCCGGCTTCGTGAAGGTTGTTGATCGCACGCAGCTTGACGTCAAACAGGTTGCCGATCTGGCGGTGCGAGTTGGCGTCGTTGCCGATACCGTCAAACTGCAGATACACAAACCGAAGTCCGGCCTCAGCTGCCTCGCGACAAAATTCTTTTGATTTAGCGAACTCAATTCCGTTCGTCGCGGCCTGCACCGAGTTGTAACCAACCTTGCGTGCATAGCGGACAGCGTCGAGGAAGTAAGGCGACAGCGTCGGCTCACCGCCCGAGTACTGCACCGACATCTGGCGACGCGGCTTGATCTGGATGGCGTTGTCGAGGATCTCCTGGACGTCCTCCATCGAGAGCTCGTGGACAAAGCCGACCTGGTTGGCGTCCATGAAGCACGGATCGCACATCATGTTGCAGCGGTTCGTGAGGTCAACCGTCAGCACCGCACCGCGGCCGTACTTGACCGACGAGGTGCCGTGATTGTGGAGCTTCTCGTCGTTGTGAGCTTCCATGTCGCGGCCCGGGAAGAGCGACTCGATGTGCTGGAGGAACTTGGAATCGATGGCCATCATGTCCTCGATCCGGCCGTGCGTCGGACAGTCCTTGACCATCCAGACCTGGCCGTCACGCTCGATGATCTCAGCCTTGATCTCGCCGACCTTCTCGTTGATGAGGATCGAAACTTCCTTCTCACCCGACAGGATCGACTCGCGGGCCTCGATCACGCACTGCGGGCAAAGCGAATCGGTCATTCGCGGGAAACCGAGCGTGGGCTTGGTCTTCTGCCACGACTTCAGGATGGGCTTGTCGGCCCACTTGGGAATGAACGATGCGTTTGGCTTGAACTGATTCACGCTCTTGACCGCGTTAAACGCCGCCGATGCGATGTAGGTCAAACCTTTCTCAAAATGCTTTACAGGTCTTGTCATGTTAATTCGATGCTCTCCAATGAAGGCTTTCGCTCAAAATGTGCCCTCATTCGGGAAGCGGACACAATAATATACACGCGTACGTGTGCAATAGACGTGCCAACTGAGAGATCGGATCGCAAAGAAGTTAACTTATTGAGAAATATGGGGTTAACGTGATCCGATAATCGAGTATGAACCTTTGTGGTGTATCAGAACGGCCCACACACACAAAGGGTCGCACTGAATGACACACGTCGAGGGCATTAGAATATTCTGGAAGGGACGCCACCCGGCTGGCCCGGCGGCGGATCAGAGACAGGCTGGGGAGTGGGCTCCCCAGGGATCGGATCCGTAACAGGGTAGGGATCGGGGACATCCGGCGGTGCGGGGTCTGGATCTGGAACTGTTGGGCCCGGACTACCGGGCGTGTCAGGATCCGTCGGCTGAAACGGCTCATCCGGATCAGGGCTGCT
Source organism: Pyrinomonadaceae bacterium (assembly GCA_035995005.1). Lineage (GTDB taxonomy): Bacteria > Acidobacteriota > Blastocatellia > Pyrinomonadales > Pyrinomonadaceae > OLB17. The sequence continues at coordinate 10,061 of DASYKW010000116.1, forward strand.
GTCGCTAACGAGGATCATGGCTCAACCATAGCCTGAGTTACCGACGGCGACTGTCGGAGAGGATACATAGCCATCTGCGGCCCTAAAACAGTTTGTCTCAAAGATTTCGGCGGAGTGCGTATACATCCTGATGATCCGCCCACCCTCGGGGCTGGAAATAGACCTCGTCGTATTCCCCTGCCGCAGCCGCGATCTCACGGACCACACGTGGCGACATGATCGAGACACCGTAACCCGACTTGTCCGGATGAAAGTCGAAATATCCCAATCCACGAGGATAGTCGCGGTAACCGTATTCGGCCGCGGCATATTGGCTGACGAGTGAGGCAGCACCTTCAGGCCCAAGTTCGTAATCCGTCTCTCCCGAGCGAAGCCGTCCGTCTACAAAGTCGCCATGGGTCGTGAATATCGCAATGCCGCCCGGCTTGAGGTGTGCATAGAACGATGCGAGAAGCTTTGTCGTCGATTCCTTGTCGAGATGTGTGATCAGAGAACCGGACCAGATCAGGTCAAAGGATCGATCAAATTTCAGTCGGCCAAGATCCGCCGTCGACAATACGGCCTTAGCTCCGAATCGTTTCGCACAAAAGTCGACGCCGCCCGGCTGAATGTCGCATGCGGTAAAAGAGGCATTCGGGAATCGGACTACCAACGCCCGAAGCTCCCTGCCATGGCCCGACGGCAAGTCGAGGATCTCGTCCAGATCCTCGCGGCCGATCGCCTCGAGCACGGTGTCGATACAATCCACGCAGGAAAGGGCCGCGAGAAAATAATTGCGAGCGTCCCCGTTATACATCCCGTCACGAGGGTCGATCTTGCTATCTATTTTCGAAAAAAGCTCCCGGTGGCGGTGGGGAATATCCGGCGTTTGGCCGAGCGAGGATTTCTGCAACCGCGTTCGCAGCGGATTTGCGACGATGCTGCGACGTACGGCCCCCAGGAGCGGATGCAGGGACGATGGGACGAACTTTTTCAGGCTATGGCGAATGCTGCTCATTTGCGTTGCGTGAACATTATAGCGTCAGCTGCGGTTCGTCGCTTCGGCGATCAGGCCGCTGACCCATTCTGCACGGGCCTTCCACGTGCCATCCTTGACCGCGTTTTGGCGGGCAGCAGCGAGTGAAGGGTCATTCTCGGTCAATGCGTCCTCGACCTTTTGTAAAAAATCCTCACGCGTGCGGGCGATGCGGATGACGCCGGCCATGTGCTCGTATTCGGGCAGAGGAGCGATGACGACGGGCTTGCCGGTGGCGAGATATTCGCGGACCTTGATGGCTGAGCCGTAGGATGTGAAGGCGTGTTCTGTCTGCCACGGCAGCACGCAGACGTCGAATCCCGCGGCGTATCGAGGCAGCTCTTCGTAGGTAACAGGCGGGATGAGACAGACGTTCTTGAGCTCAGCGAGGTCTGTTCCGCGGGCGAGATTGCCGATAAACACCCACGTCCACTCGGGATGCTTTTCGCCGGCGAGCCGGATCAATTCCCTGTCGACAAGCCACGGCTCGATCGCTCCGAAGTAACCGATCCGAGGCCGTGGAATCTTGCTCATCGCCTCGGCTGGTTCTAATTCTCGCACGCGGGACCAGTGCTCAAAATCGACCGCCTGTTCTAGCAGATAACTCTTGTCACGGCCGGAGGTTGCTTCTTCCAAAAGCTTGCGGCCTGAGTAGAGAACGATGTCGGCCTTTGCGATACACGTCTCGTGCATCTCGCGGATCTTTGCGGGGTCGATGGAGTGGTCCTCGCTATTTGACCAATAGTTGTCAGAGACCTGATAGACGACGCACAATTCACCGAGGCGGCCGATAACGTTCGCGGCCGTAGGAATTGCGATCCAAAGGATCGGAGCGGTCATTCCCTTTCGACGGGCTAGGGCACCGATCTGGGCGGTGAGCAGCCGCTGATTTATGTTGCCTACGGCAGAGTTCCCGTGGAAAGGCAGCGTCAGCGGCGAGACGACCGTGATTCCCTCGGGCGTGGTGCGTGCGAATTTGGCGTACGACTTGAGCTTGCGGCCGATCTTTGGCAGCAGGTCCTTGTTGGCGAGCGACGGCAGGCCCATCGAGATCGAATTTACGAAGATGACCTTGTTGCCCGCCGCGGCAAATTGCTTCATCAGGTGCGTTTTCGAGTGCGGATGGTGATAGAACCAGTCCTCACCGCCAAAGCAAATGATCGATCGGCCCTCAAGCATTCGGATCTCCGGTGATGAGCTGAATATAGGCCTTAAGATTTTCGTCGGCCTCATTCCTGAATACAGCGGACCAATGGGGAAGATCGATCGTCGAACCGCCGTTGAGGACGGTCTGAAGGTTGCTCTCAAGAGCTGCGACGTCGTCAAATTCGTACGTCAACATGCCGCGGGTTTCGCCGATGTTGGTGGCGATGACAGGCACGCCGGACCAGATCGCCTCAACACGTGATAGACCGTAGGACTCGTGGGCAAATGCTCGGACAAAGACGTCGCTTTTCCCCAAGATCGGGCCGACGTCTGGATGCGGCACTCCCTCAAGGACAACGATCCAATCGCGGCCGTCGAGGATGCTTTTTTTGTAAGCCTCATCCCTCGCAAACGCCCCATCGATCAGTACGACCCCGATGCTGTCACCGCTCTTTTCACGCAAACTTTCGACCGCAGCAGCGACGTTATGAAAACCGTAACTCGGGATAAACGCCCCGATCGACGAGACGACACGCTTGTAAAGTGTTAAGTCTGGAAAGCCTGTAAACCTCGTTTCAGATATTTCAGGTGTAACACCTGTTGCAGGCATCAGAGGCGAAATGTACGCGGCCTCACGGCCAAACTTCTCGTCAAAAAATTTAACAAGGCCCGGACTCGAGACGTTCAGGATATCGATCGCATCGACCGCCCTCTTGATGTAGCCTTTTCGCTTATAGCTCATCGCCCCGTACCTGAACGGCAGCGAGCCGTCATGACAGATCTTGATCCAGGTAAATTTCTTTAACCGTTTGGCGTTGAGCCATGCGGGCAAGAGCAGGGGATGCGGATATTCGAGGTGGAAATGCGTCGAGTCCAGAACCCGTGCTCCTTGCGGAGCGGTCATGAGCTTGCGAATGTGGCCGAGAGTGCGGTGGTTGACACGGGTGACGCGTTTGTCGCCGCCATCTCCTTTATAAGACCAGACTTCTACACCGCGTTCGATGCCGGCGTCCTTGATCGACGACATAAAGATCGACACGCCGCCGTATGGCGGTGGCAGCGGGCCAAGGACGATCGCATGTGGCCCGTCGGTCATTCGACGGGCGTTTGTTGTCCGCGAAGCGTGCCGAGGGCAAGGCCCATGATGAGGTAAAAGATCATCGCGTCTTCGCTATCGCCCCAGTTGTAATGGACAAGGCCGCTCGACAGGAATCCGATCGTCCCGCCGAAAGCACCGAGCAGGATGCCGCGTTCGGGCCATGCAAAGTTTCCACCTCTAAATCCTCGCCAGAGCATCACGAGGTAGATCGCCAGCCAGGCGATCCAGGCGATCAGGGCCGGGACTCCGCGTTCGAAGGCGATCTCAAGATAGTCGGAATGCAGGTGTCCCAGAGGCATCGTGCCGTTGCCAAACATATGCCAGTCGGGCCATTTGGTCTTGATCGAATCCATGCCGACGCCGACAGCGAGGTGACGCGGATTTGACGTCAACACGCCCCATCCCTCACGCCAAACTATTAGCCGCCACTGCGTCGAGCCGTCCGTCGAATCCACCAACGAAACGTTGCGTTTCTGCTGCAGGTAAATGAGACCGCCGATGGCCAGTGGTATCGCAAGTGCGAGACAGATGAGGATGGTCTTTCGGCTCGTGCCGACGAGGACCATTATTCCCGCCGAGACCAGCAAACCCGCCCACGATGCCCGCGTGATCGTCAGGAACATCGCGAGCCCGTATCCAGCGACAGCGACGCCGAGCAAGACCCTTTCTCGCGTAAACCATCCTCCCGGCACGGTTAGCAGCAGGCCAAGGGCGAGAGACATCACGAGCTGCAGCATCTCGGCATAGGTCACATAATGGCCGTAAAAACCGGATGCCCGCGTATCGCGTCCACGCTGCCATTCGGTCACGCCAAGACCAAGGCCCTCACCTCGTTGGGCTGCGGGCGGGACGACGAGATCGCCTGTCATTACAAGCTCGTGCCGATAAAATGTCATCTCGACGACTGCCCCATTTGGATGTCGCTCCTCAACGGCTTTGAGGTCAGCGGGAGAATTGATCCCGTGGCCGTCGATACGCCAAAGAGTATCGCCCTCGATGACGCCGACGGTGCGAAGCGGATTTTCGGGCGTCATCGCGACGACCTTTAGGTTTTGCCCGATGGCGAGGAACGCCAATGTCCCGACGACCGAGACAAACGCCCCGATCAGCAGTACGGCCAACGCCTTGCGGCGAAACTTCACGTCCTTTGCCTGCTGTGCGACGAGGTACGCGATCGTCACGAGCGAGACGGGCACCAGCTTGCGGATCGAGATGTCGGGAACGTACGAGCAGATCGACGACAGCACCGTCAGACCGAGGAACGCCAGCAATGCAAGCTCAAGCATGTCCGGCCTCTTGAACCGCGGCCTGACAAACACCAGCCTGATCAGCCAAAAGAATATCGCCAGCGACCACGCCGTCTGCGTCGCCGCGATCGACAGCGGAGCCGCAAACGCCAACAGCAAAAGGCACGCCTTTATCGCAATGTCGGTATATCTCCGAAGATCGCGGTTGCCTTGTTCCGGTATTGTGGTCATGAGCTTCTCTGTAAGACCTGCAACATCGCTTTCCAGACTTAACAGCCTTAACAGACTTAACAGATTTACAGACTTAACAGTTAACAGAGTTTACCGTCATTAGAATAAGAGGTGAGCGTAGATTGTTCCAATGTTCCACTGTTCCAACCGCTCAGGGTCCTGCACGGACTGTAACATCTGTCTCAAGCGTCTCATTTGTCTTGATCCCAGAGATGAGACAGCATTCGACCGGGACAGTTATCCACTCTAACTATATATTCTATCTATTACGCAATAGGTTTGCGATCTTGCTTTGATGGCACGCTGTAACACTGTATCAGCGACCGCGGGAGACACAGGTGTTACAGCTGTTACAACCTCTGGAACACTGGAACATTGGAACACTGATTGAGGCCTGTTCCAGATGTTCCAAGGTTGACAGCCTTAACACCTTTACAAGCTTTACAGCTTTACACCGGATTGACTTATACCGGTCGCGGGTAGAGAATTGGCGAGGTTAATTGAGTTTGTGTTTTGCAGGGGAAGCCGGGTGAGAATCCCGCACGATCGCGTCACCGTATAGTCGGGCCGCCTGCCACAGACAAGCCGTAATCGTGTTTCGCGTCAAAACACACGAGAGGCAAGACAAGGTCTTAACACGCCCTGTTTTTCTGAGTCGTCGGACGCAGAGAAGCAGGGCGTTTTTGTTGAAGGACGAAGGCAAAAGGGGAAAGGATGAAGGGAAGAGTACAAATACTGGCGGTACTGGTCGCCGCGTGCTGTGGGCTGCTGAGCTTAGCGAGCTGTGGAACGGGAACGTCGGGCGGCCTGTTGGGAAGCAGGGTTGTGAATGACGATACGGGGCGACGGGTCGAGGTGCCCAGGGTGGTCAAGCGTGTTGTGAGCCTCGCCCCGAGCGTGACGGAGAATGTGTTTGCGGTCGGTGCGGGCGACCGGCTGGTCGGCGTGACGACGTTCTGCAATTACCCGGAACAGGCGAAGTCGATCGCAAAGGTTGGCGACACTATGACGCCGAACATGGAGACGATCGTCGCCCTCAAGCCCGACATCGTCTTTGTTTCGAGTGCGTCCCAGCTTGAGGCTTTTACAAAGACCCTTGAGGAGAATCAGATCTCGGTGTACGTGACCGATCCGAAATCGTTAGATGGTTTAGAGACCAGCCTGATCAAGCTCGGTCAGCTTTTAGGAACGACGACAGTTGCCGAGAAGCTAGTAAAAGAAATAAAGCTGCGTGAGACAGACATCGTTTGTGCACTCTACGGCAATCCGCCGTGCGGCCTAGACCTAGCGAAGCCAGTCAAGACAACTGAAAAAATGACCGTCTTCGTACAGGTTTCAAAAGAGCCACTCTTTACGATAGGAAAAGACGCATTTTTGAATAGCGTCATCACGTTCGCGGGCGGTGCGTCCGTGACGGCGGATGTCGAAACCGCCTTTCCAAAGCTCAGCAAAGAGACAGCTTCGGCACTCAATCCCGAGGCGATCATTTTGTCGGACAGCGAAGACAATCAGGAGCCGAACGAGGCATTTAAGAATTCGCCGGCGGTCAAGAACGGACGTGTTTACAAGGTCAACGCGGACATCCTCTCGAGGCCCGGACCGCGACTTGTGGATGCGTTGGAGCAGATAGCAAAAGACCTTCATCCGGAGAAGTTTTTATAACAGTGGACAGGGGCAGGGGACAGCGGACAGTGGACAGCGGCTGGTCAAGGGCGTTTCGCCTCGGCAGTGTGCTCCTCTTGTTGCTTGTTGCTGTCTTGATCGCAGCAGCGATGCTCGGGGCTGAGAGGCTGCCGTTGACGGGCTTGTCGGAGCAGCAGCGGTCGATACTTTTTGATATTCGTTTGCCGAGGATCGCACTTGGGGCTTGCGTTGGTGCGAGCCTGGCGGTGGCGGGTGCGGGGCTGCAGTCTTTGCTCAGAAATCCGCTGGCAGAGCCTTATCTGCTGGGCGTTTCGAATGGTGCGGCGTTGGGCACGATGCTGGCGTTTGTGCTGTTTCAGAACGTCGAGGCCGTGAGGCCGCTGCTCGCATTCGCCGGTGCCGGATTAGCAACGGTTGCCGTCTATCAAATGGCCAAGAGCCGTGCGGGGATGAACGTCGAGCGGCTGGTGCTCTCGGGCGTGATCGTGACGACGTTCCTGTCGTCGGTGATAGTAATGCTCACCACTTTGCTCGATGCTGCGAGGTTGAGGAGCTTCACCTTCTGGCTGCTCGGCGACCTTTCGCAAGCGTCGATGACAGGCGTTTATCTCGCCGGCGGAGCGGCGGTCGTCGGCACGTTGGTCATGGTCATGCAGGCACGCTCGCTCAACCTGATGATGGTCGGCGAGAGGGACGCGTTGGATTTTGGCGTAGAGGTCGGCAGGGTGCGAATGCTCGTTTTCGGTGCGTCGAGCCTCGTCGTCGGAGCAGCCGTCGCCGCAAGTGGTTCGGTCGGATACGTCGGGCTGATCGTGCCGCATCTCGTCCGGTTGACCGTCGGCAGCGACAACCGTTTGGTGGTGCCGTTCTCGGCGGTGGCCGGTGCGATCTTCGTGGTGTTTGCCGACACGATCGCACGCACAGCCATCGCTCCTAGAGAGTTGCCGGTCGGAGCGATCACTGCACTCGTCGGAGCACCGTTGTTTATTTATTTGCTTAGGAAGAGTTAGAAGAAGCTGGCCACGAATGAACACGCATAGCACGAATGTAGGAGTCGACGATCGAGTGTATTCGTGTCATTCGTGTTGATTCGTGGCTAAGATCTGATGCTAAACATAGAGGACATTTCGGTTGGATATGGCGAGCGGTTGGTGCTCGACGGGGTGACGTTTGAGCTGCGTGACGGCGAGATCCTTGCACTTCTTGGTGCGAACGGTGCCGGTAAGACGACGTTGGTCAGGGCACTCAACGGTACCGTGCCTGTTAAGTCTGGAAAAATAGCTTTACAAGGTTTACAGCTTTACAAGCTTTCCAGACGAGACATTGCCAAGAGCATTGCGGTCGTTGCTCAGGAGAACGAGACTCGATTCCCGATCACGGTTCTGGAGTTTGTGCTGTCCGGAAGGTTTGTGCACGGCGGGGCGTTTGGTTGGGAGACTGCCGAGGACATCGAGGCAGCGAGACGGGCATTGGAAGACTGCGACCTTACAGAATTCGAGTCGCGGCTGATGAATCACCTCTCGGGCGGGGAACGTCAGCGTGTGGTCCTCGCAAGGGCGTTGGCGACCGGTGCAAAGGTCCTATTACTCGATGAGCCGACGGCAAATCTCGATCTCGCACATCAGGCGATGATGTTCAGGCTTGTTCGTGAGAGGTGCGATTCGTCGGGAGCGTCGGCGGTCGTGATCACACACGACCTGAATCTGGCTGCCGCATTTGCAGACCAAATTCTAATGCTAAAAGGCGGACGCATCGCCGCCAAGGGCACGCCGTCAGAGGTTTTGACGACGGACAACATCCGCTCGGTCTTTGACGTAGACGTCATGCTCGACGCTCATCCGGCGACGGGCGGCGTGAGAGTGACAAGTGTTTTTTGAGGAGTTTTTTGGCAAAACTTCTTTGTTGGCAAGCAAGCAAAGGAAGTCCGGTGAGAGGCCGGCACTGCCCACGCAACCGTCAGTCGAATAGTCGATAAGTCGGGAACTTTGCTCGTCTGCCGTGGCTGAAACCATCCTGCGTGTGGGCAGGAGAGGAGACAGAATGCAGATATTAAGGATATTGACGCTGATCGTTTTAGCGACAGTGGGCGGATTTGCTCAATCACGAGCGACGATCACAGGAAAGGTTACGGGCTGCAGCGAGGCACTGGGAAACGCAACGGTCGTCCTGAGTCCGGCGAGTAAACCGGACGCAAAGTTATTTGCTAAGGCAGACGACAAGGGAACTTACACCTTTAAGGAGATCGAGGCGGGTGAGTACACGGTGTCGGTCCAAAACACGAAATTTATCGTAACGGACGTCTACACGCCGAAGTTAATTGTCGGCCCCGGAGAAAGGAAAGAGCTCGACGTCGTTTTGGTACTAAGCTGCCCCGGGACCATGATCGAACCGTCACTGCCGTCGCCGCCCATTCACGAGTATGTCACGGTCGCGGCCGGCGAAAACCAGACGGTCGAGCAGGTTTCAAAGACAGTCGACGCGATCGACGCACAGCAGATGCGGGATAGGGCGGACTTCACGCTCGCAGAAACGCTGCGGACAATTCCCGGATTTCGCGTGCAGCAGCTCGGCGGATTTGGAAAGACGGCCAACATTAAGACGCGGGGCCTGAGGAATCAGGACACGGCTTTGCTGATCGACGGTATTCGCTTTCGAGATCCGTCGGCGATCAACGGCGATGCTTCGCCATTTATAAGCGACTTTACGCTGACGAGCGTCAGCAAGATCGAGGTGCTGCGGGGCTCCGGGTCGTCGCTCTATGGGACGAATGCGATCGGCGGCGTTGTCGATTTTCAGACGCCGGAGGCAAAGAGCGGGACGCACGGCCAGATCGGCGGAGCCGTCGGCGGGCTGGGGCTGGGACGCTTTCGCGGACTGATCTCGCACGGGACGAGAAACGGCAAATTCGGAATAAATGCCGGTGTCTCTCGGACCGTTTATACAAAAGGTATCGACGGCGACGACGATGCTCACAACACGAATCTCCAGGCACGCGTTGACGGCAAACTTGGCCTCAAGACAACCGTCTCCGGCAGAATGTTTTTCTCAGACGCTAATGTCCGGCTCAACGGAGGTCCCGATACGAAAGGGCCGCTGCCGGCGTCGAACGCGACGATCATCAACGCTCAACTGAACGTCAATTTCACACCCGACGTGAACGATCCGGACGCTATCCAGCGATCACGTTTCTTTAGCGGACAGTTTGTCGTCAACCAGATCATAAACGACAAGCTTTTCTTCAACGGTTATTACCAGGGCCTCAAAACGCGTAGAACGAATGTCGACGGCCCGCTCGGACCGGGCTTCCAGCCCTTCGAAACCTCGACGAGCTTTTTTGACGGCCAGATCCACACGCTCAACGGACATCTGGTTTACAGCCCTAACAGGGTTAACACCTTTACAGCGGGTTATGAATTTGAGCTGGAGAAGTTTGGCAATCGGGGACTTACGCCGTCCGCGATTGGGAATTTTACGACCGATGCCGGACAGCGGAGTCATACGGTCTACGTGCAGCATCTCGTGAGCCTTGACGAAGGCAGGCTGCAGCTCGCAGGTGGTTTTCGGGCTCAGCGGTTCTCGCTGCGAAAGCCTATGTTTAGCCTGACGAACGCTCCTTACAGCAATCTGACGCTAAGTGACCCGCCGACGGCTTATACCTTTGACGGAGCTGTGTCGTACTTTTTCAGAAGCTCAGGCACGAAGCTGCGTGGACATGTAGGCAACGGTTACCGCGTGCCGTCGCTGTATGAGAGATTTGGAACTTTCTACTCAACCTTTGGTACACCGAGCTTTGTCCCTCTCGGTGACCCGACCCTTAAACCGGAACGGTCGATCGCCTTTGACGCAGGTATAGAGCAGAACGCCGCCAAGGACAAGGTCCGGCTATCGGCAACATACTTCTACACGCGGCTGACCGACATCATCGGCTTCGGAAGTTTGCCTCAGCCAGATCCATTCGGCCGCTTGAACTTCCTGTCGGGCGGTGGGTACCAGAACCAGAAAGGCGGTATCGCTCGCGGCGGTGAATTCAGCGTGAAGGCGGCTCCGTCTTCAAGAGCCGACATTTTCGCGTCTTATACATTCACAAACAGCGACCAGCGAACGCCTCAAGTGGCTTTTAGCGGCGTGACCAGAACGCTCGGCGTACCGGACCATCAGTTCACGTTCGTGGCTACGCAGAGGTTTGGGCATGCTTGGGTGAATTTCGATTTTCTCGCCACATCGACATATCTCGCCCCTATATTCAGTAATGCGACGTTCACGACCTACATTTACCGTTTTACGGGCAATCGTACGTGCGATCTGACGGGCGGCTACACTTTTTCCCTGAGGAATGACCGTTCGTTTAGGATCTACGGAACGATCGAGAATTTGTTTAACCAGGCGTATTACGAGAATGGATTTCGGACGGCAAAAGCGACCGCGAGAGTAGGAGCGACGTTCGGATTTTAGCTATACACACAGACAGACAGCGGTGTATATTATCAATACACAACAAAGGGGGAAGTATGATGCAGAAACCGCTGTTTGTTTTTTGTCTCATTTCGTTGGCATCTATGACAGCGCTCGCTCAGGCGAGACGCACCGTAACAAATGCCGATCTCGATCGTTATCGCCAGTCGCGAGTCTTGGCTGAGCGTGAGCTGCGCGAGGATTATGCGCGTCTTGGTTTTCCATCGCCCGAGGAGATGCAGCGTCGCGAACTCGAATCGCAGGCTCAAACGGCTAATCTTGTCGAGCGGCTGAAGAACGAGCGAATAGAACGCGAGCGCCTCGAGCTTGAGCGATCTCGTATGCTGCAATTCATCCCGCAATACCCGCAAGGGTATAACGACTCGCTGCAGCTAGGCGAGCTATTTTGGCCTGATGTTTATGTGCAGAACGGACGTGGCTTTGGCCGCGGAAACCGGCAATTTAGAGCTCCGCAACAGCAGGGCTATTTTGCCGGCGGCCAGTTTTGGCCGACCGGGCCGCGAACGCCGCTTCAGCCATTGGTGAAGGTAGTTCCGAGATTAGGTCGCAGACATTGAGAGAACTGAGATGAAAGAAGGCTGGGAGGCCGTCATCGGCATGGAGATCCATGCACAATTGGCGACCGAGACCAAGATATTCTGCTCGTGCCCGATCGATGTCGCGAGTGAGCCTAATGCAAATACGTGCCCGGTATGCCTCGGCCTGCCGGGCGCTTTGCCTGTATTGAACGAGCGCGTTATCGAGCTCGGCGCACGCGCCGCTCTCGCTCTGGGGCTCGATATCCAGGAAACGTCAGTTTTCGCCCGCAAGAATTACTTTTACCCCGACCTGCCAAAGGGCTACCAGATCTCACAGTACGACCGGCCGTTCTCGGCGAACGGCAAGCTGACGATCATGACGGCCGAAAGGGACGAGCACGGTCACGCCAAGGAATGGCGGCCGATGGAGATCGCGATCGAGCGAATGCACCTCGAGGAGGATGCGGGAAAGAATGTTCACGAGGGCCTGCCCGATACGGACAGATTCTCCTACGTAGATCTCAACCGTGCCGGCACGCCGCTTGGCGAGATAGTTACGGCTCCGGACTTTCGAACGTCGTGGCAGGCATACGACTACGTAAATCACATTCGTCGGGCTCTTCAATGGGTCGGTGCGAGCGATGCTGACATGGAGAAAGGCAACCTTCGCTGCGAAGCGAATGTCTCAGTGCGTAAGGTTGGCCAGACCGTATTTAACAATAAGGTCGAGTTGAAGAATTTGAATTCCGTCCGCTTCAAGCAAAAGGCGATCGAATTTGAGATCGAGCGCCAAATCACGGCCCGTGAGAACGGGGAAGGCGTTGCGC
>DASYKW010000117.1:0-10791 GCA_035995005.1 Pyrinomonadaceae bacterium
AGGAGATGGCTGACAAGTGTCGCGAAGAGTTCGATGGAGATAGTTTCCTTAACCAAAATGTTGCTCCTCGGTGCCCTCGTTTGACCCTATTCAAACGCGCATGGTAGGCTTATATCTTTTGAGCATAAGGCGCCGTTTCAGCCTGTATGCACCGTGCAAACGGTATTAAATAGATATGCACCTGCTCGCGTTTGCAGAACAGATCCAACTCTTTCCGGACGGCACGCTTTTTGTGCATGTGGCACTCATCCTTTTGATGATCTACGTCCTCAACCGGACGCTGTATAAGCCCATAAATCGCGTCCTCGAGTCGCGCGAGAGGAATAAGGGCGGCAATTTTACGGAGGCCGAGGAGATCCTTGCGACCGTGTCGGAAAAAGAGTCCCGCTATACGACCGAGCTGCTGGATACGCGTTCGGCCGGCTATGCACTGATCGAAAAAGAGCAGAAAAAAGCGACGACCGCTCGCGAAAAGAAACTCGCCGAGGCAAAGGCCGAGGTTGACGAGCGACTTGAAACCGGCCGTGCCGCGATCGATAAAGAAACGGCCGACGCACGAGCTCAGCTTGCCGCGGACGCTGAGGAATTGGCCGCCAAGATCGCCGCCGGGATCCTGAAGAGCTAGCAATATGTTGGCATTTTTTACGACATTCATTCTCCTGTTCGCCGAGACGGCTGCGAATCCTGAAAGCGGCTTCATGCAGTTTTATCACCGCTTTACGCATTTCTTCGACGAATACTTGAATATTCCGGGCTTCGAGTTATGGAAGTTCATTAATCTTGCGATCTTCACATACATCGCGATTCGGATCGGGAAGGCGAAACTGGGCCCGAAGTTCGTAGCCAAGCGTGACGCCATCCGTGCCGAGCTTATTCGTGCTGAGGAGGAGAAGCAGGCCGCTCTGGCGAAGCTCACCACCGCCGAGTCCAAGCTCGCGCAGCTCGAGACCGAGAAAGAGACCATTCTTGCAAAGGCTAAAGAAGAAGCCGCGGCTGAGAAAAAGCGTCTCGCCGACCAGACAAAGCTGGATGCCGAGCGTCTGCGTCAACAGGCCGAGGCCGATCTGTCGAGGCTCGTCGGACAGCAGCGTGTCGAGCTGCGGCGTTTCTCGGCCGAGGAGAGCGTTCGGCTCGCGGAGGAGAAACTTCGCGGGGCGATCGACGATAAGAAAGATGCCAAGCTCGTGAAAGCGAGCATCGCCGAGATCGGAGGGCTGAACTAATGAGCAACGAGACCATCGCCCGCCGCTACGCGACCGCACTTGCAGATGTCGCCATGGCTTCCGGAGACGCTGAGACCGTAAAGAGCGAGCTTGCCGTTTGGAGCGAGCTTGTCGTCCGCAACGCCGAGCTGCACAACGTCCTTGGCGACCCGACCATCGCTCACCACGCAAAGGACCAGATCCTTGAACAGCTTCTCGATCGGACAAAGCCGTCAAAGTCGACCGCAAATTTCCTTCGCGTCCTGCTGCAGAACGGGCGCCTGACGGATATTCCCGAGATCAATGAACGCTTTATTGCGGTGGTCGCCGAGCGAAGCGGTATCGTCAATGCCGAGGTCATCTCGGCACGCGAGCTGCCGGGGGACGAGAGAACAGAGTTTGAAAAGAGCCTCGAGAAACTGACGGGCAAGGACATGCAGATCACGTACAGCGTCGACCCGAGCCTCATCGGCGGCGTGGTAACACGTATCGGCTCAACGGTTTACGACGGATCGGTCCGCACTAAGCTTGATAATTTGAGGGCTGAGCTCGCCGGAGTCTAAACGTATGCTGCAGGGACTGCGCACCGTCATCTATAACGTCGACAACATCGAACGTGCCAAAGAGTGGTACACGGAGTTCGTGGGTTTTCCGCCGTACTTCGATCAGCCTTTCTACGTAGGTTTTAACGTTGGTGGTTTCGAGCTTGGTCTCGACCCGGACATGAGCGGCGTCACCAGGGGCACCAACGAGGTCGCTTACTGGGGTGTTGCCGATATCGGATCGGCCTTTGCAAAGGTCGTTCGGGTCGGATGCGAGGTCGTCACTCAGATCAACGAGGTCGGCGAGGGTATCAAGGTCGCGACTGTTAAAGACCCTTTCGGCAATGTGATAGGACTTATCGAGAACCCGCATTTTGAACAGAAGTAACTTTTAATCGCAGAGAATCATGGAAGCTATAAAAGCAAACGAGATCAACGAGATCATTCGTGCACAGATCGAGAATTATGACGCGTCGATGACGGTCGCCGAGGTCGGCACCGTGATCAAGGTGGGCGACGGTATCGCTGAGATCTATGGCCTCGCAAAGGTCATGGCCGGCGAGCTGCTTGAGTTCCCTTATGGAGTTCGAGGCCTCGCGTTGAACCTTGAGGAAGACAAGGTCGGCTGCGTTCTCTTTGGCGATTTTCAAAAGATCAAAGAGGGCGACGAGGCCAAGCGAACCAAACGTATCATGAGTGTGCCCGTCGGCGACGCCCTTATCGGCCGCGTGGTCGATGCTCTCGGCAATCCGATCGACGGCGGCGGTGAGATCGTAACGGATACCTACTTCCCGGTCGAGCGTATCGCTCCCGGAATTATCGACCGTCAGCCGGTAAAAGAGCCGCTTCAAACCGGTCTAAAGGCGATCGACTCGATGGTGCCGGTCGGCCGCGGCCAGCGCGAGCTGATCATTGGCGACCGACAGACGGGTAAGACGGCCGTCGCGATCGATACGATCATCAATCAAAAGGGCAAGGACGTTATCTGCGTTTATGTTGCGATCGGCCAAAAGGCATCGACCGTTGCTCAGGTCCGTCAGAAGCTCGAGGAATATGGTGCGATGGCTTACACCATCATCGTCAACGCATCGGCATCCGATCCCGCGGCAATGCAGTTCCTTGCTCCGTATTCAGGCTGCGCGATGGGCGAGTATTTCCGCGACAACGGCCGCCACGCTTTGACGATCTATGACGATCTGTCGAAGCAGGCCGCCGCCTACCGCGAGATCTCGCTGCTGCTCCGCCGACCGCCGGGTCGCGAGGCTTATCCTGGCGACGTTTTCTATTTGCACTCACGCCTTCTGGAGCGTGCGGCAAAGATGTCCGATGCACGCGGCGGCGGTTCATTGACCTCGCTTCCCATCATCGAGACGCAGGCCGGCGATATCTCGGCATACATTCCGACCAACGTGATCTCGATCACGGACGGACAGATCTTTCTGGAATCGGATCTCTTCAACTCGGGCGTCCGTCCCGCGATCAACGTGGGCAACTCCGTTAGCCGCGTCGGCGGCGCGGCACAGATCAAGGCCATGAAGCAGGTCGCCGGAACCCTGCGTATCGATCTTGCCCAGTTTCGGGAGCTGGCCGCCTTCGCGCAGTTTGGCTCGGACCTCGACAAATCGACGCAGGACCAACTCGAGCGTGGTAAGCGTCTGACCGAGATCCTCAAGCAGCCGCAATACGTTCCGATGGATGTTATCGAGCAGGTGCTGATCATCTGGACCGTAACGAATGGTCTTGCCGATGATGTCGCGGTATCGGACCTCAAGCGATTTGAGCATGAGCTGCTGGCATTCTGCGAGACTTCGCATCCGGGCGTCCTCAGCACGCTGCGTGAAAAGAAGTCTATCGACGACGATCTCAAGGCTTCGATGAAAGAAGCCGTCGAGGACTTCAAAGCGACGCGCTGGGCGACCGCGACAGCTACTGCGGCATAGGTAAACATGGCAAGTCTTCTGGACATGCGCCGACGCATCAAGTCGGTCAAGAACACGCAGCAGATCACCAAGGCGATGAAAATGGTCGCCGCTGCAAAACTCAAGCGCGCACAGGACCGCGTCAGCGCGTCGCGCCCCTTTGCGGGCAAAATGAGCGAGGTGCTCGGCGATCTGAGCTCAAAAGTTGTGGGCGAATTCTCGCATCCGCTGCTCGATGAGCGTGGAGATGAGAAGTATCTGATCGTGCTGATCTCGGCGGACAAGGGCCTCGCGGGAGCCTTCAATGCCAACGTGATCAAGGCGACGCAGGCCTTTCTCCGACAGAACGTCGCAAAGGATTCGTCGATGATCGCCGTGGGCCGCAAGGGTCGCGACTTTTTTAAGCGTCGCGAGATCGAGCTGACCGACGAGTATATCGGGCTCACTGGCAGCGGCCAGGTGAAGTACTCTGATGCTCAGGACATCGCGAACAAGCTGATCGCACTCTTCACTGAGGATACGTCGATCGACAAAGTATTTATCGTCTTCACGGAGTTCAAGACTGTTCTCTCGCAAAAGCCCGTGATCGAGCAGCTCCTGCCGGTTCCGAAGGCTGAGGTCGAGGAAGGCGAAGAGGCGACGGGCACCGAGGCGGAGTACATTTACGAGCAGCCCGCGGCTGAGATCTTCGGCCGTCTGCTGCCAAAACAGGTCGTCACGCAGATCTACAAGGGCATGATCGAGTCGGTTGCATCCGAGCAAGGCTCGCGAATGACGGCAATGGATTCCGCGTCAAAAAATGCGGGCGAGCTGATCGACAGCCTCACGCTCAACATGAACCGCATCCGACAGGCGGCGATCACAAAGGAGATCATCGAGGTCGTCAGCGGCGCCGCCGCGGCATAAACCAAAACCGTAACAGCATTAACGAGCCGGACTAGATGTCCGGCTCTTTTGTTTTGCCACTTTGCACCACCGCTACATCGTTGTAGAATAACGGCGAATCAAACGGGGGTTTGGGCGCGCAGTTTTTAGCCCGAGCACATTTCTCAGCTTTACACTAAAACTTGGAGGAAACTATGGGCATAGTAGGCTTGTTAGGTCTCGTTCTGTTTTTGGTAGGTTGGATTTGGCTAATGGTCGTCGCGGCCAAGGCTGATGGCGCACTCTGGGCCGTACTTATCTTCTTTTTCTCGATCCTCGCCGGATTGATCTATTGCATCATGAAGAAAAATGGCTGGATGCAGTGGCTTATAATGACGGTCGGTTGGCTGATCATCATTTTCGGCGGCGGCATGGCCGCTATGACGGCCGGAGCACGCTAGAATATCGCGTGACTCAAGGCAGTTCTACGAATTGGCGCATATGGCTTTGGTCATACGCGCCAATTCTCTTGTGGATCGGCGTTATCTTCTTCCTCTCGAGTCCCAACGGCTCGGCGACTAACACCTCACTCATCGTCGGCCCGCTCCTTCAATACTTTTTTCCGGACATGTCTGAGGCGTCGCGTGAGATCGTGCACATGTACGTCCGCAAGACGGCTCACTTTACCGAGTACGGCCTTCTCGCCCTTCTGATGGTCCGTGCAGTCGTCAAAACCACGCCGAAACCCGTTTGGCTCCGATGGCTGTTACCCGTTGCGTTGGTCACTCTCGTGGCAGCGCTCGACGAATACAACCAAAGTTTTGAGCCGTCGAGAACAAGCTCGATCTACGACGTGATGATCGATATTGCCGGCGGAGCGATTGCATCCTTCTCGTGTTTGCTCGTTTGGATGCGATCCGCTCGCCGAAATGCGGCTTGACGCGTCTCAAGCACAAATTCCAGAACTTCAAAACACGCAACTTACCATGCTATCTTTACGTTAAGGTCTAGGGACGAGGAGGTCCTTGAATGAGCATTTTAGATAAGGTTAAAGAAGCCGCGTTGAATCAATTTATCGAGGTCATCGAGTGGCTCGACGACAGCGGCGACACGCTTGTATATCGCTTTCCGGTCGCAGGGCAGGAGATAAAGAACGGCGCGCAATTGATCGTTCGCGAGTCTCAGTCGGCTGTCTTCGTGTTCGAGGGTCAGGTCGCCGATGTCTTTACACCCGGCAAATACGAGATCGATGGCGGCAACACGCCGATATTGTCGAAGCTCGGGGCGTGGAAATATGGGTTTAATTCGCCATTCAAATCAGAGGTCTATTTCGTCAACACAAAGCAGTTCACGGACCTGAAGTGGGGCACGTCAAACCCGCTCATGCTTCGCGACGCCGACTTCGGCATCGTCCAGCTCCGGGCGTTTGGCGCCTACAGCCTTCGTGTCGTGGATCCGGCCGGATTTATCCGCGAGATCGCGGGCACGAACGCCCAATTTCAGACCGAGGACATCAGCGGCCAGCTAAAACGTTCAATAGTCACCGAGTTTTCCGACGCTCTCGGCGAGCTCAAGATCCCGGCGCTCGACCTTGCTGCACAGTACAAAGAGCTGGGCGAGGCTATTCGCGCCAAGATCAACGAGGATTTCAAAGGGTGGGGTCTCGAGGTCACAAAGTTCTATATCGAGAATGTCAGCGTCCCTGAGGAGGTCCAAGAGGCCATCAACAAACGCTCGGCGATGGGCGCGATCGGCAATGTCGATCAGTATATGAAGTTTCAGGCGGCCGACGCTCTGCGTGACGCTGCACAAAACGAAGGCGGCGGCGCAGGTCTCGGCGCAGGCCTTGGAGCGGGATTTGCGGTGGGCAATCAGATGGCCAGCGCCTTCAGCGGCGGCCAGCAAGTCGGTGGTGTCGGAGCTGCGGCGACGACGATTCCGTGTCCCTCGTGCGGCAAGCAGAATAACCCTAATGCGAAATTCTGCGCCGACTGCGGGGAGAAGATGGAGGTCGCACAGGTTCCGTGCGTAAAATGCGGAGCGAACCTTCGCGAAGGAGCAAAATTCTGCTCCGAATGCGGCTCGACGCAGGAAAAACAGAAGTGTGCCAAGTGCGAGCACGAGCTCGCACCAGGAGCGAAATTCTGTCCTGAGTGCGGAACTAAGACCGAAGCGGCATAGCCGGCAAATAAAAGGCAAAAAACTCAAAGGCAAAATGGGATCGCTTCCGTTTTGCCCTTTTGTCTTTCCGCTTTTTACTTTAGACTTTCGCTATGGCCATAAGCCCCGAACTTCTCGAAATACTCCGTTGTCCACAGTGCAAGTCAAAGGTTCAGATCGACGACGCCGAAACGCGGCTAAAATGCGTCGATCCGGACTGTTCACTCGTCTACCCCATCCGCGATGAGATCCCGGTGATGCTCGTCGAGGAAGCGACTAAAGAGTCTTGAGAGTCTAGGGAGTCACGCGGGTCGGCAGACTCTCACGACTCTCATCACTCGCTCGACTCTCCAGACCCATGCCCGCCGTAGACTGGTCTCAAGTAAAACGCATTCTGGTCGTCAAGCTTCGCTCGATTGGCGACACGGTCCTTGCGACGCCGTCGCTGATCGCTCTGAAACGCCACGCTCCGCACGCCGAGATCGATATTCTTCTAGAAGAATGGGTCGCGCCGGTCCTCGATGGCTTTGACGCGGTCGATAACGTTTTCACGGTCGGCAAGTCGGCTCCTGAACGGCTGAAAATGGCGTGGACGCTGCGAAGGAGACGATACGACGTTGCATTCAACCTGCACGGCGGAACCACGTCGACATTCTTTACGCGCTTCTCTGGTGCCAAACACCGTTTTGGCAACGCGGAATATCAATACCCCTTTCTTTACAACCATCTACTTTCAGCGCCCGCCGATTTCTGGGACCGGGAAAAGATGCATTCGGCCGAGCAACAGCTTGCTCTCATCGGCTTTGCGGGCGTTCCTGTCGACGACCTCCCAAAGAGCCGGCTTGCAGTTACCGCAAGCGCCTCTGAGGCGATCGATCGACGACTCGAGGGGGCTGCGATCCGTGATAAACGATCCGCAATCGCGCTCATTCATCCCGGAACCGCTTTCTTTACCAAGCAGTGGCCTGTTGCGAACTTTGCCCGTCTGGCCGAATACCTTGCGTCACAAGGTTTTAGCGTCGTGGCAGCTGGCTCAGGAGCCGAAAGTCCAATTCTCGAGGCGCTCAGGAGAGCTGCCGCGCTCCCAGTGACGACCTTTGACGACCTCACCCTACCCGAGATCACAGCACTGGCTTCGAAAGCCCGCATATTTATCGGCAATGACTCGGGCATTGCGCATATCGCCGCCGCGGTTCAGACGCCGTCGGTCGTGATCTTCGGCTCTTCAAATCGCGTCCATTGGCGGCCCTGGACGGACGCACCGAACGAGATCGTATTCAATCCATTCGACTGCCAGCCGTGCCCAGGCTACGAATGCAAGGAGTTCGGAGCCCCTCGCTGCATCCTCGAGATCCCTCCAAGCGCCGTGTTTACGGCGCTTGAGCGCGTTCTATCGGCCTCGAATTCTTGACACCGTACCGCTGAAACACTAGTATTTATAGTTTCGACTATTGCGCCTGAGATGTGCCTAGAGTCGGTGATTTATGTTCGAGTCGCTGTCCGACAAACTCAAAAGATCGCTGCGAAATCTTCGCGGCCAGGGGAAGCTTACCCCTGAGCACGTAGACGCAGCATTGCGCGAGATACGGATGGCGTTGCTCGAGGCGGACGTCAACTACAAGGTCGCTAAGGATTTTGTAGAGTCTATAAGGGCAAAAGCTGAGGGCGAGGAAGTCTGGAACGGCCTCAAACCGCACGAACAGGTCGTCAAGATCGTCTACGACGAGCTGGTCGAGCTGATGGGCGGCACTTCGTCGCGGCTCGTCTTTACCAAGCAAACGCCAAACGTCGTGATGATCGTCGGCCTTCAGGGCTCGGGCAAAACGACATCGACGGGCAAGATCTCTCGATGGCTGGCTGACAACCAGGAGCGTAAGCCTCTGCTCGTCTCGGTCGACGTTTATCGTCCCGCAGCCCGCGAGCAGCTCAAGGTCGTTGGTGACGCGGTTGGTATCGCTGTTTACGAGGCAAAGGAGACATCCGACCCGCTCACCCTCGTTCGAGGTGCCGTAAAGCACGCGAACGAATTGGGCTTTGACACGCTTATGGTCGATACGGCCGGGCGCCTGCATATCGATGACGACCTGATGGTCGAACTCGAGCAGATCAAGGCCGAGACCAAGCCGATCGAGGTCCTCTTTGTCGCCGACGCGATGACCGGTCAGGACGCTGTTAGGTCCGCTGAGGTATTTCACGAGCGCGTAGGAATTACGGGCGTTGTCCTGACAAAGATGGACGGCGATGCCCGCGGCGGTGCCGCACTTTCGATCCGTCAGGTGATCGGACAGCCGGTAAAGTTTGTCGGGGTCGGCGAGAAATACGACGCCATTGAGCCTTTTTATCCCGATCGTATCGCCCAGCGGATCTTAGGGATGGGCGATGTCCTGACTCTCGTCGAAGAGGTCCAGGGCAAGATCAGCGAGCAGGAAGCTCAAGAGTCGCTGCGAAAGATGACGAGCAATCAGTTTACGCTCGAGGACTTTCGCAATCAGCTGGGACAATTTAAGAAGCTTGGTTCGATGTCTAAGCTAATGAAGATGCTGCCCGAGCAAATGACGGGTGGTATGCAGATTACCGACGAACAGTCGGTCGAGGTTGACGCTCAGCTCAAGCGGACCGAGGCTATCATCGGATCGATGACCCGTCAGGAACGTGACCGCCATCAGGTCATCGACGCCAGCCGCAAGACGCGGATCGCAAAAGGGTCGGGCTCGACGATCGGTGAAGTAAATCAGCTCATTCGCCAGTACGAGCAGATGAAAAAAATGATGGCCCAGATGAGCCGCGGCGGTCTTTTCGGAGGGATGGCCCGGAAAATGGCGGGCGGTCTTGCCGGCGGCCTTGGCAACATGCTCGGCGGCGGGTCAGGATTAGGAATGCTGGGCAGCGGCTCGGCAATAGATCATTCGGACGACGAGCCCAACGGCTCGAATGGATCCAGTTTAAGGAAGAAGAAAAGGCACAAAAAGCGACGTTGAACCCGCCTTTCGGGGCGATCAACCTCTCGCGAGGAAAATTATGTTAGCAATCAGTTTGATGAGAATGGGCGCGAAAAAGAGACCCTTTTACCGTGTCGTTGTTAAAGAGAGCCGCTCAAAGCGTGACGGTAAGTACCTTGAGAACGTGGGCACTTATGATCCGCTTGCCGAACCCGCGGACGTGCGCCTCAACCACGATCGTATTCAGTACTGGATAGGAGTCGGGGCCCAGCCGACCGAGACGGTCGCAAGCCTGATCAAGCACAATCCGGTACAGACCGAGGAGGAGCGCGATGCGGCGCTTGCGGCCCGTGCCGAGAAAAAGGCCGCCGCCGAGGCAGATCGATTGGCTGCGAAGAAGGCTGAGTCCGAGCGTCTTGAAGCGGAGCGTGCCGCTGCGGCTCAGGCGGAAGCGGATGCATCCGCCGCTGCCGCTGCTGAGGCGGAAGCCGAGATGGCTGAAGCCGCTCCTGCGGCTGACGAAGCGGCCGCTGAGGTTCCCGCTGCTGAAGAGGCTCCGGCTGTCGAGGCCGCTCCCGCCGAGGAAACACCTGCAGTGGAAGAGGCCCCTGCCGCGGAGGAAACTCCGGCTGCTGAGGCTGCTCCTGCTGAGGAGGCGCTTGTGGCGGACGCTGCCCCGGCTGTCGAGGAAACTCCCGCAACTGAAGAAGCTAAGGCTGAATAGTCAATGAAGGACGCTGTCGAAAAGATCGTGAAGTCGCTCGTCGGTGAGCCTGATGCCGTCGAGGTGGATGAGATCGTGGACGGCAAGAACGTTCGCGTCGAGGTTCGGGTCGCCCCAGGCGATATGGGCCGCGTGATCGGCCGCGAAGGCCGCACGGTCAAGGCGGTTCGTAGCGTTCTGTTCGCTGCCGGGCAGAAGCAGAACAAGCGCTTTCACCTCGATCTCGTGGAAGACTAGTCCGGATGGACTTGGTAGCTGTCGCAAGGGTCATTAAGCCGCGAGGCATCAAGGGCGAGTTGGCATGCGAGATGCTGACCGACTTTCCCAAGCGATTTGAAGGGCTCGACAACGTAACCGCGGTGCTACCGGGCGCGAACCGCGAATTGAAAATTGAAGAGCACTGGTTTCACAGCGGCCGGCTCGTTCTGAAGTTCGAGGGTG
>DASYKW010000118.1:0-5680 GCA_035995005.1 Pyrinomonadaceae bacterium
GCGGCAAGTCTCTAATAGGGCCATCCGTCGCGAAAAAACTTGCCAGAAACCGTGACATCGCTTTGAGCAAACCCCCATTTATGCTATCGTTCGCTCAATTATCCTGCCCCCGCTCCAGATGCGGTTTTGACAGAGCGATCCCAGCGGATAGTTGCAAGTCGGTGCGAGCCCGGATGCGTCACGGTGGGCCTTTCCGCAGAACGTCCACAAATTAGGCTGAAATTCTATCGCAGCAGTTAGGAGGTCAAATAGGATCTCTGTCGTCGATAGAACGGGTGCTGACTGCTCTACGACGAATGGTAGTAGTGATACCAAACTGCGTTAATACATACACACTTTAATCTGTCAGGGAGAAACTAGAAATGACCAGGAATGATGACCAGCAGAGCAGTCGTCTGTCTCGCAAGAGCCAGATGCTGATCGGGATCTCGATAATTCTCGTAGTATTGGCCGCCGTGATGACGACGGTCTCGATGCAGACCGCGGGTCCCAAGAATAAGACCGCCTCGCCGACCGGCGAAGCAGGCAAGGCTCCGGAGAAGACAACAGTGAAAAAAGATCTTATTACCCTGAGCGATAAGGGAGAGCTGATCGTGCTCAACCGCGAGACCGGCTCTTTTAGGCCGCTCACACAGGACGAAGCGGCAAAGCTCGCAGCCGGACTAAAGCAGCTCATCAACAACAGCGATGAAGGCCTCGTCCAGGTCAAGCGCGAGGACGGCTCGGTGTCGATAAACCTTCAAGGCCGTTTTCAGGACGTGATGCTAGCCCGCAAAGAGAGCGATGGCTCGGTGACGCAGTCCTGCGTCGACAACCTTGATACCGCGGCAAACTTTTTCGAGATCGATCCGCAGCTGCTAGGTCTCAAGAACCATCCTGTCAGTGCACCGATCGAAAAGGCACCCATTAAATAAGGAGCGTGAAAATAACCATGAAAAATCGAATACTCACGCTCATCTTTGCAATTCTCCTTGTCGTTACCGCGTCGTCCGGTGCTCGGGCCGCGGCGACCATTGTCATTGTCAATAACGACGCTGCCGGCGTCGGCTTTAACGATCCGGCAGCAAGGGCCCCGGTTGGCGGAAATTCCGGAACGACACTTGGTGGGCAGCGCCTGATCGCGTTTCAGGCCGCAGCCGACAAATGGGGAGCGACGCTCGACAGCACAGTCAATATTAATATTCGCGCTCAGTGGACAGCACTGACGTGTACCTCCACTAGCGCCGTGCTCGGATCGGCCGGTGCTATCCAGATCTTTCGCGACTTCGCCGGCGCTCCCTTTACCGGCACATGGTACAACGAGTCACTCGCGGGTAAGTTCCTGGCCGCTGACCCGGACCCAGCGACACCTGAGATCAACGCGAACTTTAACGTCAACCTCGGCAACGCAGGGTGCCTGGACGGCACGCCGTTTTATTTAGGATTGGACAACAACCACGGATCGGCTATCGATCTCGTAACCGTGCTTACGCACGAGTTTGGACACGGCCTCGGTTTTCAAACTTTTACGAATGCATCGACCGGTGCGTACAATTCCGGTTTTCCGTCGATCTACGACCGCTTTCTGGTGGATCTCACGACCGGCAAGAATTGGCTCCAAATGACCAACTCCGAGCGCGTTGCGTCCTCCCTCAAGACGCATAAGCTCGGCTGGAATGGTCCACAGGTCCAGGCCGACGTACCGAGCGTGCTTGCCTTCGGGATCCCGATCGTGAAGATCAATTCTCCCGCCGTGATCGCAGGCAACTATGACGCGGGCACAGCGGGCTTTGGCCCACAGCCGACCGCAGGAGGCGTCACGGGGAATCTCATCCTCGCAAATGACGGGGTAGGAACAACGTCCGACGGGTGCGAGGCGTTTTCCGCCGGGTTCTTTACCGCTAACATCGCGGTGATCGATCGCGGCACGTGCAGCTTTAAGACAAAGACGCTGAATGCTCAAAACGCAGGAGCGACCGCCGTCATAATCGTCAATAACGTGGCGGGCAGTCCGGCACCCGGTCTCGGCGACGACGCAACTATTGTTACTCCGATCACGATCCCGACGGTATCGCTGACACAGCCGGACGGAAATGCCATCAAAGCGCAACTCGGTGGCACCGTCAATGGCGCGGTCAAACTCGATATGACCGTGCGGGCGGGGGCGGACGCATTTGGCAAGGCACTTCTATTCTCCCCGAATCCGTTCCAGGGTGGCTCATCCGTTTCGCACTGGGACGACATCGCATTCCCCAACCAGTTGATGGAGCCAGCCATTAATGGTGATCTGACGCATAATGTCACGCCGCCGAGCGACCTGACCTATTCACAGATGCGCGACATCGGCTGGGTGGCATCGGCGATTCCCAGCGGTATATCAAAGACTGCGGGAGACTTTCAAAATACGGCGCTCAACCAGCCCTTCGCGGTGCCGCTGAAGGTAACCGTAAGCCCTGCAATAGCGGGGATCACAGTCACATGGACGGCCAACGCAGGCGGTACCGGATCGAACGGCAGCTTTAGCACGGGTACGACCGCGACCTCGGTCACGGATGGCTCGGGCGTGGCGACGGCACCGACGCTCACCGCCAATGGAACGGCTGGGCCTGTCGCTGTCAATGCGACGGCTCCGGGAGCCGGTACGACTACATTTAGCGTGCTGATCGACCCTGCTCCTCTCGCCGGTACGTTTTGTCCAGGGTTCGCCGATACAACGCAGGCGGACTTCCAGGCTGGTGTGACGAATAACACCGACGTGACGACCAGCCCCGGTAACGTCACTCTGCTCAACCCGGCAAACATCGATCAGCAGAATCAGACGCTGAGTACATCCGGTAATGGCATTACCACGACTGGTTGGGCGGGACAGACGTTTATCCCGGCCGTGACCGGTCAGTTGGCGAAGGTGGACATCAACCTGTTTTGTGCCGGCTGCACGGGTACTACACCGACAGTTACGGTCTCGGTCCGCAACACCGCTGCGGGACTTCCGACCGGGGCCGATCTGGCTTCGGTAACGGCTCCCACGAGCATCAGCGGCGCGGGCGGTTATTTCACCTTTAACTTCGCGACCCCGGCGACACTAACCTCGGGAACGCAGTACGCCCTTGTCGTCAGGAATGCGACGAACCCGTCGGTGGGGACAAACGCCATCACGCGCAGCGCAACCGACGTCTATGCGTCAGGGGCGCGAGTCACTTCACCAGACAGCGGCGGCACGTGGTCAGCGCAAGTAACGGATATCGGATTCATTACTTACATGCAAACCGGCAACTCGCCGACTGGTGATTTCGTCAGTTCGTTGAAGGACGCAAACCCGCCGGGATCGACGACATGGGCAACTATGACGTGGAACGCGACGGTTCCTGCGAATACTACGCTTCAGTTCCAGGTAGCGGGAAGTAGCAACTTTGGCGGACCGTTCAACTTTGTGGGACCGGACGGTACTGCAGGGACGTTCTTTACGACGAGCCCGGCTTCGCTGGCGCAGTTTAACGGCAAGCGGTACCTCAAGTACAAGGCGTACTTTACTACCACGAATGGGACGATCACGCCGACACTCAACGACGTGGCGATCTGTTACACCAACAGCTTTGCGCCGACCGCGGCGAATGTCGCTGTTTCCGGTAGGGTCTTGTCATCGGGTGGGAGCGGTATTCGGGGAGCCATGGTCTCGATCACCGACTCGCACGGCATCCAGAGGATAGCCCTGACGAACGCGTTTGGCTACTATACCTTCGACTCGATACCGTCGGGCGACAATTACGTCGTTCGGGCTTCGGCAAAGAGGTATTCGTTCTCGCCGCAGGGACTTAGCCTTACGGATAGCGTGTCCGATCTCAACTTTGTCGACGGTCAATAAACTGACGGCATAGCAACTAAAAGGACGCTTCCATGACGGAAGCGTCCTTTTTTTCTGCGCGTTAATGACCTTAGTTAAATGTTGAGGATGTCGACAAGCTCCTGGACGGCGGCGGCTGATTTGTGCAGGGCGGCACGCTCGTCGCCGGTGAGGCTGATCTCGATGATCTGCTCGATGCCGTTCTTGCCGAGTTTTACTGGAACGCCTACGAAAAGATTTGAGACGCCGTATTCGCCCTCGAGAAAGACGGCGCACGGCAAGATCTTTTTCTTGTCCTTTAGAATGGCCTCGCACATCTCCACAGCGCCGAGCGACGGTGCGTAATAGGCCGAGCCGGTCTTGAGAAGTCCGACGATCTCGGCGCCGCCATTGGCGGTACGTGCCAGGATCGCGTCGAGCTTGTCCTTGGCGATAAGCTCGGTGATCGGGATGCCGGCGACAGTCGAATAACGCGGCAGCGGCACCATCGTGTCGCCGTGGCCGCCGAGGACGAAGCACGTCACGTTCTCGACCGACACATCTAGCTCCGCAGCGACAAAGCAACGCATGCGTGCACTGTCGAGCACGCCGGCCATGCCCATGACGCGGTTCTTCGGAAAGCCCGATCGGCGAAACGCTACCTGCGCCATAGCGTCAAGCGGGTTAGAGACGACGATGATGATCGAGTTGGGCGAATATTTCGCGACCTCGTCCGTGACCTGTCCGACGATGTCGGAGTTGGTCTTGAGGAGATCGTCGCGGCTCATGCCGGGCTTTCGCGGCAAGCCGGCGGTGATGATCACGACATCGGAATTTGCCGTTTCCTCGTACGAGTTTGCCCCGACGAGCTTTACATCAAAACCGTCGATCGGCGCCGCCTGTGCGAGATCGAGGCACTTGCCCTGCGGCGTGCCCTCGACGATATCGACAAGAACGACGTCGGCGAGCTCCTTGCTCGCGATCCAATGTGCGGCCGTAGCGCCTACATTCCCGGCGCCGACGACTGTAACCTTATTTCTTCCAGCTGGCATTTTTACCTTCCTGCTCCTGAATATTCGTGTTCAATAAAACCAGTATTTTGTCATAGGGAGCGGCGTTGGGCAATTTGCGGCATCGCTGCTGCCCGGATGGTCGAGACACTAACCTCTTTTTGTGCTACTTTTGCGGTCAAAAGTATGAGAAACAAGCATCTTCGAATCTTCAGCAGCGCCGCATTGGTTGTCTCGCTGGGACTATCGTCTGTGATCGGTCAGGTCAATCCGGCTAGCTTCTCGGGTAAACGTGTCAATAGGGTCGTGATCCGTGGTGGGATGATCGTTGACGGCAGCGGCAAGCCCGCAGCCGGACCATTCGACATTGTGGTCGAGGGCGACTCGATCAAGGAGGTTGTCGCGCTCGATCCTGTCGCGATGAAATCTGGCGAGGCCAAGCGTCCCGCCGCGGGCGATGTCGATATCGATGCGACAGGGAAGTACGTCCTTCCCGGTCTCATCAACGCTCATGCCCATATCCATGACGAACGCGGCGGCGTGCCGATGCCGGTCGAGTACTGCATGAAGATGTGGCTCATGAACGGCATCACGACCATCCGCGAGGCCTGGTCCGACAAAAGATCGCTCGCGTGGCGTGCGAAAACGGCGTCGAACGAACTTGTAGGACCGCGGATCTTCGCGTACGGGGGATTCGTCGATCCGCCAACGCCGCATTCGCCGGAGGAAGCGCGTCAACGCGTGCGCGACTTCAAAACCGCAGGCTACGACGGCATCAAACTTTATACGGTCGATCGCGAGGTGATGCAGGCGATGGCGGACGAGGCCCATAAACTTGGACTGCGGATAATGCATCACGTCGGCATCGAGG
>DASYKW010000119.1:0-3817 GCA_035995005.1 Pyrinomonadaceae bacterium
CCTTTCACCGTGACGGTGCCGGCGAGTTTTCGCGGCCAGATGCTGCGAGTGAATGTCAGCGTCAAGTATCAGGCGTGCACCAACGAGGTCTGCTATCCGCCAAAGACCAAGACGATAACTCTCACGGCCAGAGTCAATTAGGTTCGTCCGATGACAGAGAGCAGGCGGCCGGTGCGGCCGAAATCCTGTTTTTCGCGACGGTAGGAGAAGAAAAAGTCGGAACGCTCCATCGTGCAAAAAGGTGCGATGAAAATGCGGTCCGGTCGGAGTCCGGTCGCAGTGAGTTGATCCCGATTGGCCGCATGCAGATCGACCAACGCATGGCCATCACTGGTCGGTGTGAAATACTTTTCGCTGCCCTCAAAATTACTCGCAAACTCGTCGATCACGTCCTGACCGATCTCGTACATCTTGCACGATGCGGCAGGCCCGATCGCGGCCATCAGATCCTGAGGATCTGAGCCGTACGTTTGGCCAAGCGCCTGTATTGCCTTTGCAACGATCGATTGGACGGTACCACGCCAGCCCGCGTGAACGGCAGCAAATGCTCTCGTCTTCGGATCGCCTATAAGGACCGGCACGCAGTCGGCGGTCTTGACGCCCGCAAGAACACCCGCGGAACCTGACATCACAGCGTCCGCCTCGGTATC
The DNA here is from genome assembly GCA_035995005.1 of Pyrinomonadaceae bacterium. Lineage (GTDB taxonomy): Bacteria > Acidobacteriota > Blastocatellia > Pyrinomonadales > Pyrinomonadaceae > OLB17. The sequence continues at coordinate 651 of DASYKW010000119.1, forward strand.
GGAATCGACAGCCTCATCGATCGAGTCAACTTTGAGGATCGTATCTCCGTGGACTTGCAGAGCAAGTGCGAGCATGAAGTCGCCATCAAATGCCGCGAGAAATCGACGACGATTCTCCGCAATGTTCTCGGCGGTATCATCCTTAAAGCCCGCGAGATTAAGACTGTTTTCCGGGAACGGGGAAACGCCGCCGACACGCGTCGAGAAACCGTTGGCAAACCCTTCGTCCTCAAGGTCGCGGCACACGAGGACCTTAACCCACCCGCGTTCTCGCCAATAGAAGCCCGCGGCGCGTAGAATCTCTTCAGCAGCTAAGTGCTTACTGCTTACTGCTGACGACTCATCTATGATCCTCTCGACCGGCATCGACATAGCCGAAGTCTATCGCATCCGCGACACCATCGCGAGAACGCCGCGGTTCGCCGAGCGTGTATTTACCGATGCAGAACGCGAGTATTGCGAATCAAAAGGCGCGGCCGCCGCACAGTCGTATGCGGCGCGCTTTGCTGCTAAAGAGGCGTTCCTAAAGGCATTAAAAACGGGTTGGCGAGGAAAGATCTCGTGGCGGGATATTGAAGTGTTGAATGACGCCGACGGCGTGCCGACTCTGAACGTAACGGGGGAGGCAGCACGCTTGCTCAGTGAACTTGGTGCGGCGCGCGTCCATATCTCGATCTCGCACACGACCGAGCATGCGATCGCTCAGGTCTTGTTAGAGCGTGACTAGTTCGACGGTTTAGCGGGTCCGGCCGCGGCCTTTGGATCCAGGCTGAAGAATGCGACCGGAGCGTCGTGGTCCGAGAGTCTCTCAGGCCTGGTATCGTCACTTGACCAGGCGACCGGAAAGTCCGCATCGACGCGCGCGTATCCAAACTTTGACAGGCTGTCGCTTAACTTCTTATTCACGAGAATATGATCGAGCACCTGCGTCGAGCCGTCGTGGACATAGCTGTACTTGTTGGCGGGGGCGATAAAATCCGCGAGGTCAAAAAGGCCGGTCGCGATCACCTTTGAGGGGTTAGTGACCTTTTGATCGGGCTTGCCTTTAAGGGTGCCGATGAGGTCGTTGTAACCGTCGTTGTATAGGAAGGCGTTAAAGTCACCGCAGACGAGCATACGCTCGTTGGGGTCGGCCTTGGCTCGTTCGGCGACAAAATTTGCCAGCCACTCGGCCTCCTGCTTACGCTTTTCGCGAACGCGGGGACCGTCCTTCTCGCTGTCGATACCAAGATAGGACTTTAGATGATTGACGATGACGGTCACGGCGAGTGGGTCGCTGGACTTTGCGTCTATCGCCTGCACGCGGATCATGAATGGCGGCCGGTCAAAGAGTTTCGCGTCGCCTGCGGCTTCTTTGAAATCGAGGTTGACGTCCTTGGCAAGCTGCTTGGTATCGATGACCTTGACCTTGGTCGATTTGACCAAAAAGCCGGAGTCGATGCCGCGAATGTCGTTGCCGTCCTCGAGATAAGCTTCGTACTTTGGGTCCGCAAGGCCCGCCGCGACGGCGTCGGCATTGATCTTTGCGGCAAGCTTTTTGAGGACTTTGAGATTCTCGACCTCCTCGACACCGAGGACGTCAGGCATTGAAAGCACCTTGCGTATTGCGAGCGAAGCTTTATTCAGCCGCTTTTGGAAATACTCTTTGGAGAGCATCGTTTCCTTATTGACCTCGGAATTCTGCTCATCGTCAAAGAAGTTCTCGATGTTGAATGAGCCTATAGTCAACTCGCGTTCGCCTGACGACGAGACGGGCGTAAAGGCCTTGTTCCCCTCGACCGTCGGCGGGGTCGCCGCGTCGACGAGGAGCGTGTAATGGCGATAGCTATAGTCGATCACGCCGATGAGATTCTTCAGCGTAGCACCGGCCGTGACGTCGATCGCTTTTGAACCCGTCAGCGCATCGCTGTCTATACGGAGCATCTCGGGGTTGGTATCGAATAGCGGGATCGTCTGCGGGAGCTTGAGTCCAAGACCGACAAAAACCTCGACACCCGCCTCGCGCGTCGGTCTCGCGACGCCTGCCAGCGTGCCAAAAAAGACACCGTCAGACGTCGCGATTCCGGTCTTGTCATTTGTCCGGCCGCCAGTCGGTCCTGTGACGACAAGCGTATCGACCTTGACACGCATTCCCTCATATTTTTCGAGCGCTACGAGGTTGTTTGGGATCAGGTCATTGGTGGTCAGAGTGATCGGCGCCGGAAGCGCGTTCTTGGATGAAAGCGTCTTGGCGATGGCCTTTCCGAGCTCCGTGATCGTCAGGCCAAAGCTCTCGGTCCGCGGGATGAATTCCTGCACGGTTGCCGTCACCTCGACCATGTCACCGACGGCACCGCCAAACGAACCGTTTTGGCCAATGTAGACGTAAACGCCCTCAGATGTCGCCGGATTGCCGTCCGTCTTATCGTCGGGTGACTGCATGAAAAAGCCGTTTCGATTGAGAGCGGTCACAATTCCGTGGACCTTGACCTGCTGGTTCTCAAGCGGCGATTTTGCCTTATCGCCCTGCACCTCGGCGATCGTCGCATCTTTTTGCGCATTGGCGGCCTGCGGTAATACCGCAATAACGGCGAGAAAAAGCCCCGCAGCGATAATTGACGCAAACCGGGGCATAGAGATGATCTTTTCCATACTTAGAGAAAGGCGGTGAACGGGCGGCCGCAGACTTTGATGCCGATCACTGCGTGTCGGTTCTATACTTAAGCGAAGGCCGGACGATCGGACGGACGTTCGTGAAGAACGTGTAGCCGGTCAAGGCCTCGACCTTTCTAACCGGGACGCGGTAGGTTTGCCAGTTATTGACGATCGTTTGGCTATTCGGCATCATCACAGCGATCGTGCGAGTGGTCTTGTAAATGCGGTCGAGATCGTTCGAGCCATTCGGGATCACGAGGATCACCTTCCATGTGACGGATGGGACGACGACCTTACCTCCAGCGATGGTGTTGGTGACGCCACCGTTTGTACCGGTACCGCCTTGGCCTGCGCCGCCCGTGTAGATATAAAGCTCGTTTCCGGCCTGAACCAGCGAACGGCAATAATCCTCGAGAGCGGCCCATGGGCCGCTGTTATTGTTAGCCGCCTGGGGCATCATATTCGTCATAAAGAAGGTCGACGAATTGTTTGCCACAGTGTTTGTTCGATCACCTGAAGGCGTGTGATGCCCT
>DASYKW010000120.1:0-6071 GCA_035995005.1 Pyrinomonadaceae bacterium
TATCTAATGAACAAGTTGAATGTCGTTATCTTTTTTTCGTCGAAAGTCGAAAAGGGCCGGACGTTGAAGATACGTAGTGGTCGCCGCTGAACCAAAGGGCACGCCTTTGCTGCCTTTCAGCTCGCCCTTCGCGAGCTTATCGAAGATCACCGGAACTTCGTTCTGGGCGAACTCCAGCCATTCGGACAAGTAGAGTTTGCCGTCCGGCTTCGGTTTGAAGTCGGCCATATTGTCGCCAAGGCCTTCTTTGACGAGGGCGTAGGTGAGAAGTCCCTCTTTAACGTCGCCGCCGATCTCCACGGCCGCATCTTTTTCGCGCGTAGCCGTCAGTATACGCATTTGCTTGTCGTAGGCAAGCTGTCCGAGACCGCGGCTGCCCATAGGAGCAGGCTTAAAACCCGTACCCGTCACCGACGATGCCGCGTAGCAAGCATCGACGATCATTACCGCGTCGCTTGCGTCAAGATCACGCATCCAGAGGCTAAGTTCGTCGCTCGATATCATGGAATCACGCTCCGGTATATTTGGTTCGGTCCGGCTTATTCGCAGGTCGCTTGGCAAGAGGTAAAAGTTGCCGCTCGGGTCTGCGAACCCGTGACTAGAGAACGTAATTATCACAATATCTTGCGGTGTGCTCCGAGCAAGCTTTTTCAGCATCGATTCGCCGATCGCTGCAGACAAACGCGCGACGTCCGCCGGTTGCTGGGCGACGCCGGAAAGAAGCTCGAGAGTTGTACGGATATTCGCCTTAATGGCGTTTTTACGCGGAGCGCCTGCACCGTCGCCGGCATCAGAGATAAGCAAGATAGGGACAACCTCATATTGATCCCTCAGCCGGTCGGCAAGTGCTTTTTGCGTGACCTCGGCGTCCTTCGCCGCGAACCGTAGATGCCAATCGACAAGGTCGGATGTGTTGACACCCACAGAGACAATGTAAGCCTTTTTAGAGGCTGCCGCAGGCAGTTGAGGAAGTGGGTATTTTGAGCGGGCCGTATCGCTCTTTACACGGTCGGTGTTGAATGCATATGCCGAGAACTCGACCTCTTTTCTGCCGTCACGCGGCAGTTGAATGTTGTGAAACGTGTAGACCGCTTTGGTCGGCGAGACGATCTTGAGCTCGGGCGAGGTTACTTTTAACAGATCGTTGGCGGTGCGCCATAGCGCGTCTTCCTCGGTCTGCAACACTTTATTCGCCGCGATATCGCGCGCCACGGCCGCGGGCGCAGCGGCGATATACCTCTCGATCGCCGGCTTTGGTATCGAACTGCCGACAAGCTGCCCGTCGCGAAACAACCTAAGGTCATAAACGCCGGAGGTCACCTTCACCGGCTTGCCATCCTTTTGCAGCGTTTCGGTAGCGCTCTCGACCTCGACGGTTACATCGACCGTGCCGTCAGCGGTAACGGCTCCGATCGCTGGTTCGCCAATGCCCGGCGACATGAAAGCCACCGAAAAATTGGATCTTGCCGGGATATTCCATCCGAGTGACATTCCACACGCGAGCCCGACGACGATCAACGATCTCACGATATTCATCACATAGTGTTTCATAGCATTAGCCTCAGCGGTTCTGCAAAGGTGATCGGGCCAACGGCTCACGCAGCGCGGGCTGAGCGCGGTTCAGATTTGAAATTGACGGCAAAGTCTTGAACTCTTTCGAGCACGTTCCTAGCCGTGTACAGTCCAGCGTGCGGCGCAAGAGGTCCGGTTCGTAGTACTGCCGCATGAAGATCTCAAGAGGCTTGGGCGTGAGCGGATCGTTGGACATTACCCAGTGAAGCCCGTCGATCCGGTCAAGTTCCATGTTCGTATCAAAGCGGCCGTCCGGTGTTGTGACGACCCAATCGCTTTCCCCAAGTGGGATCATCGTGATTACGTCGCCGCCGTTGTTGTTCAATATCTTGATCTCGCCCTGTTCCGTTCGGCCCATGATCAGCTTATCGTCGTCAGTGAAGGCGACATCGCAGACCGGGCGGTCGAATGAACGGTTGGTCGCGATCGCGACGAATCTCGTAGCACACACGCCCATGCCGAAGTCCGTGTAATCGCCGAGTTTCACGACTGAATTGCCGGTTGGCCGCTTGTCACCATCACCCGTCATATAGATCTGGTCCGGGCCGACGACGTTAGCGGTCGAGCGCGGCTTGCCATCCACAAGGTCGATCTCGGTTGTCCCGAGATATAGCCCGCCGGCATTTGTGAACATAAGGTCGCTGGATAATCGAGCAGGATCGCCGACCGCAATGTCCCTTGACCACAAAAGTGAATCCGATCGGAGATCCCAAAGAGAAAGGGTGAACTTCGCGTTAGGCTCTTTTACGACAGTGAGGCTTGCAGCAACGCCGCCGTCGGGGCTAAACACCACCTCGCACAGCGGTAAAATGACCGGCAGCCTTCGAGCGGCACTGACGTCCCAGATCTCGGTCACCGCCTTGTCGGTAACTGCATTGTGCGTGAACAGGTAACGGCCATCGGGGCTGTAAGAAAAGGCCGGTTCGTAGGAATCACCCACGGAGAATGGAGTCTCGCTGATCTCAGTTGTCCGCGCACCTGAGAGGTCCCATTTGCTGATCGAGTTTCCAAATGCAAAGACAAGCGACTGTTGGTCCCGGTTTAGGTGAAGCGCGAGGATCTCCCTTGAGGCGGATTTCGGTTCTCTTGCCTTCGCCGGATCGGCGAGATCGACAAACTTCGGCATTTCGTAAGGTGCTCCGACCACCGCGGTAGAGTCATCTGGCGAGATCTTTAAAGTTTGTAAGATTCGCTCTTCCACTACCGTCGGATCAGGCTCGGCCTGTCCTGGCTCGAAGCCCGGCGTGGGCGGTGTAAGAAGCCTATATGACGGACCGTTAGCGTCCTCCCAAGTTCGCAAGCTCTCATCCTCAAAAAGGCAGACCAGCCGTCGTCCATCGCTTGTAAGGTCGCAGTTTACCGGAAGTGCGGGAAGCGCCGGCAATGTCACGACGATCGCTCCCGACGCTACGTCAAAGACCTCTATAGTTCCGTCGCCGAAGATAAGGGCGACACGGCTGCCATCTGCGCTGACGACCATCGGATCGGTGATCCGCGATGTCAACGAGAGCCCGTCCCGTAGGACGTTACTGCTTTGATGGCTAAAGACAACTTTTCCGGTAGGCAGGTCTCGCAATTCGATCGAATCACTCGTCTCGGAAATAGTTGCCGATAAGCGCCTGCCCGCCGGGAATAGACCGACGTAGTTCTGCGTGTTGAGGGCCTTGACACGCTTTCCCGTGAAAACATTCCATAGGATCAAGCCTCGCTGCCGCTCGCCCGGCTGCGGACTAGACAGATCGGCCAAAATATCGGACTTGGCCGTGAATGCCAGAACGTGATCCAGATCGCTGCCGATATTAAGACGCCGAACGACCTTTCCGTCCGCAATCCGCCAAACGATCATGTCATCCTCGGTTCCAAACCATACCGCCAGGAAACGGTTGTCCTGGCTTATGGCGATCGAATAACGGGGCTCAAAAAACTCGTCATAATCAGCAAGGTCCGCACTTGCGTTAAAGCTGCGCAAGAGCTTGCCAGTTTTGACATCCCAAAGCTTTACAGATTTTCTGCCGCCGCCAGTTACGACTAGATGTCCGTCGACGCTAAATACGGCGATCTCAAGATGGTCGATATGTCCTCTCTGAACGACAAGCTCCGCCTTTTGAGCGGCCGCCAAAACACACGAGACCAAAATCAGTGCTGACGTTAGGCATGTGGCCGCGACAGTCTGACCGAATTTGGTTTTGTTACGCTGTCTCCAGGTCATGGTCGGATCTCCCGCGCGGTTCTCAGCGTCAATGCCGGCTGCAGACGGTTGATCTTCGCGATGGACGGCAGAGATTTGAATTCCTTGCCGCAGGTGTTTGCGGCCACACACTTCAGCAAACGTCCTAGAAGTCCGGGTTCGTAATATTGCCTCGTGAAGAGGTCGAGCGGGCGAGGCGTCATCGGATCGTCCGAGACGATCCACGCGAGCCCGTGAATGTCGTCGAGCGGCTTGTTCGTGTCGAACCGTCCGTCCGGCGTCGTCACGACCCATTCATCGTCATTAAGGCCGATAAGTGTCGCGACCTCTTTGCCGGAGTTTGCGTCGAGAAGGCGTACCTTCGCTGCATCTGTTTCCGCTCGGATCATGATCCCGCCAAATCGGCCGAAGGCATAACGTCCGGCGTTGACGTTGACCCAATCTGGGATCAAGGAGTGCGTGATCCGCTTTCCGGTCGCGGCATTCCAAAACCAAAGCTCGCTTTTAAAATACGCGCCGGCAACGACCTCAGAGCCGTCGGGGCTAAACGTTACTCGCGTCGCATTCACGCGACCTTCGAGCGGGAATAACTGTTTCTTGCTCACCGCATCCGAAATCGCGAACTTCCCATTGTTCGTGACCGTTACAAAGGTCCGGCCGTCAGGGCTGTACGAAAGCCGTGCGATGTTGTCGCCCATGGCGCTGTCCATCGTGGACTGGGCGAAGAGCGTTTGCACAAGACCGCCGGTCGTTACGTCCCAAAGCTTGAGTATCGATCTCTCGTCGTCGATTACAAGCCGTTTGCCATCGGGTGTGAAGAAGGCTTCGTTGGTATTCGAGGCGTCCGGGTCGATCGATCGTACGACCTCGAGGGTCGTCGTATCCCGAAGAGTTACACCCTTCTCAGAGGTCGCGAGCAGCCGTCCGTCCGGACTGAGATCGAAAACGCCGTCGCTCAATTCATCGACGGTCCGAACGGACTCACGTGCGTCGAGGCCCCAAATGCGAACCGCGCCGTTCCAAGTGGCGGTGACCAGCTGATTTCCATTCGGCGAGATCGCGACATATCCGATCGGGCTCGCGGCCCCGGTGAGACTCCTGCGAGGGCGGAGGGTTTCTAGATCCCAAAGTTTTCCGGTTTTGTCCTCACTCACTGTTGCGATCAGGCCCTCGCGAGCGTTGACGACGAGGCCATTTATCGTGCTGTTGAATCTGTCTGTGTGCGCCCGCACCCTCGCCGTTTCGCGTCCTGAGCCGACGTCCCATTTTCGAAGGACGCCCATTCCATCGCCGCCGATCAATTGACGTCCATCGGGACTGAATGCGAGCACTTGTATCTGGGCGTCGATGGTGCGCACGACCTTTCGCGACGCAACATTCCACAAGATGATGCGCCCGTCGTCGCCTGCGCTCGCCAGCAGTTTGCCGTCGTTACTAAATGTTAGAGCTGAGATCCGGCGCGCGTGATCTTTTAGCGGCTCGCCGATCTGCTTACCGGTTGCCGTATTCCATAAGCGGACGAGGTTATCGTGACCGCCGCCGGCGACCATTGAGCCGTCGGGGCCGAACGCAAGGCGATCGACACGTTCCCAAACGAAGTTTGACTGGTGCTCTAGCTCAATGATCGCCGCACCCGAGTCGGAATCGATCATCGCCATCGTTGCTCCATTGGAACGCACCACAGCAAATTTTTTGCCGTCCGGGGTCAGCGCTACAGTTTCGAATTCGCCATACTGCCCAAATGTATTTAAGAGATGACCCGACGTCGCGTTCCAAACCTTTATTTTCCCACCGCTGACGGTGAAGACGCGGCGACCGTCCGGATGGAAGAAGGCTGCATCGACATTCGACGGTGTCTCTGCGTCGACCGGGCCGGCGAGCGTTCGCAGCTCCTGGCCTGTTCGCGTATCCCAAAGCTTGCAGCCGTTCCAGACGCCTGCGGTCACGACCTGCCTGCCGTCCGGGCTCACAGCCACCGCGCGCACCTCGTGCTGATGACCGGTCTGCACAACGAGCTCGGCCGTTTGCGCGTCAGCTCCGCGTGCAGTGATCAGAACGGCGAGTAAAGGAATAACGTGACGCCGGGATCCGCTCTTAAGGATTCGGCGGCGGAGCGTCATTTTTTTGTCGAGAGGGAATTCACGATCGCCTCGACAAGCTTGTCTGCGACCTCGTCGCGGCGACCGGTGACCTTGACCTGGGCGACGGGATTCTCATCGCGGATGAGCGTGACATCGACGGTGACGATGTCGCCCGCGACAGTGTAAAAGCCGCGCGGGCTGAGACCGTTGGTCGCGGATGTCGCGCGGAT
>DASYKW010000121.1:0-3133 GCA_035995005.1 Pyrinomonadaceae bacterium
GCGTTGGTGATAGGACCCGGCACGCTACCATCGACCCGCGGAACAGCCTCGGGGATACCGTCCTGAGCAACGACAATCTTTCCATCTGCAACGGCGAGCACCTTCGCCCCATATCCGTAGAACATCGAGGCCGTAATCTCGTCGGGAAAGGGCGAGGGCAATATGTCTCCTTTGAGATCGAGCTTGGAAAAGTCGCATCCGAAGAGTTGCGGCACCCGGAGTTCGGCGGTGCGGAATGGATAGAGATTCGCGTGTGAGTTCCCGAGGGAGAAGCCATTTCCGCAACGCCACGGCCCACCTTCTAGGGGTGGCCCTAGCACCGGCACGGCGGTGCGGTTGACAGGAGTTGGTTCTGAAACGGCGACAAGCTCGGTCGTCAGAGATCCGTCATCACGGACCATGCGGAGCTTATCATCAGCCTCGAACGTGAGGCGGTGGCGCAATGCCTGCGGAGCGGGGCTACCTGTCGCCACGCGAACAATAACATATAACAAGGCGGTCCGGCCGGCAGGAAGGACACGATTCCCGGGCGAGGCTTTTGACCTGACGAACTGCGTGATACGGAGCCGCGCGGGATCCTCCAGGTCCTTTCGATCATAGGTTGCAAGCACGGCCCCGCTGCGAGCATCCTCAACGTCGATCCTAGCGAATCTAAGGTCATAATCAGCCCAACTGGTTATCAAAACCGTGTAGGCCATAACGCCCTGATCGGCATCGGTCGCGACAAGCTGGGGAGCTGGACGAGAATGCACATCGAGCGGCAGTGTTCGCACGCGAATGATCTCTTTGCCGCTGCTGGATTGCGCCCGCACACCGCCGGGGAACGCGACAAACACGAGCAATACCGCGAGAGCCGGTGCACGAAGCCGAGGTTGACGCATAAGACTGAATTGCATTTCTATATTCTTCCCCCGTCGATTCTCTCAACTGCCATCCGGAGCAGAGTTGCGGACGCGATTTAGCATGTTCAGATATCCCGCTGTATCTAGTGGTTTGAACCGGCGATATTTATCTATGCTTTTCCGCAGCTCCGTACCCGAGCATCCATCCAGGATCTGTTTCTGCAGCCCGGAAAGGATCAGTTCCGACGACAAGGCACCTGCGTAGACCCAGGAAAGGTAGCCGCTATTACTCCAGATTGACTGATGGACCGTCTTGCCATCAGGATCGAGAAAAGCCAGAAGAAACTCGGCATCGTCGACAACTATATTTAGCCACTCGCCCGGCCAATGCGAGAGGACCTCTTCGCCGTCAGGCTCCAGAAACAGCGTTACCCCTGCCGTCGAGGATCGCCGGTATATTTTGGCCGCTACTTCGACTCCCCGCGCTGCGGCTGATTCCAGATCGTGCGTGAGTTCTTTCAGTGGACCGGGGAAGATGTCAAGAAGTGCGATCCGCTTGCACTTGCGCAGCATTTGTCGACAGCGCTCTATGACCTGATCCCGGGACTGTAACCGGTAGACTCGATCATCGATCGACTCCCTCCTCAATTCCGAAAATAGGTCTTCCGCTCTCGTCGACGTCTCTCTAAAACGCCGTTCGATCTGAGCTAAGAGTTCTCGAGCAGGGATCGCCCGACAAAGACGGCTGCGACCGTCATCGACGATGACCGCGCCCTTTTTTTGAAGCGATTCGAGGGCCTTGTACGTATTGGCTGCCGGCTTTCCGAGAGTCTGGGCGATCTTGTATCCCGTGGACGGCGATTCTCGGAGCAGTGATACGTATATCTCGGCTTCAAGGCCCGTAAACCCGAGTTCTATCAGCACCCGCGAATATTCGGAAGATTCCATATTCTTAGTAGCACATGCTCATAGTAAGCGGTGATTAAGAAAATGGTCAAGCCGACTCGGAGCAAACTGTACCGCCCTACCTCGAGGATAGACCTCGCTTCCTGGACGAGAATAGTTGTTCGGTTTTGCTATTGTAATGCGCCGCCATCCGATCTAGGCTCATGCCTCCGTCTATTGCGGCGTTCTCAGTAACCACAGCGAGCCTCTTCCACGGTACGCAACGAAGCCTTTCAGGTATTTCGACATATATATTTGCACTAACACTTTTTTGGGCTAGAGATTTGATAAGGAGAAGAATATGCCGACAAAGAATAAACCGAAGATCCCGAGCGAGAATATCTCAACCTTGATGGTTGAGCGGCAGAATCTGACAATGAGAATGTCGAGGCGTCCCTTTACGAGACTGACGAATGGCTTTAGTAAGAAGTGGGATAATCTCAACGATATGCTCGCGATCTATTTCGCGTATTACAACTTTTGCCGGAGCCACAAGACGCTGAATGACGCTACTCCGGCAATTGCCGCAAATCTGACGAGTTCAATCTGGACTTTACGGGATTTGCTCGTCGCGAGCCGTGATGTGAAAACACCACTTGGGTAAGGTCTAAAAGATTTACTACTGTTCGCCATGGTGGTGCTATCATGCCGTCATCGAAACACACATCCTAGTCTCAGTTCTCGCAACGGTTTCCGCATCGGGTAGTCAGCCCGAACGCGAGCTCACGCTCGAAGAAATGATGCCGATTGGGGCCATCCTCGACACCCAGACACTGAGCGAAGCGATGGAGTTTTTTATCGCCCACGGCGACTACAAGGAAAACATCCTCGAAGTCCATTCATTGAAGGTAGGCGGTCACGAGATGATCGGTACTTTTCTCCGATAATTCCAACCCCACTACTTTAGGACACTACCGGATACCGCCAAAGGCTACATTTGGTTTGCAGTGTGTAGCTGAAAACCCGCCGTGACTCCGTGAACAGATGGAACGCCTCAACGCATGCGCTGTACTGCCCAGCCGACGATCCTGTCGTAGATCCCAGGAACGAAGCGCGTGAGACCTGGAAACTCACGCTCGGCACCGGTCCGGGCGAATAGATAATTGTGGGTCGCACGAGGGACGACCTCGATCGTAATGTCTCGAGAGTTGCCTTTTCGAAGTGCCGCTTCGAGCATGACCCTTGTCTCCTTTGTCGGCGTGACTACGTCCAGACCGCCGAATTGTATTTGCCAACTCCCGCTGAAGCGAGCGTAATACGGCCCGAAGTCATAAGAGAATGCTCCGCGCAACCACGGCCAATCGGGTGCGTCCTTCGCATAGAAACCCCCGATGAATTGAGTCATC
>DASYKW010000122.1:0-8196 GCA_035995005.1 Pyrinomonadaceae bacterium
ATCGCGCAGATAATTCTGAATGTACTCATCCACCGCTTGTGGTTCGAGCCAATGATTGTGCCCTTCGGCAAACGGCGGAATGACAAACCCGTTTTTCAAATCAATTGTCTGGTCAACTTTGACTCTATGGCTGCTCGTCAAGGCTCCGTTCACGGACCAAAAGTTTCGATGACGAAACGATTTGCCGTCAAACCAATTGCCGTTGATAAATTCGTATGACTTTTGTCGCGGCAAAGGCGATTGAGCATTAACTTCCGTTAGTGGACCTCTCAAACAAGCGAACAAAAATGGGGGTATCAACAATAAGGCAATAAATTCAATTGCCTGTATCTTCATTGATTTATTTTTTGACTCTGTTTCTGGTCGACAATTTCTGCTCGCAGACGAGTTAGATATGCAATTCATCGTTCAAGAGTGTATCGCAACCTCATGTGCGCGAGCGTTTCTGGAGAGAAGGAGCCGCGCAACAACACGCCGGCAGGGGCACAACTTTAATATTGACAAATGTTCCAGGTCGGAACATGATTTCGCATATCATATATTGCCCGATTTTCAGACGAAAGGCTTTTATCGGATCATCTGTTCGAGCGCTCCGACGGCGAAAGACGAGTAGTTTTGTCCTCGAAATGTCTGCGAACCACAGTAAACTATCAGAAACAGGATGAAACAGCCGACAACTATGCGGCCTGATTCGCCAAACAAAAGTAAACTCAGAACTACACAGCGACACTCATCGTAAGTCGCCCGTTAATTCTGCAAAACCTTTATTCATCGGTTCGATTCCGATCGCCGCCTCCAATTCAAACCAATAGATCAGTGGCTAAACGAAAGCCGGAACCCATCTCTCCCGAAAAGCGTCGGCGAGGCCCGGTGCTGACTGTTGTCGTCTCCTTCATCAGTGCCGGACTGATCGCCGCGATCGGTGCACTTCTCTTATTTGCCTGGATCGCCGAGGAGTTACCTGAGGGCGACACGATTGGATTTGACAGTGCCGTGCGCGGTTTTGTACACGATCATTCGGCGGCGTGGTTGACGCTGGTGATGCAGGGCTTTAGCTTTTTGGGCTCGACGATCATTCTGAGCATCGGGTCGCTCGCGGTACTGGTGATCTTGTATCGGACCCGCCATAGGCACTCCGCCGTCCTGTTTGCCGTCACGATGATGGGTGCAACCATCCTGAATTTTGTTCTCAAGATCTCGTTCGTTCGAGAGCGTCCAGTTCCCTACTTTGACACTCCGCTGCCGACATCCTACAGCTTTCCAAGCGGTCACGCTCTCTTCTCACTTTGCTTTTACGGGTCACTCGCGTGGGTCTGGGCAGCGCATCCGATAGGCGATCGCAAAAAGATAGCGGCGTGGATCGTCGCCCTATTCCTTATCTTTTTTATCGGCCTGTCGCGTGTATATCTGGGTGTGCATTACCCCAGCGACGTTGTCGCGGGCTATCTCGCAGCATTTGTTTGGGTATCCGCGGTCTTTGGAACTGATGTGTGGCTTGAGAAGGAAAAGTGACTGATGCTACGGGACCAGGCAGACGGCAACGATCGAAAGGCCGATCGCGATGATGTCTTCGGGGACTGCAACAAAGACGTCCTTGATATTCAGTGACCTCACGGCTCGGGTCCTTGCCTCATAACCTACGAATGCTCCGCCGATCGCTGCCAGTCCTCCAAGAATGCAAAATGCCAAACTCTGCCCGCTAGCCGCGAGAAGGCATGCCGCCGCAAATGAGCCGGTTACAAATCTAGCGATAAGCCCGGGAGCTTTTGTACGAGGCGGTGTGAACGGGAGGACATCAACAACGTATTCGACGAGAGCACCGAGTGAGAGGATAAGCACTGCGGTGTGCGACGACATGAAGCTCAGCGGAGACGCGCTCACATCTAGATGGTCCACGTGAACGGCCCACGCGACGACCGCGGGCGCCGTAAACGTTCGCAGTCCCGCCGAAAACCCGATGATCAAGATCGCGGCAATGAGACTGACGGTCATTTATCTAAGCGAGGCGTTGAGCTTTGCGAGAGCGTCCGAGCCCGGCGTGAGGAGCGTTTGCGAGAGCGAATTCAGCGCATGCTCGCTGGTGTTGAGCGTCTCGTGCAGCTCGCCGGAGTCTTTGTCGATATAAAGCAAACCGGTCAGGATCTCGCCCGTTACTTTTGCCCTTTGCATCGCATTGGCGGCCGAGTAACGATCGAACGGGTCCCAGTCCTTGGCGAGCTTGTGCAGGCGGATCGTCGTGCCGTCGTGCATGAGGAGGTCGTTGACGCTGCCGGCTTCGTAACTTGTTGTGATCTCCTTCATCATCGGCGCGAAGTCCATCGTGCCGGTGATCTCGACGTGCTCGCGGACGTAGTCGTAGGATTTTGTCGAGCCGGGATTGTTGTTAAAGGTCACGCAGGGCGAGATGACGTTCAGGAACGCAAAGCCCTTGTGCTTCATCGCGGCTTTTAAGAGAGGCGTGAGTTGTTCTTTGTCACCCGAGAAGCTTTGTCCTACGAAGGTCGCTCCAAGCTCGATCGCGAGGCTCGCGAGGTCGATAGCTTCAAAAAGATTGACGCTTCCGGCTTTGCTCTTGGAACCGTGGTCAGCGGTCGCGCTGTCCTGGCCTTTGGTCAGGCCGTAGCAGCCGTTGTTCATCACGAGGTAGACCATGTTCAGGTTTCGCCTGACGACGTGGACGAACTGCCCCATCCCGATCGAAGCCGTGTCGCCGTCGCCCGAGACGCCGAAATAGATCAGGTCGCGGTTCGCGAGATTCGCTCCCGTCGCCACCGAAGGCATTCGCCCGTGCACCGAATTAAACCCGTGCGAATTCGACAAAAAGTACGCCGGCGATTTGGAAGAGCAGCCGATGCCCGAGAGCTTTGCCACCTTGTGCGGCTCGATGTTCATCTCCCAGCACGCCTCGACGATCGCCGCGTTGATCGAATCATGCCCGCACCCCGCACACAGCGTCGAAAGCGAGCCCTCGTAATAATCGACCGTGTACCCAAGGTCGTTCTTCGGCAATGCCGGATGTCGAAACGTTGATCTGACGTAGGTCATGGTGTTATTCCTAGGCTTTTAACTCGATGATTTTCTTAGGCGTCTTTCGACGAAAGCGGCCGTTTTGCCAGACATATCGTGTTCGCGTAAATCGTTTCAATTGTCCGTCAGCTTCACCTTTTTTCTTTGGTCCAAATAATTCGACGACCAGATTCGTCTTCTCCGAATAGATATTGCGTAAGCCGCCATCGGCACGGTCACCTGTAGAAAAATACCACAGAACCGAAGGACGTCCTGATCGAAGCGAATAAACATAAACCATGCCTGGAATCGCGGAGCCACCCGTTTGGATGCTCATGCTCACGATCGCTTCTTCAATTCCATCTCCCGTAACATCACTGTATTTAACCTTGCCAAGCGACACGCCCATTTGTTGCTTCCTCGGTTTCAACTTACCGCCCGTAAGCGTAAATTTTCGCTTTGCTTTAACTGCGTCAACCAACTCACTTGGCCAAACATAAGTGAAATTAGCAAAATCCACCGAACGAATAGTTCGTCGTTGGCCATCGACTGAGGATACGAAGCCCACGCTTAACAATAAAGCTAGAACTAGTGATCGGCGTGCAGTCACAATTTGACTCCTTTTATCTGCCTGAAGATATTGTCCGCCGTGATCGGCATGCCGTCGTAGTTGAGGACGGAGGCGAGCTTTGCGGCGTCGGTGCCGAGCTCGATCATCATCAGGCTGCGGAATTGGGCGTCGCGGTTTTGCTCGATGACGAAGATGCGCTCGTGAGCGTCGACAAAATCGCGGAATAATTTGCCGAACGGAAACGCACGCACACGCATTGCGTCGAGGTGGATATTCTCTTCTGCAAGAAGTTCTAATGCTTCCTCGGCTGCGTACGTGGACGTGCCGAAAAAGATTGCTCCGTCGCGCTCACTGCTCACGAGAGAACCACCCCGGCCTCCGGCCACCCCTCCTTTGTAAGGAGGGGAGCTCGTTGACTCAGTTCCCTCGGCGTCTCCGCGACTCGGCGGTGAATAAAATTCTGGTTGAGGAACAAGCTCCTTTGCCGTTTCCCACTTGCGGGCGAGGCGGTCGACGTTGCGTCGGTAGGCGTCGCCGTCCTCGGTGTAGACCGCGTACTCGTCGCGGGACGAGCCGCGCGTGACAAAAGCTCCGTAGGCGGTGTGCGTCCCGGGGATTGTTCGATATGGCACGCCGTCGTCGTCAATGTCCAAGTATCGACCGAACTTGCCGCGGAACTGCTGCAGCGGCTCGCCTGCGGTCTCGTCGCTGCCGTCGCGGCCGGGCAAGCCCGCGGATGAGCTTCTGCGTCCGTTACCAGTCATCGATCCACTCGCGATCTTATCGAGCTGTTCGCTGGTCAGGACCTTGCCCCGGTCAAATTCCCTACTGTCGTCCCAAACGAGCGGGTCGGTGACGTGATCGTTCATGCCGAGGTCGAGGTCAGTCATCACAATGACGGGCGTCTGGAGGCGTTCGGTCAGGTCAAAGGCGTCGGCGGTCATCTCAAAGCATTCTTTTGGAGAAGCCGGAAACAGCAGCGGATGCTTTGTGTCGCCGTGCGATGCGTATGCCGCCAATAAAATATCTGATTGCTGCGTCCGCGTCGGCATCCCTGTCGAAGGGCCCGTGCGTTGGACGTCGATCAGTACGGTCGGCACCTCGGCAAAGTAGCCAAGGCCAAGGAATTCGTTCATCAGAGAGACGCCCGGGCCGCTTGTCGCGGTGAAGGCTCGTGCTCCGTTCCACGAAGCTCCCATTACCATCCCGATCGCCGCAAGCTCGTCCTCGGCCTGGACGATCGCGTAGTTGTTCTTGCCCGTCTCGGGGTCGACGCGGTACTTCGCGGCGTATTTTGCAAACGCATCGACGACGGAGGTCGATGGGGTGATCGGGTACCACGCGGCGACGGTCGCACCAGCGTAGATCGCACCGAGGCCACAAGCGGAATTGCCGCTGTACAGGATCTTGTCGCCGAGCAGATCGCGGCGTTCGATGCGGATGTCGAGCGGGCAATCGAAGTTCTCTTTGCAGTAATCGACGCCGATGTTCAACGCTTTGATATTCGGCTCGATGAGCTTTTCTTTACCTTTGAATTGATCTGCTAATTGGCCCTCGAGCACTGAAAACTCGATGCCGAGTAGCGCCGACAAAGCTCCGATATAGACGATGTTCTTGAACAACTGCCGCTGTCGCGCGTCGGTAAACTCCGCGTTGCAAAGAGCCATCAGCGGGATGCCGACGTGCGTAATGTCGGTGCGGTCGTAGCCGGGCGGGAGCGGCTTTGACGAGTCGTAGAGAAAGTAACCGCCCAGGTGAACGTCGGCATAGTCCTTTTTCATCGACTGCGGGTTGACCGCGATCATCAGATCGACACCCTCGCGGCGGCCGAGATGGCCTTTTTCCGAGACACGGACCTCGTACCAGGTCGGCAGGCCCTGGATGTTTGACGGAAAGATGTTCTTCGGCGTCACCGGCACGCCCATGCGAAACACTGCCTTGGTAAACAGCGCATTTGCCGACGCCGAACCGGTGCCGTTCACATTCGCAAAGCGGACTACAAAGTCGTTGATCTTGACTTTTTGGATCATTAATTCTTATTCAGGACTCGTGCGATCTCTTCCATACTAAGTTGTGGATATCAGTTTACCGCCCACGATCGCCATTGGAAGCAGGATCGCCGTAAAGATCACGTGATACCAAATAGGAACATACTGCCATGACATCACCGCTTTCGCTATGCCCATGGCCAGCAGCAGAATGCCGAAGAACAGAGGGGCGCGGGTATTTTCACCAGCGATGAGTGCTGTAAGAGCGCCGGCCATTACCGATACTATTGTGCCAAGGACAAGCTGCGTGAGAAGCATGGTCGTGTTCGCTGTGAAACCCGATGCATCCGGGCCACCATTTTTAACGGCCTCCTCGAATGCTCGTTGATCAACTCCGAATGCCGGCCAAATGGCTGAGAGGCCTTTCTCGCTACCGAACCACACGACCAACCAGGCAAGGAATCCGCCGATAACGCCCAAAACGATTCGCAGCATAGTTTCTCCTATTCCGCCGTCCGTAATATTTTTTCCATCTTTTTGCCTTTGGCCAGCTCGTCGATCAACTTGTCCAAATACCGGATCCTTTGCATCAACGGGTCCTCGATCTCTTCCACGCGGATACCGCAGACCACACCTTTGATCAGAGAAGCATTGCGGTTATATTGTGGGGCATTTTCAAAGAATTCGCGGAAGCTGGCTCGCGTCTCGACTGTTTTGTTAGATCAGCTTTACTGTATCCCGTCAGCCACCGAATGATCTCGTCAAGCTCTTCTTTGGTGCGACCCTTCGTTTCGGCCTTTTTCAAATAATGAGGATAGACGCTGGCAAAGCTGGTCGTAAAAATTCTATGTTCGGCCATCAGATCGCTCTAGACCTTCACCTTGCCGCGAAAGCCTCGGGCACCATAGTAGGATTCTGCACCATTGTGATATGTGAACACTCGGCCAAATCGCCTGTCGCAGAAGATCGCTCCGCCAAGGTTGCGGACCTCCGCCGGTGTCGCGACCCAGCTTGACGTCTTTAGGTCGAACTCGCCGAGACTTTGCAGCTCGCGGTATTCGTTCTCGTCGAGGATCTCGATACCGATCTCTTTCGCCATGGTGACAGCATCGCTTGCGGGCTTGTGCTCCTTTCGTGATTCCCACGCGGCTCGGTCGTAGCACAGGCTGCGGCGGCCTTTAGGGCTTTCGGGTGAGCAGTCGACGAAAAAGATATCTTTCTTTCCAAAGGTGACAACATCCGGCTCGCCGCCGGTGCGTTCCATCTCGGCGAGCGTCCACAGCTTTGCAGGATCCGCCTCGAGCCGTTTGACGATGTCATTCCATTTTAAGCCTTTGTGAAAGGTGGTGTTCTCGTCAAAGCGTTCTTTGAGTGTAGTAAGGAGTTCAGCTCTCTGTTCCGGTGGTAGATTCGTCTTCATCATTTTCTTAGCGCGAAATGTTTCCGCCCCGTAACCTCGCCCTCAAGTTTCGAAGCTGCCTAAACGGGAAGCGGTTAGCAAAGCGTCGAAATTCATCGTTATTCTGTAGGGAAAACAGGTAAGCCTGGTGATTGTTTACGAGACTCTCTGCGATCGCCGGATGCCGGTGAATTGGTGAGTTGCGTAGCTCTATTACAAAGACGATATCGGGCAGTATGTACGCCCTAAAGGGGCATTCCGCTTCTTGCAACTGCTTTACGCACGAGGCTATGCCGTTGTAGGTGATCTGCGCGTCGTGAAAAACGATCGCACCGTCCGGATCGAGCACCTGGAGGCAAAACTGGAAATCAGCGATAACAGCGGCGTCAGTGTGTTCACCGTCGATGAAGCAAAGGTCGACCTTTTGGTCCACAGCCTGCGGGTCGAGCGAACGGCAATCACCGTCGATAGTCGTGATCTTCTCGACGTCAGCCGAGACCTCACGCAGGTTCTCGAGCATTCGCGCCGTCGAGTTGTCGGCGTAGACAAAATCGATGCCGCGTTCGTCGGGCTGAACGGGCGGCCGCTTATCGATCGAATAGATCTGCCGGCATCGCGGATCCAGTAGATGCGGCTGAATGCTGCCGCCAAGATACGACCCGATCTCGAGATACCGGTAACTTGAACGAAACTCGCGAACCGCCAACTGGCAGGCGAGCAGCGATCGTTTATCGTTGTCGGTCGATTGGCTGGCGATCTTCGCGAACAAGCCGCGATCGAGATCGCGGATCGCGGTCTCGAACGGATCGAGCGTTTGCATGGCCTTTAAGTCGTTCATTAGCTAGCGGTGAGCTTACTCCGTGCGGGCTTCTGTAACGGAGCGGCGGGTCGTCTTTTTCCAAATAAACCTCACAATAAACAACACGATCTGTGCGAGCAGTGCGTATCCGAAGCCGGCTTGGCCGAGGAAGTAATTCAATGCCACCCACGACACGGCACCGAGGATGGCCCAGACAAAGCCCATGTACATCCAATATCCCGCGAGGATCGCGACCGGAATAAAGACCAGCTGCGTGAACCGCTGGTACTGCTCCACCTCGGCCACAGGCTGATAAACGTACCCAAGCACCGGTATCACGGCGACAAGATGAACAATGCGAAGGATCAGACGTTTTGTGCTAGCTTTCATTTTCTAATAGTTGTCAGAACGCACCATTTCCATTCCTTGTGAT
>DASYKW010000123.1:0-22329 GCA_035995005.1 Pyrinomonadaceae bacterium
AAAGCCTGTTATGAGGTCTTGCAGCTTTTGTCCCTTTCGCATAATTACGATCTTATAACCGTGGCCAACGCTCTTGTCCGTAGAGCCATGGAGGGAAACGAGAAAGGAATCGCGGATCGCTGCCGGGGAATCGGCGGCAAAGTAGTCAAAACCGAGCGCCGACGAATGTGACGGAAAGAACGCATACGGCACGGCCGTCGCACGGCACCCTTGAGGCCGCTTGAACTTGGGATCGGCAAAAATGCGGCCATTTGACGAATGGCAATATGGCCAGCCGTAATCGGCCCCGTCTTTTAATGCATAAAAGGTCTCGTCGGGTTTTTGCAGGCCAAGATGGTCCGAGCCTTGATCTGCCGCAAAGAGCGCATCGCCGATCCATCTTAAACCGACGGCATTACGCAGGCCTCGGGCGAATTCGCGTTGCTGCGAACCGTCGGGGTTCATCTCGATCACGCTCGCCCGGACGCGTTCCTTTTCAACGCACGCGTTGCAACTCGACCCGACCGAGACGTAGAGCTTGCCATTAGTGCCAAAGGCGATCGTCCGCGTCAGGTGCCAGCCGCCGTATTTGTAATCTAGCCCGTAATCTGGAAATGTTGCCAGCACCTGCGGATGCGTGTCGGTCGGTCTTGTCTCGCCGGACGTGAATTTTCGCCGCGTGAGCTTGTCGGTCTCGGCGAGGTAGAACCAGTCCTGGCCGTCGGCGTCGCGATAGAACTGGACCGAATTCGGGTTCTTGAGCCCGGTCATATATGGCGTCACCTTGCCAAACTTCCCGGTCGCGGCATTCCAGTCGTCGAGAATGTAGACCGCACCGCGTTTGTTGTCGGTGAGGTTGTACATGTCGGTAACAAAGGTGCGGCCGTCGGGAGCCTTGGCAAAAAAACGAACGCGCTTCATACCCTCCGCGGCAGGTATGATCTCAAATTCCGCCGGCGCGCTGAGTGTAAGGGTCCGACCGCTTTTTAGCATGATCCTATGCGGCGTGAGCTGCTGCGACCATGCGTTCGCGAGTCCTGCCGTCAGGAGAACAATAATGATAGTTATCAGGCGTTTCATCCGTTTTGTCCTCTGCGACGCGCCAGGGTCAACTGTCCTAGAATGGACGGGGACTGGGACAGTTAAGTTATTGACATCATACGATTTAGCAAAATTGGCCATGCAAAATAAAAAAACTTTTTCACGCGATCATTAAGAGCAGGCGTTGCATTTCCGATACAGTGTACCATACGTGTCAAGGGCGCCGGTGAACGCTTAGAGGGACGATGGGCTAGAATGATCGGAATGAAAACAGATAGGTTTATTGTACCGGAATTCGGCGAGGTGGACCTCAAGGACCATCCGACCGACTACACCGGCGACTACGACGAGAAGGAAGACTCGCTCGACGATCTCGCCAAGAATGTCGAGAAGATGGGCGAGTTGCAAAACATCCTCTACGCCCAGAATGTTCACGCACTTCTCGTCGTTATTCAAGCGATGGACGCCGCTGGCAAGGACAGCCTCATTGCTCACGTGATGACCGGCGTAAATCCGCAGGGCTGTCAGGTGACTTCATTCAAACAGCCGTCCCTGGAGGAACTCGATCATCATTATCTCTGGCGTTGCGACAAGGCGTTGCCGGGAAAGGGAATGATCGGCATCTTTAACAGATCGCATTACGAGGAGGTGCTCGTCGTCCGCGTTCATCCGCAGTATCTGGCGGGTCAGCGCCTCCCGACGAGCCCCGACACTGAAAAGGACTTTTGGAACAAACGCTGCCAGCAGATCCGCGATTGGGAAGACATGCTGACCGCCAACGGCACTCACGTCATAAAGTTCTTTCTCCACGTCTCAAAGGACGAGCAGAAAAAACGCTTCCTCGACCGCATCGATGAGCCAGACAAGAACTGGAAATTTTCAGCAGGAGACGCCAAAGAGCGTGCTTACTGGGACAAATACATGGCCGCGTACTCCGAGGCCATGGAGCTGACGTCGAGCGACGCGTCGCCCTGGTACATTATTCCGGCCGACAAGAAATGGTTCACGCGCCTCGCCGTCTCCGAGATCATCGTCAAAAAGCTCGAGTCGCTAAATCTGAAATACCCGAAGGTCGACGAAAAGGCGAAGGCCGATCTCGACGAAGCGAAAAAGATATTAGAGAGCGAAGCCTAGTGGACCGGCACCAGTCTCATGATCCGATCGTCGTCAGCCGACGGCGAACCGCGGCTGTCGCGGTTGGAGGTTGAGAAATAGATGTAGCCGTCGGGACCTTGTTCCATTTCGCGTATACGGCCGTAAACGCCTTCGAGGAGATTCTCCTGCGAGACGACCTTGCGGCCGTTAAGGACGACGCGGATGACGCGTTTGCCGACGAGGCAGCCAAAAAAGAAGTTACCGCTCATACCAGGGAATTGAGTCCCGCTGTAAAACGTCCCGCTGGCCGGTGCACATGCCGGTGAATATTCGAGCAGCGGTGAGACCATTCCCTCGCGGGTCTCGGTGTGATGGATCTCGGGCCAGCCGTAATTTTTGCCGGCCTCGAGGATGTTGACCTCATCGCCGCCAAAGCCTTTCATCTCAAATCCGCTCGGGCCGTGCTCAGTCTCGAAAGCAAGGCCGCTGCCCGGCTGCCATGCGATCCCCTGCGGATTGCGATTGCCGTATGTCCAGATCTCGCCTCTGGCGCCGGGCGTTTTGAGGAACGGATTGTCAGTTGGGATCGTGCCGTCGTCGTTAAGACGCAGGACCTTGCCCGCAAGTGAATCCAGCTTTTGGGCCAGCGTCCAGTCGGTCGAGTCGCCCGCGGTGACATACAGCTTACCGTCCGGGCCAAATCGGCAGCGCATTCCCGAGTGATTCGGCGCACCCGGAATGTGATCGACGACCGTCTTGTCCTCGGTGAATTTGCCGTCCTTGTAAACATAACGAACGACCTTAACTTGCTTGCCGTCCTTGTTGTACGAATAGGCGAGATAGACGTAGTTGTTCTTGGCAAAATCAGGATGAAGCGTGATGTCCATCAGACCGCTTTCGCCAGTCGGCTCGACGTCGGGAAGGGTGAAGACAGGTTCCGTGCGGAGCTTGCCCTTCTCGATGACCCTTACGCGGCCCTTTCGCTCGGTCACGAGCATATCTCCATTCGGCAGCCATGCGAACGCCCACGGCACTTCTAGTCCGGTTGCTACGGTCTCGACACGGAACCGGATGTTGTCTTTTGCGGTTGAATAAACCTCATCTTGGACGGCGGCGCTATTTTGCTGGCCGCATCCGACGCCAGTTAGCGTGGAAAGGGCCAGCAAAATTAAGGTGAAAACCCGTTTCATTCGGGCTAATTGTAGCTCAATGGTGTTATTTGTGCGTTGCGTTCGCGTTCGCCGTTCTAGCACCACCGCCATTCATCTTCGCCTGGATAGCCTTAATGGCATCGAGATGCTTCTTCAGCGTCGGCAGTGTCTTTGCAGCAAATGCCTTTACTTCAGGATCGCTGGCGTTATCCGCCATCTTCTGAAACTTCGCGACGTCGGCCTCATGATCGTCGACCATCATCTCGACGTAGTCCTTGTCAAAATCCGCTCCAGTTTCCTTTGAGAGATCGTCCATGTCCGACTTGTGTGAGCCGCTATCAGCCGGGAGCTGAATGTTTTTCTTGGCGGCGAGAGCTTTGAGCTCGTTATTCGCGGCGGTGTGATCGGTGACCATCATCTGGCCAAACTTCTTGACCTCCGGGTCTTTGGCTTTGGAGGCCGCGAGTTTGCCCATCTCGACCTCGGCCATTCCGCCCTCGGCGGCGTCCTTCATAAAGGATTCGGGACTGGGCGTCGTCAGGCTGCTCGCGGTATTTGCGACCGTGTTAGCGGCATTCGAGGCCATGTTCGCAACGGCGTTTGCGGCATTCGAGGCAGAGTTGGTCATGCTGTTTGTATTAACGTTGACCGACGTGCCCCCGCAAGCGATCAGCACAACGATCGCGGCAATTGTTAGGACACCTAGTAAAAGCAGTTGTTTCATCATCCCCTCCAAAAAAGCGTTGAGTAAGATCCGGTTTTAAGAAGTGTACAGAGGCACGGATGACGTAATTGTTATCTGGCGTACAAACGCCTCATGCGCCGATCGGACAAAAATTGCGCATCTTTTTGCCGATGAGAGCCGTAAAAGCTTACGACCCGACAACATCACTACGGATAATTTATGTCTTACTTGCGTCTTCTCGCTCTCGCTCTTGTGGCCGCGATCGCGGCGCTACCGGTCTTTAGTCAGGCCCTGACGGCCGACCAATGGCGGGCTGACGTTCGATACCTTGCGGATGAACTACCGAAACGCCACCCGAACGCCTTCAAGTGGATGAAGCGGGAGGATTTTGACGCGGCAGTTAAGGCCTTGAGTGACCGGGCCGGTGCGGCCTCACGCGACGAGATGATGGTCGGAATGATGCGGATCGTAGCAATGATCCAGGACGGGCATACCAGCCTATTCTCGCCAACGATCACCCAGTCAAAGTTCTACCCAGTGAGGTTCTATGCGTTTTCTGATGGCCTGTTTATCGTGCGGGCAAGTCCTGAGAATAAGGACCTCGTCGGGGGCCGCGTCATTGGGATCGGGAACCTGAGCGTCGACGATGCCGTGAAACAGGTCAAAACCGTGACGTTCAGCGATAACGACATGGCCCGTCTTTATCATGCACCGATGTCGATGTCCGTGCCGGGTATCCTCCATGGCCTAAAGATCGTCTCGGACGATGAGATCCTGCACCTGACCGTTGAACAAGGCGGAAAACGACGGTCCGTAGACCTAAAACCAACCGCCGCATTTAGCGATTTTCTCCAACCACCGGATGCGTGGGCGGACGCTGCGACGGTACAGGCCCTGTACCGCAAGGATCCGGCGAATAACTTCTGGTTCGAGTATTTGAAAGACAGCAAGACGATGTACGTCCAGCAGAATGCCGTTGCGAATAAGGATAACGAGACCGTGGCGGCCTTTTACAAGCGGGTGTTTGAGGCGGTAGAGGCGGATCAGGTCGATAGATTCGTCTTAGACCTGCGTTTCAACGGCGGCGGGAACAATGGGCTCAATCGACAAGTGGTTATCGACATACTCAAGTCTAAGATCGACGTTCGGGGCAAGCTTTTTGTCATCACCGGCCGCGAGACGTTTTCAGCAGCGCAGAACTTTGTCAATGAGCTCGAAAAATATACTCAAGCGATATTTGTAGGCGAGCCGACGGCCGGGCACCCAAATCATTTTGGTGACGCAACACCGTTTGTGCTGCCGAATAGTAAGTTTGAGGTGCGTGCGTCGAGCGTGTGGTGGCAGGACGTCGATCCGCGCGACCGTCGTGTGTGGACCGCTCCCGAGCTCGCCGCCGATCTCTCAAGCGAGGATTACCGGCTAGGTAGAGACCCGGCGATGCAGGCGATCGCGGAGTTTCAGCCAGGCCAGACGCTGCGGACCTCGATGCTCGCGGCGGTCGAGAAGGGAGGCGTGGAGATAGCAAAAGTATTCCGAGCATTCAGGGCTGATCCTCGGCATAAGTATATTCAGACCGAGGCGGATATGAATCGATTCGGATATCTGCTATTGCAGCAAAAGAAGAACGCCGAGGCGATAACTATCTTTGAACTAAATGTGGAATCTAATCCGCGCTCGGCCAATGTCTATGACAGCCTTGGCGATGCCTACCAGGCGGTGGGACGCAAGGCCGACGCCATCAAGGCTTACGAAAAGGCGTTGTCGATCGACCCGAATTACGCCTCGTCGCTCGAAAGTCTCCGCAAGCTGCGGACCCCGTAGTGGGGTTCAGCGTAGCTTCGAACCGACCGCCTTTAACCAGTCGTAGGGCTTCTTGATGATCGGTAAAGCCTTGGCGAAGAACGATCTCTTTTCGTCGGGCTCACGCGTTGACGCCTTATGTCCACCTGAGAACTTAGCCGTTTCTGACGCGGCGGGTTTTGTGTAGGTGATCTCTATTGGCTTCCATTTGGCCGTGGTGTTCGTCTGAGGAATCGCACGGGGGCGGTTGTATCTGGCCTGTGTTGCGGAAGGAGCAGAATGGGATCTTCGCGAGCTACTCACGCCCGCACGGTATTCGGTTTCCGCCACGGACGTGACAAGGTCCGTGTGGAGTTTCGCCAGGTCGATCGTTGGCGCGGTCTCGCTTTCGAGAGAGCTTCCAGTCCCAAGAATGGCGTAGTCCGCGTTCGAGCGTTCGATGGCCATATACACCTGAAACGAGATCTGCAGGCAAAATACCATAGCGATAGCGAATACCAGTTTTCTCATTTCATGATTCCCTTGCAAGGCATTAAACAACGATTAACACCTAGAGTTAGTATATCAGCACGCCCGCAAAGTTGTCCCCCGTGGTCATTTTTCCGGTCCCTCGGCAGTTTGGAATACAATATTGACTGCACCACAGTTTTCAGGAGGGCCGTCGACGCAAACGGCTGAGAGTCGCCTGAGGCGGGCGATGATCCTTAGAACCTGATGCGGATAATACCGACGAAGGGAGAAACAAAATGTCCGAAAATTCTGAACTTACGACCGATCAGGTCAAGTTGCCTGCCTCGCAAAAGATCTACGTCGAGACTAACGGCAACCCCGTCAATCAAGGCAAACACAATTTACGCGTAGCGTTTCGCGAGATCGCATTGTCGCCCTCAAAAGGGATGGACGGCGCGATCGAGGAAAACGCGCCGGTCCGCGTTTACGACACGAGCGGGCCTTGGACAGATCCTGCCGCTCATCACGATGTCCGAGATGGCCTGCCGGCGCTCCGTCGTGGGTGGATCGTTGGCCGCGGCGACGTTGAGGAATACGAGGGCCGCGAGATTCTGCCGCAGGACAACGGTTATTTGACGATCGGGGCCGAGGATATCGCGAAGGCCAAAGACAACGGGCGGCTAGAGGAATTCCCAGGCCTGCGCCGTGCTCCGCTTCGCGCGAAAGCCGATGCATGCGTTACACAAATGCACTATGCGCGCAAAGGCATCGTCACGCCCGAGATGGAGTTTGTCGCGATCAGAGAGAATTTAGGTAGAAGGATCGCCTTTCAGACGCTGCAGAATGGCGACGGCGGCGACCGTTCATCGCTGATGCATCAGCATAAGGGTGAAAGCTTTGGTGCGTCGATGCCTGAGTTCGTAACGCCGGAATTCGTTCGCGACGAGGTCGCACGAGGCCGGGCGATCATCCCGAACAATATCAATCATCCCGAGTCGGAGCCGATGGCTATCGGCCGTAATTTTCTCGTAAAGATCAACGCCAATATCGGCAACTCAGCGATCGCATCGTCGATAGAAGAAGAGGTCGAGAAGATGCGCTGGTCGACGCTCTGGGGAGCCGACACGGTGATGGACCTATCGACCGGCAAGAATATCCACGCGACCCGCGAATGGATCCTGCGAAATTCGCCGGTGCCGATCGGAACTGTTCCCATCTATCAAGCGCTCGAAAAAGTTAACGGCAAAGCCGAGGACCTGACGTGGGAAATTTACCGCGATACGCTGATCGAACAGGCCGAGCAGGGCGTTGATTATTTCACCATCCATGCCGGCGTCCGGCTGCCGTATATTCCGATGACCGCCAAACGCACGACTGGAATTGTGTCTCGCGGCGGGTCGATCATGGCCAAGTGGTGCCTTTCTCATCACCAGGAAAGCTTTTTATACACAAGGTTTAGAGAGATCTGCGAGATCATGCGCGCTTACGACGTAGCGTTCTCGCTGGGCGACGGTCTGCGCCCTGGTTCGATCGCCGATGCGAACGACGAGGCCCAATTTGCGGAGCTCGATACGCTCGGTGAGCTGACGAAGGTCGCGTGGGAGATGGATTGTCAGACGATGATCGAAGGACCGGGTCATGTGCCGATGCATTTGATCAAGGAGAACATGGACAAGCAGCTCGAGGTCTGCGGCGAGGCTCCGTTCTATACGCTTGGCCCGCTGACGACAGACATCGCTCCCGGGTACGATCACATCACGAGCGGCATCGGTGCGGCGATGATCGGATGGTTCGGGACCGCGATGCTCTGCTACGTCACGCCCAAAGAGCACCTAGGACTGCCCAACAAACAGGACGTCAAAGAGGGCGTGATCACATATAAGCTGGCCGCCCACGCCGCGGATCTCGCAAAAGGTCATCCGGGCGCGCAGTACCGCGACAACGCACTCTCAAAGGCTCGGTTCGAGTTCCGCTGGGAAGATCAGTTCAACCTCGGACTCGATCCTGAAAAGGCGAAAGAGTTCCACGACGAGACCCTACCTGCCGAGGGTGCCAAGCTGGCCCACTTCTGCTCAATGTGCGGCCCACACTTTTGCTCGATGAAGATCACGCAGGACGTTCGCGATTACGCCAACGCTCAAAACCTTGAGGCGGAAAAGGCCCTAGCGGTTGGAATGTCAGAAAAGGCGAAGGAATTTGTCGCCGCGGGCGGTGAGATCTACCACGGCACGCCGGACGGCGTGAAACATGATCACTGAGACGCGACCTCGGTGGACGCCGTCTGGTTGACGAAATGCTGCAGCGCCTCTTCCCAATCGGGAAGGGGCTCTAGTTTTATGGCCTCGGCCAGCAAGCACCGCAAACGGGAGTTTTGAGGCCGCGGTGCAGGACGAAGCAGCGTTGCAGCCGCAACCTCTTCGATAAGCGAACTGTCCTCGCCGATCGCGCGTGCGAACCCG
Source organism: Pyrinomonadaceae bacterium (assembly GCA_035995005.1). Classification (GTDB taxonomy): domain Bacteria; phylum Acidobacteriota; class Blastocatellia; order Pyrinomonadales; family Pyrinomonadaceae; genus OLB17. Next base: position 8,661 of record DASYKW010000123.1, read on the forward strand.
GCGTAACTCGTTCCTTTGCCGGAGTTTGCCATGTGATAGATGCCGGGTAGATCGAGAATGGCCAATTCGCGAAGGCGCTTTGCCATATCCGGCGCATAGGTCGGCGTGCCGTATGAGTCCGCGATGACCTTTAGTCTCTGGCCGCTCCGCAGCAGCTCCGGCAGCTTGCTGAGAAAGTTCTTGCCGCCGGAGCCAAACAGCCATCCGACCCGGACGACCATCGTTCTCGCGAGGGCCGCTTGCGCTAAGCGCTCGCCCGCAAGTTTTGCACTGCCGTATTTGCTTGTCGGATTTGGATCATCCCGCTGGGTATAAAAGCCGCCCTTTGTGCCGTCGAAGACATAATCGGTCGAGACCGTAATAAGGCTTGCTCCGATCTCACGACAGGCGATGGCGAGATTTTCCGGTCCGCGGGCATGAACGCCGTAGTTCTTTTCGTGATCAGTCTCGCAACCGTCGACATCTGTCCAGGCGGCACAGTTAATCACCGTGTCGGGTGACGCGCTCTTGACGGCGTTGCGGACAAGCTCAGTATCTGCGATATCGAGATCACCCTTTGTCAACGCAATTACATCGTCGCCAACCGAGGACAAATATTCGACGGTTGCCGTGCCGAGCATGCCATTTGCGCCGGTAACGAGAACCTTCATGCGGCGCCGAGCTCCTGCCCGTATTGCTGCTTGTAGTAGTTGAGATAGTCACCGCTACGGACGCGGGCGGTCCATTCGGGATTGTCGAGGTACCAGCGGATGGTCTTCTCAAGACCGGATTCCCACGTTTCGCCCGTATGCCAGCCGAGATCGTTCTCGATCTTTCCCGGGTCGATCGCATAACGGCGGTCGTGGCCGAGACGGTCATCCACGAACGTGATCAATGAATGCGGTTTCCCGAGCGCGTCGAGTACGGACTTGACCACGTCGATATTATGACGTTCATTGCGTGCTCCAATGTTATAGGTCTCGCCCGCCGGCGCGTTCTCCGTGATATCGAGGACGGCGCGGCAATGGTCGTCTACATAGATCCAGTCGCGAACGTTCCTGCCGTCGCCATAAACAGGGATCGGCTGATCGGCGAGAGCGTTAGCGATCATCAGCGGGATGAACTTCTCCGGGAACTGGCGTGGACCGTAGTTGTTGCCGCAACGCGTGATAACCGTGTCGAGACCAAAAGTCTCGCGAGCGGCCCGCACGAGATGCTCGGCTGCAGCCTTTGACGCTGCGTAAGGTGAATTCGGTTCGAATGGCGATGCTTCGGTAAAAAGCTCGTCCGAGTCGTCGGGCAGGCTGCCCATCACCTCGTCGGTCGAGACTTGGCAAAACCTATTGACGCCCTTTGCGCGAGCGGCGTCCAAGAGCACTTGCGTGCCCATGACGTTAGTGCGGACGAATTCATTTGCGGATGCAATGCTGCGGTCGACGTGCGATTCGGCGGCAAAGTTTATGACCGCATCGGCCCCGTCGGGCAGCGCCGGAAGAACTCTCTCAGTGTCACAGATGTCGCCTTGAACAAAAACGTGACGCTGATCGTCGAGGCCGGCGAGGTTGTCGGGGTTGCCCGCGTAGGTGAGCAGATCGTAATTGACGATCCGCACGTCGGGACGCTCGGCAAGGACAAGACGGACGAAGGCGGACCCAATGAATCCTGCGCCGCCGGTTACGAAAAACGTCTTCATGATCTATGAGCTGTGGGCCTCGCTAGCGACGATCTGCATATTGTTGGCGCCGGTTTTGGCGACAAGGTTCGTGGCGGAAAGCAGGCTTTCGAAGGTTCCAGCATCGGTCCACCAGCCGTCAAGCTCTTCCCACGTCATCGTTCCCCGGTCAATATAGGCGTTGTTGACGTCAGTGATCTCGAGCTCGCCCCGGCCGGAAGGCTTGAGCGTTCGGACGATGTCAAAGACCGATGCGTCATACATGTAGATACCGATCACAGCGTAGGGAGACTTGGGTTCCTGCGGCTTTTCCTCGATACGCACGACGCGCGTCCCGTCTAGCACTGGAACGCCGAAACGCTCCGGATCGTCAACCCTCTTGAGAAGGATCTTCGCTCCATCGACTTGTTTTCCAAACGATTCTGCCGCCGCTCGAATATTTCCCTCAATTATGTTGTCGCCGAGCACGACACAAATGGGGCCACCTGCGGCGAAATGCTCAGCCAGTGACAGCGCATCCGCGATTCCGCCCTCGCCCTGCTGGTACGTATAATTGAGGTGCTTTAGGCCGAATTCTTTGCCGTTACCAAGCAACTTAAGAAAATCACCGGCGGAATTGCCGCCGGTGACGATCATGATGTCGTCGATACCGGCATTCACCAGCGTTTGGATCGGATAATAGATCATCGGCCGGTCATAGACCGGCAAAAGATGCTTGTTTGTGACCGATGTTAGTGGCCGAAGCCGTGAGCCCAGACCGCCTGCTAGAACTAAACCTTTCATGAGTATTCTGGTAAGAGTTTACCTTGCTTTTGAGCTGCAGTCACCAACTCCATCGGGGCGGCCTTGCTCGATACTCGGCAAAGGTTGCGAGTTCCGTATCTCGTTGAGAAATGGTGGGTTCAGCGAGTGGCCATTCGATCTTGAGGTCCGGATCATTCCAAATGATACCGCCCTCAGCGGCCGGCTCGTACTCGGCGGTCGTCTTATACAGCACGTCGGCTGACTCGTCACCGAGGACGCAAAACCCATGACCAAACCCCTGCGGGATCCACAAGAGACACCCGTTCATATCGCTCAGCTCGACACCGTAACTTTCGCCAAAGGACGGGGATTCGGGTCTCAGATCCACCGCGACGTCCCAGATCACCCCACGCGTCACGCCGACGAGCTTGCCTTGAGCAGGGGCATATTGGTAATGAATGCCTCGTAATACTCCCGGGGCCGAACGCGAATGATTGTCCTGAACATAGTCGGTCGGCAGGCCGGCAGCCTCAAACCCTGAGCGCTTGAAGCGCTCAGTAAAAAAGCCTCTCTCATCGCCGTTTACCTCCAGGCGCACGCTCAGGAGGCCTTGAATTGAGGTCGTGATCGTTTCCATAATTGCCGTGCAAAAGCCTTGGAGGTGCAAAAAAGGCTGCTCTGCTACAATCTACAGCGTAATGTCAGAGATTATCACGTCCCAAGCCGCCATCGAACCGCACTCAGGGCATTTGCTGCCGGCGCGGCCGCTTGTCGTTATAGAGCCGAGTCGGGGCCGCCTGCCGCTTCGGATGAGAGAGATCTGGCAGTATCGCGATCTGCTGTATATCCTTACGGCCCGGGACATTAAGGTCAGATATAAGCAGACCTTGCTGGGAGCAGCTTGGGCGATCATTCAGCCGCTCGCTACGATGCTTATCTTCACGCTTTTTTTTGGCCGGCTGGCCGGGATGCCTTCGGACAATATCCCGTACCCGCTCTTTGCATATGCAGGGCTGCTGCCCTGGACGTTTTTCTCGAACGCGATAACGAACAGTGGCAATAGTCTCGTCGGAAACACGAACCTGATAACCAAGGTTTATTTTCCGCGCATGATCATCCCCGCGGCATCAGTTGCCGCCGGGCTGCTAGATTTTGCGATCGCTTTCGGATTGCTCGTCGGCCTCATGTTCTACTATCGCGTAGGCATTTCGGTAAATATCCTCATGCTGCCGGTGCTCGTGGTATTTACGAGTCTGCTCGCCCTCGGCGTTGGGATGTGGATATCGGCACTCAATGTGAAATATCGCGATATTCGATATGCCCTTCCTTTTCTCATACAGCTCGGATTATTTGCAACGCCCATCATCTATCCAGCCAGTATGGTGCCCCAGAAGTGGCGGTTCTTACTATCGATCAACCCAATGACCGGATTGATCGAGGGGTATCGTTCCTCTTTTTTTGGGTCCCCCTTCGACTGGTTATCGCTGGGAATCTCAGCTGCGTTGACCGTGGTCATTTTGTTTTATGCCGCCTATTCATTTCGTCGTATGGAAAGGACCTTTGCGGACATAATTTAGTAGATGAAGCCGATCATCAAAGTAGAAAATCTAGGTAAGCAGTATCAGATCGGCCTTAAAGCCGAACCGTATTCAACGTTGCGCGAATCGCTTGTCAACGCGGCCCGCCGACCAATCGACGCGCTAAGGGGCGCGAAAAAGAATGGTAATGACCGCTTTTGGGCCTTAAAAGACATCAATTTCGAGGTGATGCCCGGCGAAGTGGTTGGGATAATAGGGCGCAACGGTGCTGGGAAATCCACTTTGTTAAAGATCCTGTCGCGGATCACAGAACCGACTACCGGCCGTGTGGAATTATTCGGTCGCATCGCCTCATTGCTCGAAGTCGGAACGGGCTTTCACGCTGAACTGACAGGCCGAGAAAATATCTTCTTAAACGGAGCGATCTTGGGAATGCGTCGCCAGGAGATCGCTCGCAAATTCGACGAGATCGTCGATTTCGCTGAGATCGAGGAATTTCTCGACACACCGGTAAAGCGATACTCAAGCGGGATGTACATGCGTCTCGCCTTTGCTGTCGCTGCTAACCTCGACCCGGAAATCCTGATAATTGATGAGGTTTTGGCGGTCGGCGACGCCGAGTTTCAAAAGAAATGTCTGGGCAAGATGAAAGACGTGGCCGAGCGCGGGAGAACGGTATTATTTGTTAGTCATAATATGATTGCCGTAAAGAATCTTTGCGAAAGGGCTCTGTGTTTGCAGCATGGTCAAGTGATATCTGATTCCAAAGCTGAAGAGACGGTCGATAAATACCTGCAGGCGGGCATAGAATCGGCTTCCGAGAGAAACTGGGCGATAGATGAAATGCCGGGTAACAATAATATTAGAGTCAGGCGCGTCTCGGTCCACGGCCTAAATAAACCCCCAGATCAACTGTTGTTAGCCACCGATAGAATTGTCTTCGAGATAGATTTTCAAAATAATCTCGATAAATCCGATATAGACGTGACCTGGGACTTATTGGACAACCAGGGTACCCATATTGCCCATATCGGAGCGGTCTGTTCATCAGACGGAAAATTAGGAACCGGGCTTTATCGAACTACCGGGGTTTTTCCGCCCGGCATCCTGAATTCAAGGCGATATTCTTTCAGTGTCCAGTTTGGCCGCAATCGACGTGAGGTTTTGTTTCGCATGGAAGATGTTCTGGTCTTCGACGTCCATGATAACCTTGACCGGGACGGGAATTTCAATGAGTTCCCTGGAGTGATCCGTCCAGTTTGTACGTGGGACACGGCTTTCCTTTCAGAGCGGATAACTTAAGCTGCGTATCACGATCGGAGCTGAGAAAAATAGTAATAGGTCACGGCGAAAACCGCCAAACTCAGAGCCATCTATTGGAGATGAATTTTTGACGCCGAACGGTGCTCAAACGGCACCATCTGCCAACCGCAAACGGTGCGAAGATAGTCTCATCATGAGGCCGTAATTATGGGAGCACAACAGTTAATAATTATCGGCGACGGAGAAACCGCCGAGCTGGCATACGAATATTTTACTCACGATTCGCCATACACAGTGGCCGGGTTTGCGGTCGAGTCTGCCTATAAGACGAAGGATGAGTTCTTCGGTCTGCCGGTCGTGGACCTCGAGGAGATCGAGGCACACTACCCGCCCGCGGAATACGATGCGTTCGCGGCCATTTCATATACCCAGCTCAACCGCGTCAGAGAACGCCTTTTCAACGCGTTAAAAGCGAAGGGATACACCTGTGCCTCCTATGTGAGCAGCCGCGCTTTCGTCTGGCACAATGTTGAGATCGGTGAGAACTGCTTTATTTTCGAGAACAACGTCATCCAGTACAAAGTAAAGATCGGCAATAATGTGGTGCTCTGGAGCGGCAATCACATCGGCCATCAGAGCGTCATTCGGGACAACGTTTTTATCTCGTCGCATGTCGTGGTTTCGGGCTATTGCGACGTGGGCGAATACAGTTTTCTTGGAGTCAACAGTAGTGTTGCGAATGACGTTGTGATCGCACGCGACAATCTTATCGCCATGGGCGCCGTGATCCACAAAAGCACCGAGCCCCGAAAGATCTACAAAGGCAATCCCGCACGGCCCGACGAGACCAAGGACAGCTTCGCAGTGATGAAGGTAACCGAGCCCTCCGAAAGTCAATGAAATGGAATAAGAAAGGCCTGATATATGGGCCCGATGGCGATTCTTGGTGGGCGCAGAAAGGAGCGTTACAGCCGACGCCGCTTTTGCGCTCGGACGGCTCGATTCGCGTCTTCGTTGGAATGCGTACCCGAGAGGGTGTCAGCCGGGTCGGCTATGTGGATGTCAGCGCTAATGACCCGTCCCAAGTGCTAGATGTATCACGCGAGCCCGTGCTCGATATCGGCATCCCGGGAGCCTTCGATGAGAACGGTGTTGTTCCGTGTGCGATCATCGAGCGAGACGACAAGCTATATCTCTATTACGCCGGTTACCAGCTCGGGCAGAGAGTAAAGTTCTACGTCTTTGGCGGCTTGGCGATCAGTTCAGACGGTGGCGAGACGTTCGAGCGCTATAGCGATGTCCCGATATGCGATCGGACGGATGATGAATTGTTTTTTCGCGTGATCCACACGATGATGTACGAAAATGGGCGCTGGAGAGCCTGGTATGGCGGCGGTAGTGAATTCACGGAATCCGCCGAGGGACGACAGCTGCCGAGCTATAATATTCGTCATGCCGAGTCGGCCGATGGAGTTACTCTCCGTAACGATTACACCGTTTGCGTCGATATGAATAAGGGCGAGTATCGAGTGGGGCGTCCTTATGTGCTCAAAAAAGAGCAGCGCTATTTAATGTTCTACGGTGCCGGAACTGAGGCTGACGGGTACCGGCTCACCTATGCGGAATCGGTGGATGGGCTGGCCTGGCAACGCAAGCACTCGGAGGTCGGCATCGATGTTTCCTCATCGGGTTGGGATTCAGAGATGCAGGCATATCCGGCCGTCATAATTACGGAATGCGGTGCGTATTTGTTTTACAATGGAAACAATTACGGTGAAACGGGTTTTGGTTACGCGGAATTGGAGACTTGGTAGTGGAACCATTGATGGAAAGCAGCGCCGTCCGCATCTTTGGTGTCAAAGAGCAGACCGACGTAGCCTCCGAAGTGGACCGGCATGGCGAGGCCATTTCGGTGACCGGCTATACCGTCATACCTGACGTTTTGTCCAAGGACGAGCTTCAAGCTGCGCGTAAACGGCTCGACGAGATATATCAACAGCAGGTGGACGATGCGGGCGGTGAGGCACAGCTTCATTTGATCAACGATGCTCACACTGTTCGCAGTCCGCTTATATATGACGAGTTATTTTTGCGTATTGCTGCTAAGCCCTTGATCCTCTCGGTGGTCGAGCATTTTCTAGGCGATTACTTCATTTTGATGCTGCAAAATGGAGTCCTGAACGTCCCTCAGGTTGGTGACGAACAGAACGCTGGCTCGTGGCACCGTGATCTTAACTATCAGCACTTTGTATCCTCGCGGCCACTATCGATCAGTGCTCTGGTCTGCGTGGATGACTTCACGCTTGAGTCGGGGGGAACATTCGTGCTACCTGGCACGCATAAGGTAGAGGTGTGTCCGTCGGTTGAGTTTATCGCCGCGCAGGCACAACCCATCGATGCAGTAGCTGGGTCCGTTCTGGTGTTTGATTCGATGCTCTATCACCGTGGCGGCCACAACCGGTCGGCATATCCCCGCCGCGCCATCAATCACATGTACTCCTTGCCGCTTCTGAAACAACAGCTCAGTTTTCCGAAGATGCTGCAGGGAAGATATAGCGATGATCTATTTCTCAGCCGATTTCTTGGCTACGAAAGCGAGCCAGGAGAGAACGTCGCGACATGGCGGCAAGCGAGAATTGCTCGGTTAGCTCAAACCGATCCATCGGTTCTATCGTGAGTCAAAGGAAATACCGATGAAGAGAACAGGGGTCATTGAGGCGTGTGCCTCCGAATTAGACGATCTACTCGCTGAAGCGCCTTCCGAGGCTGCCGAACGGATGAGAGCCGTTGGTCATGCCATTAACGGCGGCCCCTGCGTACTTTATGGAGCTGGGGAATTGGGCTTGACCGTTCTGCATAAACTTCGGGCCATCGGAATAGAGCCCGTTTCATTCGCCGACGACACGCCTGAGAAGCAGGGAAGGATAATAGAGGGATTGCCTGTCATGACCCCTCAGGCCGCGGCCGCACGATTTGGGGCAAACGCGGTCTTTATTGTCACTATCCTCAATCCGCGCCTTAATTTTGTAACTGCGCGGGCACGGATTGAGCAATTGACCGAGAACCGGGTGTTCTCCTTCCTCCATATGGCTTGGCGCCACCCGGGGGAATTTCTCCCCTACTACCAGTTTGAGCCGCCGGAATTGATGCTAAGCAAACAGCGGGATATTCGCGACGCCTTCGATTTGTTTGAAGACGAAGAGTCGCGCCAACAGTTCATTGCCCACGTCCGCTTTAGGCTGCATCTTGATCACGCTGAGTTGCCTCCGGCTGACCATGGAAATTATTTTCCTACTGATATCGGTATGCGGCTCTCGGATCGGGTCGTATTCGTCGATTGTGGGGCCTTTGACGGTGACACGATCCGGCTTTTTTTAGCACAACAAGGTGAGGGTTTCGGCGCGATCTACGCCTTTGAGCCCGATAAGAGGAATTTTGATAAATTGAGCTCGTATGTCGAAGGCCTGGCAGGCAACATCGTGCAAAAGATCCATTTGTTCAACGCCGGCGTGGGTGAGGAGAGATCCAAGCTGCGTTTTAACTCTGCGGGAAACATGAGCTCATCGGTCAATAATTCCGGAGATGCCGAGATCGATATTTTCCCCATTCAAGACGTTGTGAGGGCAGATGGCGGCCCTGTGTACCTCAAATTCGACGTAGAGGGGGCCGAGTCGGAAGCGTTGGCGGGGTGCGAGAAGTTCTTTAAGGATTCTCAAACGATGTTTGCGATCAGTGTATATCACAGGCCAGATGATCTCTGGCAGCTGCCGCTGTATGTCGCCTCAAAAACAAAGGACTACCGATTCTATCTCCGGACCCAAGGGGAGGACGGAATGGATGTGATCTGTTACGCGCTTCCTCCAGGCGACTGATCTCCCGTGGACGATAATTCAAACAAGGCAAATCCCCGTGTCGCATTGTATGACCCGCTCCAAAAGGATGCGTGGGACCAGTTTGTTCGCGATTCGAAGCAGGGCCACTTCATGTTTCGGCGCGATTACATGGAGTATCATGCGGACCGGTTTTTGGATCACTCTCTGATGTTCTACGCAGGCGATCGATTAAGTGCGTTAATGGCATCGAGCCGCGACGGAAATACTTTTATTTCACACGGTGGGTTAACATTCGGCGGGGTCATCTCGAACAGGAAAATGAAAGTGGCGGCCACGCTGCAGGTCTTTGAGTCTTTGGTAGAGTATTTGGGCACTGCTGGAATCACGCGAATGGTGTATAAGGCGATACCACACATATACCATTCATGGCCGGCTGAAGAAGATCTCTATGCCTTGTTTCGCTGCGGCGCTACGCTCGTTCGACGAGACGTGTCGTCAACGATCGATCTTCGCGGAGGGTCACGTTTGTCCAAGGGCCGCAAGTGGGCGATAAATCAGAGCCGAAAAAATTCGATCGAGGTCAGTGGAAGTAATGATTTTGCCGCCTTCATGCAGATCGAAAAGCAGGTCCTAGCGGAAAAGTACGTTACAACACCCGTCCATACTGCGACGGAGATTGAATTGCTTCACAACCGGTTTCCGGACAATATCCGCCTATATGGAGCATTCCATAGCGGGCAGATGGTAGGCGGCGTGATCGTGTATGCAACCGAAACTGTCGCCCATACTCAATACATGGCTGCGACGCAGGAGGCTCGCGACCTTTGCGCCCTCGACGCTGTCCTCTCCAAGCTCATTAATGAAGAGTACGCAGACCGAAAGTTCTTTGATTTTGGTATTTCGACTGAGAAGAGCGGACATTACCTAAACGAGGATCTCGCGGCCTTTAAAGAGAGTTGGGGGGCGAGCGGCGTAGTATATGATACTTACGAACTGATGATCGGCGGGTAAATGGAAGGACATCTTGAGCAATGTAAGATCATCGAGTTGCCGCGTATCAACGATCCGCGGGGCAATCTTACTTTTATCGAGGCGGGCCGGCACGTTCCTTTCGATATAAAGCGTGTCTATTATCTTTACGACGTTCCCGGCGGCGAGTCGCGTGCGGGGCATGGTCATAAGAACCTAAAGCAAGTGATCATAGCGATGTCCGGGAGCTTTGACATCGTTTTGGACGATGGGTTTACAAAAAAACGATTTCATTTGAACCGCTCATACCAAGGGCTTTACGTATGTCCCATGATTTGGCGTGACATCGACAACTTCTCGGGCGGCTCTGTGTGCATGGTATTGGCGTCCGACTTTTTTGACGAGCAGGATTATTACCGGCAGTATCCCGATTTCCTAAAAGCCGCGCGGGGCCGTGAATGAACGTCCCCTTTCTCGACCTTAACGCGGTCTATTCGGAGATCAGAGATGAGCTTGACGAGGCGTACAAGCGTGTCATTGCCTCGGGCCGGTACATTCTCGGTGAAGAGGTTGATACGTTTGAAAACGAATTTGCGACGTATTGCGGTGTCCGCCATTGCATTGGTGTTGCCAATGGCCTCGACGCTCTTCACCTGATACTTCGCGCCTATGATATCGGTCCTGGCGACGAGGTCATTGTCCCGTCGAACACCTATATCGGCACGTGGCTTGCCGTCTCATACTCGGGTGCGACGATCGTCCCCGTAGAGCCGGACCGACAAACCTACAACCTCGATCCCGATCGACTCGAGCATGCGTTCACAAAACGAACGAAGGCGATCATGCCCGTTCACTTGTACGGCCAAACCGCCGACATGGGCGCCATAAATGAGATAGCGGACAAATATGGTCTAAAAGTGATCGAGGACGCCGCTCAGGCGCAGGGGTCGCGATTCAAGGGAAGAGCGGCGGGAGCACTCGGACATGCGGCAGGGTTCAGCTTTTATCCGGGTAAAAATCTTGGAGCCTTCGGTGATGCGGGTGCGGTAACGACGGACGACGACGACTTGGCCGACAGGCTGCGTGTGCTAAGGAACTATGGGTCACGGGAAAAATATTACAATCAGGAAAAGGGATTTAATTCCCGGTTGGATCCTCTGCAGGCAGCGTTTTTAAGGGTGAAGCTTAGCCATCTTGACGAGTGGAACGATCGACGTAAACGCCTCGCGGAGTTTTACACTCAAACGCTTGAGGGCGTCGCCGACCTTAGGTTACCTTGCGTTTTAGCCGCAAACGACGCGATCTGGCATTGTTATGTCGTCCAGACAAAACAGCGCCAACAGCTACAGGAATTTTTGAAGGACGCCGGCATCGATACCCTTATTCACTATCCTTGTCCCCCGCATCTGCAGCCGGCCTATGCCGAACTGGGTCATTCCAAGGGTGCATTTCCAATTGCCGAGAGCATGGCCGACGAGGTTCTGAGTCTGCCGATCGGGCCGCACGTCTCCGAGGAACAGTCCCACTATCTCGTGGATACGTTCGCCGCGTTTGCATCTTAATCATTGAGTAGTCCTAGTGTGAGTGACACCGCTTCTGGCCGAAATATCTAGCATGTCGGAGCCGCCTAAGGTCAGTGTTACCATCCCTTCGTATAACCATGCGGAGTATCTACCCGCGGCGATCGAGAGCGTTATTGGGCAGACGTACCGTCCACTTGAGCTCATCATTGTGGATGACGGCTCGACGGATGGGAGCTTAGAGATCGCCAAGGACTATGCCCATCGCTATCCCGACATTATCCGCGTCGGCACCCACCCAAAACACGCGAACAAGGGTATTTCTGATACCGTCAATCTTTGCTTCCAGTTGACCACCGGAGAATACTGGATGGGCCTTCCATCTGACGACATCCTCCATCCCAGAAAAGTCGCCGACCAAGTGGCGTTTTTGGAGAAACGGCCAGAACTCGGCTGGGTCTATTCTTACGCAGTGGTTGTGGACGGATCGGGGCATTTCGTCCCGGAATTGGGTGTTCTGGGCACAGACATTACTCGTTCGTCGGATGTGGTCGCACGTTTGATCATGAGTAATACTATTTACGGGATGACGGTATTAATGCGTCGATCCGCAGCCGCCGATATTGCACCCCACGATACTACCCTGGTCTACAGCGATTGGGATTTCTGGCTTCGGCTGGCTGCACGGCATCGACCCGGCTTTCTGGCCCGTACCCACCTCTTTTATCGAGCTCACGACAAAAATACTAGTATCGGTATCGATTTTAACGTCGCCCTAAGACGCACGATTGAGGTTATAGCGAAGCTGCGCGAGCAGGGGCCCTGTAGTGGCGATGTTTTCGCACGTCCCCGAGTTAAAGCTCTCCTTGATCTACAGCAGACGTATTTTTATTTTCTTGTCGATGACAGATCCTCTGCCCGAAAGTACCTGAATGCAGCATTCGAGACGGATCCCGCGTTGAGCTCTGATGTGCCTTACTTTAGACGCTGGCTAAAGGGAAGCTTTCTGGAAATCGCGAGCAGACGCGTTGCTACGGCTCTCGATTTCCACACATGGATCATGGCTCAGCTACCGATCGCCACTAGAAATACCGATCTTGCCAAAGCAATGGGCACTAAACTTCACGGCCTTGCTTTTACCCGCTGGGCCATCGCATATCACGCGTACGCACGAGCTCTCGAGCCGAGAAAAAGGGTTTTCCGGTGTCTGCTTAATGATCCCACGATCTTGCGGGACCGTGTTCTATTACCGCTATACGCTAAGATATTGATTGGTCCCGGAATCGTTCGTCGGGTGAGGAATATCTTTCATTGGGGCCGAGCGCTCAATCGATGATTCGGCGAAAAGGGCTCCTGTACTTCCCCCAAAAAAGTGCCTGTCTTGCGGAGATCCGGTGGACGCAGTCCATTGTCTATGAGGGGTCGAAGAAAAATCTCAGTCGCTCTTTGCACATACGATGGCGAGCGGTTTCTCGGCGAGCAGCTTGAGAGCATCGCGAGCCAGACGCTACCGCCGGACGAGCTGGTGGTCCGGGATGATGGGTCCTCGGACGCAACAGCCTCGATCGTGAAAGAGTTCGCTCGGGAATCCGGCATGCGAGTTGACTTTCGGATCAATTCAGAGCGGCTGGGATCGACTCGGAACTTTGAGCGCGTTATCAGTGAGTGCACCGGTGACATAATATTCCTCGCGGATCAGGATGATATTTGGTTTGAACATAAAGTTGAGAAATTGGTCGGTTATTTGGACACCCATGACGAGATCGACCTTGTATTTTCCGATGCCGAGCTTGTAAATGAGGCCTCGCTCCCGTTAAAGAAAAAGCTTTGGGATAAGACCTTTCCGGAACGCAAGAGGCATCGGTTTTCCGCTGGCAGCGAACTCGACCAGTTGGTCTGGGGTGACGTTGTTACTGGTGCGACGATGGCGTTTCGCTCGGACCTGCGTAAGTGGCTGACCCCTACGCCCGATATTGGCCTTCTTAGTCATGACGCCTGGATAGCGCTCACCGCGGCACTGATAGGCAAGGTCGGCATAGTACATGAGCCGCTAATGAAGTACCGCGTGCATCCTGCACAGCAGATCGGAGTCAGCACGGGCCCTATAAAAAGACGGGACAGAAGAGCCGATATTCCGTTTTTTGAGAAGAC
>DASYKW010000124.1:0-12535 GCA_035995005.1 Pyrinomonadaceae bacterium
ATTTACGGCGACATAATCGCTCGGCACAACGCGGCGTTTGAGATCGGCGGCGATGGTCTTGCGGTCCTCGTCCGTAAACCCGCCGCCCACGCGCGTCAGCTCGTGGAATGTCCCATCGTCTCTCATCACGGCAACGAGCAGATCGTGAAGAAGATGCTTGCGGTCCTCGCTTCCCTCGCTAAATCCGATGATCGCGACGTCGAGATTGTGCCGCGATTTGATCTTGTACCAATTGGAAGTGTCGCTCTGAAGAACGATGCCCTCTGAACCCTTGTCGATCACCCAATCGGCAAAAAGCTCGAGCACCTCGTCCGTTTTTTTGACCGCGACGTGCTCGACGACGCGGACAAGCTCGTCAGCTTTCGCAAACCAGTTATCGAGCAGCTTGTACGTTTCCTTGAGGTCGGCGACCTTCTTTCCGTCCGCCTCGATCGCGTCAAAGATGGCGAGTCCCAGCCGGTCCATGTCCTCCTCGCTCTTTGGATTACGAAGGATGCCGACGACCTGATGGATGCGCAGACCCTTGAAATTCTCAGCCCGAATGTACAGCTCGCCGGCGAGGATCGCGGACTTGACCTTCGCGGCCTTGAGCAGTTTTTCGGCTTCTTTATATTGAGGCAAACCCCAACGCACCGTGCCGCCGGGATTTACGGATATCAGCTTTTTTCCGTCAAAGAAAAGGACGGACAATTCGCCGTCATACTTTCTCGTTGCCGTGTACCCGCGGCCCGCCTGGATCCTCGCAATATCCTGTGCCGAGACCGCACGCATCTTGCCCGACAGCTGCCGCTTGTAATCCTGCGCCCGCGTGTGCAGCGAAGGGTCGGCAAGATAGATCCCCTCGCCCGTCGCGTAGTCGCCCTTCTTCTTGCTTATGTGTTTGGCGTCGTAGTCGAGATTCATTTCTTAGAGGAAGCTCGGGCTTTGGACTTTGGTTTTGCGTCTTTGGTCGTCGACTTGGTCGTCGTGGCTTTCGCGGCGTCTTTCGTCTTTTCGGTCGCTGCGGGCTTGCCCTTCGACGGCGAAGTTGCGGCCTTGACCGTCTTCTTTTTCTCGACGACGGCGGCTTGCTTCTCGACGATCTTGTCCTCGGCTGATTTGGCGGAGGCTTTCTTGACGGCGGGCTTTTTCTTTGGCGCGGCGTCGCCCTTTACTCGTGACTCGGATTCGGTCGTGCTTGTGTCGGACTCAGGACTTTCTTCTTGCAGGGCCGGCCGTTTTAGCTCCATATTCGAGAGCTGGAGGACAAGCAGGTATGCGTCGCCGTCGATCCGGCCCTCGAGAAAGGCGTTGTACGGCTTGCCGCCGCGCTGCATGACGATCGGCTGATCGCCCTTCTCGCCGCCACGGATCAGCAGCAGCGAATCGCGATCGTGCAGCTCCTTTGCCATCTCGTAGAGAAAGTCGAAGGTCAGCCCGTTCACATGGATCAACTGTCGCTTGTGCGTAAACACGAACCTATGCGCGGCCTCGTCCTTGTCGATGAACTTACCCGTCCAACGCAGAGGCACGTCGGTGTTGATATTTTGCGGGTCCTTGATCCTCGGACGCCGCTCGCGGATCGTGCCGTCGGGTTTCGAAACGACCTCGACCTCGTCGACGATATGAATGATCCCTTTCTTCGACACGTAAACCTTCGACGTGTCGGTCAGGAACATCCCGAACTCCTCGATGTCGATCTCGGGATCCTCCTTGATCAGAGCCTTGCTAAGGGCGTTAAGATTCTTGCGTTTCTTTAGAAGTGCGTCGAGATCGTGCTCGACGTCCGTTTTGAGCAACTTTTGCGTGACGACCGGCTTCCCTTTCTCGTCGACAAAATGCACGTCCCGCTGCGGAATGACAGCCTCAAACGCCACCACCGCATCTCGCCCTTTTGGATTTCTTATATTTATCGCCATCACCTACAACAGATCAAAATCGATATCGTCGGCCGATATCTCCTGCTCCTCAAACGAATCAAGCTGCACAGCCTGATTCAGCTTCGCGAACTGAAACCGCGCCGTCTTACCGACGATGATAAAAGCGTCCGTCTTGTTGCCGATCACAAAGGCGTTGTCCGGATCGATCCCGCCGCCGCGATAGCTGAAGGGAAACTTGTATATCGTACCCTCGGCCAGATGCGCCTGTATAAAGCTCAGGTCCGTCTCCTCGTCGAATGGATCGATGACATAGATCGACTTAACTATCTGCGACAGATAATCCTCGACCTCGGCCTTTTTGAGATGGTTGGTAACGTTGAATGACGACTCGACCGCCGAGATCTCTTTACCCGCGGATGAGACGGCCTTGAGCGTGCTCCGTTCGATAGAGTTGCCTTTCTCGTCGATGGTCGCGAGCGCCGTGCCGCCTTTGTCCAGCAAGGTCTTGCCGTCCGCCGCCAGGATCAGCAGGCTCGCCGGATTTCCCTTCTCGTCATACGCCTCGATCTCGACCGAGCCGTAAAGCTGATCGCGATCGATCTTTTTGATCGAGACCGAGAATTCCTCCCCGTCTAATTCCAGTACGAGCGGACGCGCCATATGTTGATGATTCTAAATTATGTTCCCCACTTCTGTCAGGAAGTGAACACGTGCTTTTTTGAGCTATCGACATCACGCCGCTATGTTTGCTCGCCCAAAACAAACCTAACGGTGGCCTTCGACATCTAACCCCGCAAATCAGCTATGAAAAATCTTATATTCCTCCTTGCGATCGTCGTGACGGCGATCCCACTTGCGGCTCAGGTCCCTTACAATGCGGCGGTGCCAAATGGCTATACGCGCAAGGCTGTCGTTTCCGAGCAGGTCGGCCTGACGCAGGTCACGATCACCTATCATCGGCCCGAGGTAAAAGGCCGCGAAGGCAAGATCTGGGGCCAGCTTGTGCCCAAGGGATTCGTCGATCAGGGGTTTGGTCCCGGCAAGCCGACGCCGTGGCGTGCGGGTGCAAACGAGAACACCGTTATCGAGTTCGACACCGACGTAAAGGTCGAGGGCCAGGCTTTGCCAAAGGGACGCTACGCTCTCTTTATCGCGTACGATCCGGCGGAGAGTATCGTTATCTTTTCCAAGCGTACGGACGCGTGGGGCTCGTTCTATTACGAGGAAAAAGATGACGCCTTGCGAGTAAAGGTAAAGCCGCAGCCGATCGAGAAAAGTGTCGAACACCTGAAGTACGACTTCATGGATCAGACGCCCAATTCGGCTGTCGTGGCCCTTTCGTGGGAACGCCTCTCCATCCCCTTCAAGGTTGAGGTCGATCTGCTCAAGCAGCAATTCGACGCGTTTGTCACAGAATCGGTCAATCCGCGTGGCTGGACGCCGCAAGGTCTCGCCATCGCGGCCAATTGGACGTTGCAGAATAATTACCAGCTCGAGAAAGGCCTCGAATGGGCGACACAGGCGACCGGAAGCGCGTTTCCCGGCGACCCAAGGTCTTTCACCGGTCTCTCGACCAAAGCCGCCATACTCGATAAGCTCGGCCGAGCCGACGAGGCCGCCGCGATCATGAAGGGCGCTCTGCCTCTCGGCACGATGGGCGAGCTGCAGCAATTTGGCCGGCAACTGATCGCCGCCAAAAAGCCAAAAGCCGCACTCGAGGTCTTTGAATTCAACTACAAAAAGAATCCCGATCAGTTTACAACGCTCGTCGGCATGGCCCGCGGCCTCTCGGCAAACGGCGACTACACCAAGGCGCTCGAATACGCCACCAAGGCCCTGTCCCTCGCGCCGAATGACGCCAACAAACAAGCCGTCCAAACAATGATCGACAAGTTAAAGGCCGGCAAAGATATCAACTAAAGAAGGGCGGCGTTGTCCCGCAAGCGCCGCCTTATCCTGCCCTTTCTTTCCGCAATGATCCCGCTGATAGACCAACCCGTAACCTGGAATACAAACCAGCTGTTATACGTGAGCTAACCTGTTTTATACAGGGAGGTAAGACGAATGAATATTTTTAAGAGTCTTTTTGCGTCAGTTCTGGTGTTTGGATCAGTCTCACTCACCCTGGCGCAGGATACGGTCGTTACTAAAAACGCCGATGGGACATACACCGTGATCGAATACCCCGTTGGCAAGGAGGTTAGCGTTAATCTGCTGCCGGCGGGCACCTTTACCGGTAAGGGAATGGCCCGTGTGACGCGCTCGGCAAACGGCACCAAGGTCATCTTTGATGTGAACGGCCTGCCGGCCACGTCCACAGGCTATTACGCGTACGCGGTCGATCCAACGGGTACTCCGACATTGCTCGGACCTCTGACGTCAACAGACGGCATGGCGAAGGCCGAGTTCACGACACCGATGGATAAATTTATGCTTGTGCTCTCGCCAAATGAGGGTCTCACGGGTATCAATGCTTCGAATGTGTACCTCACCAGTGAGGTTCCGACGGGTTATACCGTGTACCCGAGAGGCACCACGATAACCACGACCACGACCACCGCAACCGGTGTAGCAGCATCGACATTCACCAAGTACGAGGTCCCGCTGCTAAACGTCTCGTCGTTTGGCAAAGATTCCAAGACGGCGAATCTGCACTTCGACAGCGGCGATCTCAAGGGTCTCGACGCGAAGGCGCATATCCACCGTCACGACAACAGCACAACGGTCCGCGTTGAGTTCGACGACCTGAAAAAGGTGTCGGCCAGCAAGCGGTTCGTTCTCTGGGCCAACTCGCCCGACGGCCAGTACACTCGACTCGGCCAGATCTACAACTACAAGAACCGCGACGAGGCGACGATCAACGCCGAGACATCGCTTACTGATTTCGGTCTCCTCATGACCGTCGAGGACACCGACGTCACCATACCTACAAGCACGGTCTGGTCGGTATTCAAGATCGTTCCATAACGGTCGCTATCGGTTATTACTATTTGAAAAAAGCCGCCGACAAGGCGGCTTTTTTCATTCGAAACCTGAGGGGGTCACAAAAACTGAGGGTCAGGCATGCAATTCTTTTGTTGAGAATCGCACGTCTGACCCTAGCTCTAGCAGTCCCGGAAGCTCCAGAACCGGCAACGCACTTATTAACGGTCGTGGGATCCGTAAACTTTGCACGTCACTTGTAACCCGTCACCTCGTCGGCGGGAGATACGTGAGCGTGAGCTCGCCGTTAAGTTGCTCTCCACGCTTTGTGTCGGTGAGGTTCCCCTTGAAATAACCCTTGCCCGTAACACGGTCCCATGCGAGCGTGCCGCCCGTTATCTCTAACTCGATATAGACACCGGTACCAGCCTCCGTCCAATTATTCATGTTGCCGCCAACGATCTTGCCGAAAATAGAGCCGACATAGACCTGATTGAAACCCTTTGGCGGATACGCATAGATCGGCAGCGTCCACATGCCGCCGGTGATGGCAGTCTCCATTCCCGGCTTCTGGTAGCTTGGAAAACAGTTCATAGACAGGCCGAAGACACCCGACACGTCTCCCGTCGCCTGGCCGGAAAATCCATAGCCGAACATTGTGTCCCAGCCCTTCTCGTCCCAGCCGAGGACGCCGTCCGTCACCTCGACGGCGGTGATCTGTTGCGTAATGGTCACGTCGGCCGACGGCGGCACGATACCGTAGCCGGATGAGATCTTTTGGTTCTGAGCGTCCACGCTCATCGCCAGACCGCAGGTAGTTATTAAAGCGATAGTCAATAGGATCGATTTATACATTTTTTCTCTCCATTCACCGTTTGATCTGTCACTCGCGGCGGTGGCCGGTAGACCGATTCCTGTTAAAGGATGCCGAAAGCGCCTTTTGGCGCGATCGGCTTACCGGTGCCGTGCCGGAGGGGCGGCAGAAGTTAAAATGTCGCGGGGGAAACATGGTGCCTCAAGCGCGATCCATTCACGTTGTATTTAGTGCAACTGGCGAGCCATATGATCGCGAAGGATCGGTGAGTATTCGTCGCCATTGCGGCGGGTCCGACGTGCGACAGGCGCGAATGGTTTCACGCCGGCCGTGACCTTTTACACGCAGGCAAACGCGCGGGCGGGGCTGATGTTGTTTTATATGCCGAGCGAGGGGGGGAGACATACGATTCCGTGACGTTTGGCATCGGGTTATAATCGACGTATGCTCCCGATCCGGTCTATACGATTTAACTCAAATATTAGCGACGAGCAGTTAAAGGCCTTCTTTGGCGAGGAGAATGTTGTTGAGATCGTGCGCGGAACGCGGATGTCGGATGTGCGGGTCTACTCGGACGAGACAGCGACAATGTTGGGCCAGCGGCTGGAGGTGCGGTTTGAGGAGTGGAAGGCAAGGAAGGCCCAGCTTCGCGAGGCCGAGTATCGAGCCAGGTATCGTCAATGGCGGCGTGAGATGATCGGAAAGGGATGGGAACACATACGCTGGCTGCCCGACCGCTGCCAAAACCCGAGCCCATACGAGGCCTGCGTGCTCTGGGGCTATAGCTGGCTAAGCCTTCAACGGGACTTGCGGCGAAAAAACTGACGATCTTTGACCATGCTTACGTGGTTTGAAACCCACAGCTACGATCACCCATCGCCATGCCCTTGATCCTCGCCTCGCTCGACGACAAACGGCCAGTATTTCTGAATTGCTAGTCTGATCCGATTCCTTTACAAAACGCCAAGATCGCCTCGTGTGCGGAGTGCAGAACGGAAGGCGGACAAGTTTCGCTGCAAATCGAACAAGTTATATCATAGCAAGCGCTTTGTTTTAGCTTTATGAATTCCCAACGAGTCGTCCGTTTTATTTGCATTCTCGCGATCCTCGCATCGCCGGTTCTTCTTTCGGCACAGAATCCCACACCGACACCATCGCCGGAGGAAAACGAGGTCGTAAAGATCTCGACCAATCTGATCCAGGTCGATGTGACCGTAACCGATAAAAACGGCAAGATCGTCCGTGATCTGAGGCCGGATGAGATCGAGATCTATCAAAACGGAAAAAAACAGGAGATCAGCAATTTTTCATTTATATCCAACACGCGAGAGACGACCGAGGGCGAAAAAACAACCATAACGCCCTCGGGTGTTCCGCTCCCGCCAGTGCCGATAAAAGCTGAGAATGTAAAGCGGACGATCGCGCTGGTCGTCGATGACCTGACGCTGTCATTTGAAAGCACCTATTACGCACGCCGGGCCCTCAAAAAATTTGTTGACGAGCAGATGCGGGACGGGGATCTTGTTGCGATCGTGCGGACCGGTGCCGGTATCGGCGCTCTTCAGCAATTCACCACCGATAAGAGACAGCTTTACGCGGCAATAGAAAAGGTTCGCTGGAACGTGTCCGGGACCGGTAGGGTGTCCACTTTTGCACCGCTCGAAGCAAAAGAAAAAACAGAAAAGGTCCCGATGGGACCCACGCCCGCTGAGCGAGCCCAGGGCGGAACAGGAGGCGAAGCGAAAGTACCGACCGAAAAAACTCCCAAGCCCGGTGAACGAACGCAGGAAGGGATCGAACGCGAATTTAACGACTTTAAAGCCGCCGTTTTTGCGACCGGGTCGTTAGGCGCGGTCAACTATGTGGTCAACGGTATGTCCGAACTGCCCGGCCGGAAATCGATAATGCTGTTTTCCGACGGGTTTAGGCTTTTTACAAAAGATGCGGCAGGTTTTACTGAATCGGGCAGCGTTCTGCAGGCTGTGCGGGCTCTCATCGATAAGGCGACTCGCGCATCGGTGGTGATATATACCGTCGATCCTCGCGGAGTTGTCGTTGTCGGACTTACGGCGGCAGACGATACGAAGGGAAGATCCCTGACAGAGATACAAGCCGCGGAGAGCGGTCGACGTGAGGAATTGACTGATACGCGGGACGGCCTCACCTACCTTGCTAAAGAGACGGGCGGTTTTGCGATCACAAATACTAACGACATTTCCGGCGGCATCCGGCGAATACTCGACGATCAAAGCTACTACCTCATCGGTTATGTTCCGGACGATGAAACATTCGACCCGAAAAAGAAGATCTATAACAAACTAGCGGTGAGGGTTACGCGGAGCGACACGCTTGTGCGTTATCGGAGCGGCTTTTTTAACGTGGAGGAGAAGGCTGCCCCGAAACCATCGGCCGCCTTGACGCCCATCGCCCAGCTCCAAAATGCACTTGTATCACCGTTTGCTGTCAACGGAATAAATCTCCGCCTAAATGCCCTCTTCGGCGATGAAGCAGGATCCGGCTCCTATGTGCGTTCGCTTTTGCATGTCAACGCTCGCGATCTAAAGTTTACCGACGAGAAAGACGGGTCCAAACAGGCCGTTTTCGATGTGCTTGCTCTGAGTTTTGGCGACAACGGACAAGTCGTCGACAGTTTGGGGAAAACGCATACGCTCAACGTGACGCCCGATCTTTATAAGACAATGCTTGAGGACGGTTTTGTCTATCAGTTTGTCTTTCCGGTAAAAAAGGCCGGTGCCTATCAATATCGCGTTGCGATCCGCGATGCACAGGGCGGTAAGGTCGGCTCTGCAAGCCAATTTATCGAGGTGCCGAATTTAAAGAAGGGCAGGCTTACGCTGTCGAGCATTGTTTTAGCGAATCTTTCACAGGAAGAGTGGCGACGGCTCTCGACCCACGACGGTGGCGAGGTAAGGAGCGACCCGACGGCTGACACCGCATTGCGCCAGGCTAAGCGAGGCTCCGTATTGCAGTACGCCTTTGAGATCTATAACGCGAAACTCAACCCCGCCAAACAACCGCAGCTGGAGTCCAGAATTCGGATGTTTCGAGACGGCAAGCTGGTTCTCGACGGTGAGCAAAAACCCCTGGATCTTCAGGGTCAAACTGACGTCCGGCATCTAAAGCTGAGCCGTGCTCTTTCGGTAGGCCGCCAAATGGAGCCTGGCGACTATGTCCTGCAGATCATCGTCACCGACACTCTCGCAAACGCCCAAAATGCGATCGCAACCCAGTACGTCCAATTCGAGGTTGTCGAATGATCGAAAACCTGACGGGGTCAAAATCCTGACGGGGTCAAAAAACTGAAGGGGTCAGAATTGACGGGTCAAGCCTGCACTTCTCTGAAACTGCCGAGTGAGGCGGTACCTCCTAATACTTCTCGCAACCTGTTGCCACCGAACGCGTGTAAATCGGCATGAGAAAACCTGTGCCCGCGCTTCTATGTCTTACGATGATCGTCCTGGCCGGCATCACATCTTACGGTTTGCTAGGCGTGATCTTAGGGTTGAACGCATGGTACTTCGGACCGTCGTCGCTGCCGATCTGGGGCAGTATTTTCGGTGCGGCCGTTTTCGTTATCGCACCCGTGCTGGGCATTCTCGACCTCTGTCGCGGAAAGAGGTCCGGCCACTATCTCGCGTGTCTATCGTTGCTATGTTCCGCGTCGACTATCCTTCGGGTGTTCTCATCCTTCCTAACAACTGACTATAGGCCAACGCAGCTCGATGGCGGCATTATGATGGCGCTATTTAGCCTCGCATTCTTTATCGGGGCACTGCTGATCTCACTAAATACGAGCAGGACGGTGCGCGAGTATTTTGACGGTCCGTCAAACGCGACGTTCAGCCTGCCTACGACCCATGAATACAGCATTCACACGGCGACTGATTGGGCAGACGCAAAGGAACTGGTGGCAGGCCGTCTTGTCTGAACTCTTCGAAACTGACGGGGTCAGACACGCTATAGGACTCTCTAGATCAGCCCGGTCTCCGATGGCGGAGCTTCGACTAGAAAATCATATTCGTGAGCATCCTCACTTGCATGAGCATCCCCTGCGACTTGATTTGCCTCGCTCTCGCTATCAACCTCGGCGATAACTTCCACCCGTTTACTTTCTCGCTTGTGAATTTTAAGAACGGTAAAAGGCATGCCAAAAAATCTAGCAAATTCTCCGACCGCGTTCTGTCGAATGCACGACATAGGCGAAAAAACTTATGGGCCACGCCTGCTTTTCTCGCCAAAAGGCCGAAAATATTTCTTTCTTTGCCGACCGTGCGGCGTCGGGACGGCTTTTCGGTTAAATTCCACGCGCTTTCCCGCGCGCTCCGCGTGAGAAGGCACAGGCCATCCATCGTACTCCGCAGCTCCTCTATTGTTTGCAAGAGTTTACGGTTGGCCGGGCATTTGCATTTATGTTCCGTGTTCGGGAACACCCGAATAAAGATCGGGAAGATGGGGACTCTCACAGAATGACCTACTCACTCACCTTCGAATTGCATGACGACTATCTAAAGGCCCACCTAGTAGCTGCCAGTATCGATCCGCAGACCGCCCTCGCATACATGACGGAGCTACACGACAAATGCGTAGCCTCCGGCCACTCCCGCTTACTCGTCATAAGAGAGGTTCCCACCTTCCTCAATCTATCTGATCATTTCACTCTCGCGGGGAAGTCCGCGGGAATACTGCAGGGCGTCAAGACCGCATGGATAAATCCCTATCCAGATCTGAATCGCGATCTCGAATTCTTTTGTCTGGCGGCAAATAACCGCGGAGCAAACTATCAACTCTTTCTCGACCTCTTACAGGCCGAGAAATGGCTCGGAAAGGAGAAGGGCATGCCCACAGTGCCCTTTTTTTTCAGGCCATACGCTTCTATTCCAAGCCGCTTAAGACGGCGCCACTATTCTCCAGTTGCGCCCCGCCGCCGAAAAGGCGGCTTTTTTATAAAATGCCGATAGTCAGTGCACGTTCGAAAGCCAAGCTCTCGAACGTGGGGTAGCCGAGATGCGAGTTAGGTCTGCCGTTTCGGGGTTTTGGCTCGGGTGGTTTTTTTTCGCTCTAGCTTGTCGGCGGCCTTTTTTGCCTTTTCGGCCAATGCCATCATTTCGTCGCGCCGCTCGGCGAGATCTTTCTCGTCAAAATCTTCGGCGTCGAGCACCTCGTTATTAGCGGCCTCGATCGCCTTGATCAGCTCGTCAAGTTTTAGCTGAACTGCAAGCCCGTCGCGGTTCTGAGTATTCTGGATAAGGAACACCATCAGAAACGTGATGATCGTGGTGCCGGTATTGATGACGAGCTGCCATGTATCGCTAAACCCAAACAGCGGACCGGTGACCGCCCAGACGACGACGACCGAGACAGCTAGAATAAATGTGACCGGTTTGCCGGTCGCGTGCGCCGTCGCGTTTGCAAATCGTGTGAAGAAAGATGGGGATTTAGCCATGTATGCTGTTTTACTCTTTTTTTAGAGCGGACGCTTCAGAAAAGTTCCTCAGACAGCGCAAGGATGATCCCGGCGGGGCCTCGCATGTAGCAGAGGCGGTACTTGTCCTCGTACTGGACGATCTCGCCGATGAGCGACCCGCCGTGTGAGAGGGCGAGTGCAACGGTGTCGTCGAGGTTGTCGACTACAAACATGACGCTCCGCAGGCCGAGGGCGTTTGGCGGGGCTATCGCGGGTGTGATGTCGACCAGCTCAGGGTTGTGAAACTTTGTCAGCTCGAGTCGCCCGTCGCCATCGCGGGCGCGCATCATGGCGATATCGACCTTGATGCCTTCGATCCCGTTGATGCGATCGACCCAGGCACCTTCGATCGGAGCCTCGCCTTCCTTCGTCATCCCGAGCGCGGTAAAGAATTCGATCGCCGCCGCGAGGTCCTCAACCACGACGCTCACATGATGCATGCTCTTGATCGTCATGTCCGTATTATATCAAGCGGGCTTTTTAAAAAAATAGGGTCAGACTTGCAGCTCTTAAACGCGGTCGATCGGGCCGTGGCGGGATTCCCAGTCGCGGCGGGCACGGTCGATCTCGCGTTGGCGTTTGTTTAGCTCGCGTTCGACCTCGAGGGCCTGCAGCTTTTGCTGGCGCAGACTCTCGCGCTCGGCTCTGAGCTCCTGTTGGACCTTGATCCTCTCTTGTTTCTCCTTTTCGCGCTCCGCACGTATCTGGGCCGCTAACTCCTGCCGCGCTTTTTCCTTATCGACCTTTTTCCAGCCGTGGCCGATACTGACCGCCGTTTGCAGATCGAGGATGAGCGTTGCTGCCTCGAGATGTGCTGAGGCCAGACGCAGCGATCTCGAGATATCGATGCCGCAAGCCTTAAAGAAAGGCCGCGAACGGACCACGCGGGTCGAGCGCTGGGGACGCCTGCGTACAATCACCGCGGACGGCACATCGACATGCTCCGGCGCGATCCCGATCGTCCTCGTCGACTCTTCATACATCAGCTTTACGGCCAGCGGCTCGCCCATTCTTCGATATGTCGCTATATCGATCATGATCTCCCCGTCAGGGTTGATCGACACTCGGCTCACATCCCCATTCGCTCGCCTCGATACCCCCTCAAAATCTTTCCATTTTCGCTCTCTCACACTAATGACCTCCCTCGCAAGTAGAGTATCACAGATAGCTATGGGTTGCATAGCTGCAACACACGCTGTCTTGAGCGCTCATTCCTCGCGTACTTTGCAGCTTTGCGTGAGATCTCCCGCGTCAAGGAGCCTCTCGCAAAGATCGCAGAGAAAGTCACTGTCTACTTTCCGCCGTCAACTATCAACTGTAATTCCGTCCCTTCCAGCCATGCCGTCATGGCCGACCGCTCCATACCAACAACCACTGTTCCGCCGTTTGATGCCGCAAAATATGTACATGAAAACGGACCGTTTTTGCATGAAATACAAGCCGAAAGAGCGTCAA
>DASYKW010000125.1:0-11179 GCA_035995005.1 Pyrinomonadaceae bacterium
CTGCCGGTGGACGGATCGAGAGCGTAGAGCTTTCGGTCCTGAAGATTCATTACAAAAAGACGGCTCTCGTCAGCTGAGATATCCAATCCGCCGAGGCTTGTCTTACCTACCGCGTCCCAGCCTGTGTTGCCGTTGTCGCTCGGATAGTCGAGAACGTCGTGCGAGTTAGTCGTTGCATTAGGGACAGTAAAAACATTCGTGACGGCACTCGTTGAGGGGTTGACCTCGTAGACCGCCCCAGCGTCGTCAGCGTCGTTGTAAGTACCGTTCTTGCCGGGGCCGAAACCCGCATGACGTTTGAACTGTGAGGCCGCGTAAAGCCGGCGGGCGAGCTTCGAATAGGCAAGCGAGAATACCGTTCCGCTCGCCGACGCCGGTACGCTTAACGTGTGAGTGGACGGACTGTCATAGTTCGCGACGGTAGCATCGGTGTAAGCGGTTCCAGCGTTATACGGGAAATCCCATAGGACAGGATTTGCAGCATAGGTGCCATTCTGTGCACCCTCGACCATTCGCGACGCAACGAGAGACGGGTTGTTCTGGCAGTATTCCTCGGGGCGGTTGAGGGCGAGATTGACGTTAGCCGTCGCGCCGTCCGGCACAAACTGCTCGGTCGAACCGGAGTCCGTTGCGGCAGCACCCGAGACAGAATCGCGCGAGCGGGCCGACGTCGTAAAGCCGTTCGGAACATTTGTAAATTCAACGCGATACGGACCGATGCCCGATGTGTTTAGCGAGTAATTGCCCGCCGAGTCCGTCACCGTAAAGCCCGCACTTGCACCACCCTGATCATAGGCAGTGACCGTTACGTTCGCAACGCCTGTGTCGATCGAGTTTAGACCGCTGGCCGTGTCGTAAAGGCCGTTACTGTTGTAATCCTGAAAAACGCGTCCGGTGATCGCGCCGGAGAGCGGGACCATCACGCCCTTTATGACATCAGTGTCCAGGCCCTTTGAGCGAAGTACGAGCTTCTGGGCATGCGACGTGAAATCCTGCGAAAATGAGACCGCCAAGAGTAGAGCAGCGATCAATGTGAAGACGGCGACCGACCTGTGTCGAGCCACAAGCGACTTGATATTCATTTTGGGTAGAGGGGACGGCCCGCGGGGTTGGCAGGCTCGGCGATATTCTAAGATCGGGGGCTTTGGGGCTGTGTCGGTAGGAGGCTGAGCACGAGGTGTCAGATGGACACCCTAGTGAGAATAGGACATCATTTCCAGAATGTCAAACATTTTTTAACGCCTTGTTTTAGCCGCTGCTCTTGAGCCGGGAGAGAAACTTCTGGCGAAACTTAGCGACCTTTGGAGCGACGACGGCGGCGCAGTAAGGTTGGTTGGGATTGTTTGCAAAATACTCTTGGTGATAATTCTCAGCCGGCCAGAATTTGTCGAAGGGCGTGATCTCCGTGACGATCGGCTTGTCGTAGATCGCGTCAGCCGTGATCTCGGCAATGACCTCCTCGGCGACGCGTCGTTGTTCGTCAGAATGATAAAAGATCGCTGAGCGGTATGACGTGCCGATATCGTTGCCCTGACGGTTGAGCTGAGTGGGGTCATGCACGGTGAAAAATACTCGCAGAAGATCCGCGAACGACAGTTCGTCGGGGTCGAACTTTATCTGAGCCACCTCTGCATGTCCCGTAGTTTCAGAGCAAACTTCCTGGTAAGTCGGATTCTCAGTATGCCCGCCGGAGTAGCCCGAGACGACATCCTCGACACCCTTTAGATCGTCGAAAACGGCCTCGACACACCAAAAACATCCGGCAGCGAGGGTTGCAGTTTCGAGTTCAGCCATACGGTTATTTTACGCTAGCGGCTCGCGAGCAGTCACCTCAAACAAAAACTCCAGTATCTCGATATTTCGTCTAGCCTCCTCTACGGTCTCGCCCCACGAGTACAGACCGTGGCGGCGGATGTAGATTCCGTGGATAAGCGGATTTTCGTGGAGGACATTTTCTATGACGTGTGAGAGAGCTATCTGGTCGGAAGAGTTCTCGACTAACGGGATCCGCTCGATGTGATCATGCGATGCAACGTTCGCGAGACCTTTCAGCGAGCCATAGCCCTGTAGCGAGATCGAGCCGTCGACATAGCACCTGTCCGAAAGCAGGAAGCCCGAGACGGTTTGCGAAAAGAGAATGCAGCGAGCCTTTGGCCGCAGGCGATAGATCGAAAGATGCAGAAGCGTCTCGTCTGAGGGCCGGCCAAATCCTTGCAGGATCTCTGCGTCGTCATCAAGCTCTAAGAAATTCGTTTCGTCGAGGGTCCCTTTCTCATTGCCGGCGGCGGTGATGCAGAGCCTCAGCGGCTTACGCGCCAAGAGGATGCTAAAGTTGCCGCTCGACCCGCGTGCCCAGCCGCGGTCGTAGAACGTGCGGCCGGCCTCCGCCAGCTGTTGGGTCGGACTGTTGGGGGCGTCTGCCATTATTCCTCGTCCTCGCGCAGCTTTTCGAGCACCGAGACATCCTCGAGCGTTGTAACGTCGCCCGCAACGCTGCCGCTTGTTGCGAGTTCTCTCAACAGTCGCCGCATGATCTTGCCGGAGCGCGTCTTTGGCAGCATATCGGTGAAGCGAATGTCGTCAGGCTTTGCGAGTGAACCGATCTCCTTTGCGACGTGGGCACGCAGTTCAGTCTTCAGATCCTCGTCTCCTTTTCGGCCGCCTTCGAGGGTGACAAAGGCCGAGATCGCTTGGCCCTTGATATCGTCGGGACGTCCGACGACGGCGGCCTCGGCGACAGCCTCATGCGAGACGAGCGCGGATTCGATCTCGGCCGTTCCGAGGCGATGACCGCTGACGTTGATGACGTCGTCGACGCGGCCCATGATCCAAAAATATCCGCGTTTATCGCGCCGTGCTCCATCGCCTGCGAAATAGAATCCCGGGATCTCAGACCAATAGGCTTGCTTGTAACGCTCGTCATCGCCCCAGAGCGTGCGGAGCATCGACGGCCACGGGTGTCGTGCGACGAGATACCCACCTTCGTCTGTCGCGACCGATTTGCCGGCCTTTGTAACGACGTCGAGCAGTATGCCCGGCAGCGGTCGTGTCGCTGTTCCGGGAACGGTCGGTGTCGCTCCCGGTAAGGGCGAGATCATGATCGCGCCGGTCTCGGTCTGCCACCACGTATCGACGATCGGACATTTACCCTTGCCGATCGTCTCGTGATACCACATCCACGCTTCCGGATTGATCGGCTCGCCGACGGTCCCGAGCAGGCGCAGGCTTGAGAGATCGTGCTTCAGCGGATACTGCTCGCCCCATTTGATGAATGAGCGAATGGCGGTCGGAGCCGTGTAAAAGATGGTTACGCGATGCCGCTCGATCATGTCCCAAAACCGGTCGAAGTCGGGATAATTCGGTGCACCCTCGTACATCATCACCGTTGCGCCGCAGGCGAGCGGACCGTAAACGACATAGCTGTGGCCAGTAACCCAGCCGATGTCGGCCGTGCACCAATAGACGTCCTCGTCGTTTAGGTCGAAGACCATCTTTGTCGTATACGCGACCTGCGTCAGGTAACCACCGGTAGTGTGGAGGATGCCCTTTGGCTTGCCCGTCGTGCCGGACGTGTAAAGGATGTAGAGGGGATGCTCGGCATCGAGCTCGACCGCCGGACAGACGGCGCTGACGGTCTCGACAAGCTCGTGCCACCAGTGATCGCGGCCGGGCTTCATCTCGACGTGCGAGCCCGTGCGGCGATAAACGACTACATTCGTGATGGTCGGACAGCTCTTAACAGCGGTGTCGACGACAGCTTTGAGTTTGATCTCCGACCCGCGCCGATACGCGCCGTCTGCGGTGACGATCACCTTACAGCCACAGTCGTTTACGCGGTCGCGAATGGCATCGGCCGAGAAGCCGCCAAATATCACGGTATGCGTCGCTCCAAGCCGCGTGCATGCAAGCATCGCGATAGCCAGCTCCGGAACGAGCGGCATGTAGATCGCGACGCGGTCGCCGGTCTCGACGCCGAGCTTTTTGAGGACATTAGCAATGCGGCAGACCTCGCGGTGCAATTGAAGATAGGTCAGCGTCCGCTGCTCGCCCGGCTCGCCCTCCCAAATGAAAGCTGCCTTGTTTTTACGCGCCGTCGTGAGATGTCGGTCGAGGCAGTTGTAGGAGATGTTGATCTTGCCGCCCTCAAACCACTTTGCATGTGGCTCATTCCACTTGAGCACCGTGTCCCATTTTTTGAACCAGTGAAGCTCCTCGGCCTGCTTTGCCCAGAAAGCCTCGGGATCAGCCTCGGCCTCGGCGTAGAGCCGCTCATATTCCTCGAAACTCTTGACGTGGGCATTCGCCGCAAATTCGGCCGGGGCCGGAAAGACGCGGTCCTCGCTGAGTGTGGATTCTATCGAGGTCTCGGGCATATCAAAAAGTATAAGCGAGGACGGCCTCGCTTCGCACCGCTTCGTGTTTGGGTATGGTGAAAGCCTGCGTGTAAAATCGTCGCGAGTTCCCGCGTCGCGAAAACAAATATGCCGCTGCTCGAAATGCGCGAGATCGTGAAGGAGTTTCCCGGCGTCCGCGCGCTGGACGGCGTGAGCCTCACGCTCGAGGCCGGCGAGTTTCACGCGCTCGTCGGCGAGAACGGCGCCGGCAAATCGACCTTGATGAAGGTGCTCTCGGGCGTCTATCCAACCGGAACCTTTGACGGCGAGATCGTGATCGATGGCGAAGAACGAGCGTTTCGCGGCGTACGCGATTCCGAGGCGGCTGGCATTGCGATCATTTTTCAGGAGCTGTCGCTCGTAAAGGAGCTGACCGTCGGCGAGAACATCTTCCTCGGCCGCGAGCCGTCGCGCTTTGGCGTTATCGACTGGTCGGAGCTGTATCATCGGGCGTCGAGGCTGCTGCGGGAGCTCAATCTTGATATCGATCCGCGCATAAAGGTCGGCACACTCGGCATCGGCCGACAGCAGCTCGTCGAGATCGCGAAAGCGCTATCGATGAGAGCGAAAATTCTCGTACTCGACGAGCCGACCGCGGCACTTACCGAGAGCGAGGTCGAGACGCTCTTCAACATTCTTACCGGTCTAAAGGAACGCGGTGTTGGGATGATCTATATCTCGCACAAGCTGGACGAGGTCTTTCGGATGAGTGACCGTATCACCGTGCTGCGTGACGGAAGATCGGTCGCGACGTTTGAGGCAGAGGACGCGACAAAGGACGGCGTCATCGCCGCAATGGTCGGCCGCGAGGTCGGCGATATTTTTCCGAACGCGACGCATGAGCGAGGCGAGGTCGCGCTCAGCGTGAGGGATCTGACGGCCTTTGGCGTTGACTCGCCGGGCAGGAAGGTTCTGCATGACGTGTCTTTCGAGGTTCGCCGCGGCGAGGTTCTCGGCGTTGCCGGATTGATGGGCGCGGGCCGCTCGGAGCTGCTCTCGGCGATCTTTGGCGCCTGGCAGGGTAAGGTTAGCGGCCACATTGAGGTCGCGGGCCGCGAGGTTGCTATCGCGTCACCCGCGGACGCGATCGGCAGCGGTATCGGATTCGTGACCGAGGACCGCGCACGTTCGGGACTCATTTTGGATCAGACGATCGTGAATAACATGACGCTGGCGGCGCTTCGCGAGATCTCGGGTGGCTTCTTGACCGATCGAACGCGCGAGATGAGCACGGTCGCCGGACCAATGGCCTCACTCCGCATCAAGGCGCAAACGCCGCTCACGACAGCGGGCACACTCTCGGGCGGCAATCAGCAGAAGGTCGTCCTCGGTAAATGGCTGCTCACAAAGCCGAAAGTACTGTTCCTCGATGAACCGACACGCGGCATTGACGTCGGCGCCAAGCAGGAGATCTACGCCGAGATCAACAAGCTCGCTGCCGAAGGCCTCGCGATCGTGCTCGTCTCGAGCGAGCTCCCCGAGGTGCTCGGTCTCGCAGATCGAGTGATCGTTCTTCACGAGGGACGTCTGACGGGAGAATTCACACGCGATGAAGCGACGCCGGAGAAGGTAATGGCGGCCGCGACAGGTCACTGATATGGACAACGAAAAGAATCGCCTGGTCGATGCCACGGCTCTCAGGGCGTACGTCATGATCGGCGTGCTGGGCGTTATTTGGGCGTATTTTCATTGGGCGACGCCGGGGAATACGTTTCTGACGGCGCGTAATCTGGCGAACCTGATGACGCAGATGTCGGTGACCGGAATTATCGCGGTCGGGATGCTGATGGTGATCGTCTCGGGCAATATCGACCTCTCTGCGGGATCGGTGCTGGGATTTGCCGGCGGGATCGCGGCCTACACGATGACGATAATGGAGTTTGGGCTGCCGACTGCGATCGTCGTGGCTATCGCGGTCGGCGTCGCGATCGGTGTGCTGCACGGCTCGCTTGTCGCATACGGCAAGATCCCTGCATTCATCGTCACGCTCGGCGGTCTGCTCGCCTGGCGTGGAGCGGTCAAATGGCTGCTCGGCGGCAACACGGTGCCCGTGGCGGACGAGAATTTTAAGGCGATCGGAAATGCGAATCTGCCGGAGATCGTCGGTTGGCTTCTGGCTGCGGTCGCCGTCGCATTTGTCCTCTTTATGGCTTATCGGCGGGCCAAGGCTGTCGAGACATATGGTCTCGGAAAGGCGAATTACACCGGTGAGCTGCTCAAGGCGATCATTCCCGTCGGCGTCGTCGTTGCATTTATCGCCGTTATGAACTCGTGGAAAGGCGTGCCCATTCCCGTGCTGATCCTCGCCGGCGTGGCGCTAGTCGGGGCGTTCATCACAAATTCGACGGTCTTCGGCCGCTACCTGTCCGCGATCGGCGGCAACGCCGAGGCTGCGCGGCTGTCAGGGATCAACATTGAGCGACAGATCTTGAAGGTCTACGCGCTTCTCGGTGCGTTCATCGGCATCGCCGCTTTGATCTTTACCGCGCGCGTCGGAAGTGCGGCACCCGACGCAGGCGTCCTAAAAGAACTCGACGCGATCGCCGCGTGCGTCATCGGCGGTGCGAGCCTCATGGGCGGCCGCGGCACGATATTCGGCGCCTGCCTAGGAGCACTCATCATGGCCAGCCTCGATAACGGAATGTCTTTACTCAATGTTCGCGATTTCATGCAGGACATCATCAAAGGCGGCATTCTCGTTTCCGCCGTGGGCCTGGACATGATGGGCAGGCGACAGACCTAAAGAGATCGCTAGGCTCATGACTCTTGCGATGTAGCCCGCTTGGTGCTACATTTCCCGCACGCGACCCAAAACTTACTTTTTGCGATAGCCGAACTACGCCTGTGTGTGAAAGCACGGGAAGGAGAATCTATGCACGATATCGACACCGGGAACACCGCCTTTATGCTGCTCTGCTCGAGCCTCGTCATGTTGATGACGCCGGGGCTGGCGTTCTTTTACGGCGGGCTTGTCGGCCGCAAGAATGTGCTGGCGATCATGATCCAGAGCTTTGTCTCGATGGGCTGGACGACCGTTCTCTGGTGGGCGTTCGGCTTCTCGATGTGTTTTAGCGGAGACATGAAGTCGGGCACGGATTACGCCGGGATCATCGGGAATTTTCAATACGCTTTTCTGAACGGGATAACGCTCGACACGCCGTCACCGCTCAATCCGTCGATACCGATGCTGGTGTTTGTCGCCTATCAAATGATGTTCGCGATCATCACGCCGGCCCTGATCACGGGTGCTTTTACGAATCGCGTCACCTTTAAGGCGTACATGCTCTTTCTTACGGGCTGGCTCGTGCTGGTTTATTTCCCGTTCGTGCACATGGTGTGGGGCGGTGGGATCATGGCGAGTTGGGGCGTGCTGGATTTTGCGGGCGGCATTGTCGTACACAACATCGCCGGCATCGCCGCCTTGGCATCCGTGCTCTATGTCGGCAAACGTAAGTTCGTCGATTCGGGGCCGCACTCTATACCGCTGGTCGCATTGGGGACAGGCCTGCTTTGGTTCGGGTGGTATGGCTTTAACGCGGGCAGCGAATTTCGCGTCGACTCGGTTACTGCTGTCGCGTTCGTAAACACGGACCTCGCCGCGAGCTTTGCTGCGATCGCATGGCTCGCGATGGATTGGGTTACGACCAAGAAACCAAAATTCCTCGGCCTGCTGACCGGTGCGGTCGCGGGCCTCGCCACGATCACGCCCGCCGCGGGTTATGTCTCACCTGCATCCGCCTGCCTCATCGGCGTCATCGCCGGTCTTGTGTGCTTTTATGCCGTCGCGTTAAAGAACAAGCTTGGCTGGGATGATGCTCTCGATGTCTGGGGCGTGCACGGTGTCGGCGGATTTATCGGCATAATACTGTGCGGCGTTTTCGCAACGACCTTGTTCAATCCGGCAGGAACGGACGGTTTGCTGCGCGGCGGCTCGCGTTTCTTCATGGTCCAGATCGGCGCCGTTCTCTTGTCATCGGTGTGGGCATTTGTCTTTACGTACGGGATGCTGTGGCTGATCGATCGAATAACCGTCGTGAAGGTCGACGAAGCGGGTGAACAGGAAGGGCTCGACAGTTCGCTCCACGGCGAGGCCGCGTATCTCGAAGGCGTCTAACCGCCGATAAAACTCATGGTCCGGCTGGCCGGGACGAACTCCGCGTCGTTTATGTGATGACGCGGTTCTTTTTTTAGGACGGTTTGCTCGATGAACTCGACGATCTCTTCGCGAGACGCTCGCGAACGGAGGACGTC
This sequence comes from Pyrinomonadaceae bacterium, assembly GCA_035995005.1. Lineage (GTDB taxonomy): Bacteria > Acidobacteriota > Blastocatellia > Pyrinomonadales > Pyrinomonadaceae > OLB17. Next base: position 8,646 of record DASYKW010000125.1, read on the forward strand.
GCGAAGGTTGTGTTCGCTGGTAGAAAAGAGACACGTGCGGATCTGGCCGTCAGCCGTCAACCGGATCCGCGAGCATTGACCGCAGAACATCTCGGTGACGGGAGCGATGATGCCGATCTCGCCTGGCGAGCCGTCGGCAAAGGCATACTTCCACGACGTGCCGCTGCCCCGCGATGTTTCTTTGAGTTTTAGGGGATAGACGTCGTTGATAACGTCGTGGATCTCACGGCCCGATACGACCGTGTCGCGGCTCCAGCCGTGGCCGCTGTCGAGCGGCATGAACTCGATAAATCTAAAGCTCACATCCTCGTCGCGGGCAAATTTTGCAAAATCCACCAGCTCGTCGTCATTTCGGCCGCGAACTACGCAAGCGTTGACCTTCACCGGCTCGAAACCGTGCTTCTTTGCCGCGTGGATAGCCGCTAGGGGCTTTTCGATAGCGTCGACCCCGGTTATCTCAATAAACCGCTCACGATCGAGTGTGTCGAGGCTGATCGTGACGCGGTCGAGTCCAGCGGACTTAAGAGATCCAGCCTGACGGGCAAAGTCATGGCCATTTGTAGTAAGAGCAAGGTCCTTGAGGCGAGGCTTGAGGCGGGCGAGCTGAGCGACGAGCGACGTTATGTCTTTTCGCAACATCGGCTCGCCGCCCGTGAGCCTTACTTTCTCGATCCCAAGATCGACAAATATCTCGGTAAGACTAACGATCTCCTCAAAGGTCAGGATCGTGTCCTTGCGCGCCAAGGGCGGCTCGCCATTTGGCAGGCAGTAAAAGCAGCGGAAGTTGCACCTATCGGTGAGCGAGATCCTAAGATCGCGGATGGTACGTTTGTATGCGTCGGCCAGCATCGCTTGGGAGATCGATTATTTAACGTATGTATCCGCGAGTTTATCCAGCAGCGAAAGCGGCTCGTCCTTGCCGTGACCGGTAACCTTTGCCAGAGTTCTCCGCAGTTCTGAGATCATCTTCGCTAGCTCAGCTTTCTCCGCGGCTTCTGTCGGTCCGTTGTAGGTTGATCTTGCATCCGGACCCGTCACCATCGGCGACATCCATTCGATAAACTGCGACAGTGCCTTTTTACTATGCTTACCCGCGGGAAACATCCTCAGGTATGCGCCGAGCGTAACATTGGTGTTAAAGACGTCGCAATTTACATCACCCTCGCACTCGCCCGGCAGGGGAGTTTGGGCCGCGGTCCAGGCGATATCGTCGGCTATCGGGAGTTTCTTGTTCCGCTCCGCGAGGGCCCAATAGCGGTCCGCCCTGACGAACCACTGTCCGGCTGGCTCGCTGTATACGATGTCCTTTTTGTTTCGCCGGATAAAGCTCTTATGCGGTTCGCGATCAAGCTTTTCGACCGGCATCTTGCCGAGCCTGGTGCCGAGCGCCTTAAGGCGTTTGTATTCTGCCTCAACCGATGACGGTGTCCGTCCCGATTTGGCGGCCGCATCGCTAAACGCTCTAACGACCGCGCCCGAGCCTAAAATAACGGCAAGGCCCACCACCACTACAGATCTTTTTACGGTATTTTTCATTTACTCTCCGAGACGCTATTGTACTCTTTCTCCTCAGCAGCGATCCGTAGCGCACTTGCGTTTCTCTTGAGGCCAGCCAGTTTTGTTCGCTTCATTGCGGAACCGCGAAAACGCGTCGCGTACTCCGGATGTTCTATCGCCTCGACATAGTCGAGATCGAGCGAAGTCTCACCTCGACGAGGCTCGAAGCGAGTTTCTTCCGTCGGCATCTCAAACCTGTTCCACGGGCAAACGTCCTGACAGATGTCGCATCCGTAGAGCCAGCCATTGAGATCTGCGCTGATGTCGTCGGGCAGCGTTTCGTCACGCAGCTCGATCGTGGCGTATGAAATGCACTTCCGCGAGTCCACGATGTAAGGCTCAACGATCGCATTCGTCGGGCATGCGTCGAGACAGGCAGTGCACGTGCCGCAATGATCGTCGATAACCTCGGAGTTGTATTCCAACTCGATGTCCAGGAGCAGCGAGCCGATAAAGACCCATGAACCTATTTCTTTTGTGATCAGGTTTGAGTGTTTACCGAGCCAACCGAGGCCGGCACGGACGGCCCATGCCTTGTCCATAAACGGAGCTGTGTCGACGCAAACTTTGCCGTTCACCTCAGGCCGATGACTTTTTATCCATTCCAGGAGGGCGGAGAGTTTTTCACGGAGGATGTCATGGTAGTCGTCACCCCAAGCGTACCGTGAGATCTTCCCGTTCGAGTCCGACTCACCGTGCTTGTGCGGCGTAAAATAGTTGTGCGCGACAACGACGACCGACTTTGCGCCCGGCATCAGCAGCCGCGGATCGGCTCGTTTTTCCGGTTCTCGTTCAAGCCATGCCATCTCACCGTGAAAGCCGCGTGCGAGCCATTCCGCGAGTCTGTCACCCTCGGCATCGACTGGTCCGGCCTGGACAACCCCAACGGATGCGAAACCCAGCTCGAGTGCTTTTTGTTTTATCGCCGAAGAGGTGACCACGTGCTCGATTATCCGCCAGCACCGCCGCAATAAAAA
>DASYKW010000126.1:0-5156 GCA_035995005.1 Pyrinomonadaceae bacterium
GGCCTCACTCACGGCCTTGCGGATCGCCTCGGCCACAGATTCTGTCGAGGTAACGACGCCGCGACGCAAGCCTTTGGATTCTGCGTCGCCGATGCCGACGATGTTCATTCGCCCATCGGACGCGGGCTCGCCCACGACGCAGCGCACACGCGAGGTGCCGATATCGAGCCCGACTGCCTGAATTTCGCTGCTCATACTACTGCTCACCGAGATATTGAATAACAGGCGACGCGCCTTCCATGTCAACGGACCTGATCTTTGCGCCTTTGCCGGTAAGCGCCTCTAGAGCCGTCTTCAGGCTCTTGCCGAGATTGTCCCTGGCGAGGGTTACCTGAATCGCTCGACCCGAGTCCTCGACGACGGCAACGGGCTCCCGCGGGTTTGCAAGGTTCACCTGCTTAACACGCTTTGAGAGATCAAACTGCTGCCATTCGTCGACCATTCTTTTGTACATCTTGAGCCGAGAGACGTTCTCGGTCACAGCTTTTTCGGTCTTTGTCTCGTCCCACCCTTGCAGTTGGAACGGAAACGTTTTCTCGTCATTCGGCATCGCCTGAGCGAGTATCGTTCCTTCGCTGTCTACGAGGAAATCTCCTGACGTCAAATGCACGATCGCGGCCGGAACGCGCTCGGTAATGTTGACCCGAATGCTCGCTGGGAGCTGCATCGAGACCGCTGCGGCCTTTACGAACGGAAACTTTTCGACCTTTGTCCTGATGTCGCCGAGGTCCGCATTCCAGACTCCGGATTTTTCCGCTGACGCCGTGACGATCCGCTTTATGTCATCCGCAGAGGTGCGGTCGTTGCCGCGAACGTCTACAGTTCGTAGCTTGAAAAATTCCGACGCCGTTGCCGTTCGATATCCGAAGCCGATGACCACGGCGATCGCGGCGATGAGCACGCCGCTTATCGCAAGCGGCAGCACGACGCGGCTCGGCACGCCGGAATTAGAATTTTTACGCGGGGATGCTTTCCGCGTCTTTACTCTGACGGATGACGCCCGACTGCGTGAGGAAGATGTTTTCTTTTTCGCCATTACTATCCAGCCGTCACCTCGCGGCCCTTCAATTTCTCAAGTATCTCGTCCGACAAACGGGTCACGCTGCCGGCACCGAGCGTGATCACAAGGTCGCCGCTCTCGAGGTGCGGTACAACCTTGTCCGCCGCGGTGTCGATATCGCCGAGATACGTTACGCTGCGATGGCCGTAGCGTTTGATGTTCTCGGTCAGCACCTCAGCCGTGATCCCCTCGATCGGTTCCTCGCTCGCTGCGTAGATGTCCAGCAGATAAAGCACGTCCGCATTGTTAAAGGCGACGACAAAATCGTCCATCAGCTCCTTTGTCCGCGAATAGCGATGCGGTTGGAACACGACGACCTTTCGACGGCCTACCGCCGCGTTCTTCGCCGCCGACAATGTCGCGACGATCTCGGTTGGATGATGTCCGTAATCGTCGACGACGGTAATGCCATTAACCTCGCCTTTGAACTGAAAACGCCGGTTCGCGTTCTTGAATCCCTTAAATGCCTCGGCGATCTTCTCGAACTCTACATCGAGCTCCAGGGCTACCGCTGTCGCCGCCAAAGCATTATAAACATTGTGCTTACCCGGCACCGGCATATCGATCTCGCCAAGCGTTTGTCCTCGTCGCACTACGGTAAATGTCGACCCGAATTTGTCGTTGTACCTCAGGTCTCGTGCTGAGATCTCGGACTGCGCAGTGAGCCCGTAGGTCACGCGACGACGTTTGATGCGAGGAATGATGAGCTGAATATTCGGATCGTCGAGGCAGATCACCGCAGCACCATAAAAAGGCACTTTATTAACAAAGTCGAGAAAGCACTGAACGACGTCGTCCATACCCTTGTAGGATTCCATGTGCTCTTTGTCGATGTTTGTCACGACGGCGATCGTCGGATAGAGCATCAGGAAAGAACGGTCGCTCTCGTCAGCCTCTGTCACGAACCACTCAGATGCGCCGAGCCTAGCATTTGATCCCAACGTGTCCACAACACCGCCGACGACCGTCGTCGGGTCTACGCCCGCGTGACCGAGAACAGTGGCGATCATCGAGGTCGTAGACGTCTTACCGTGCGTGCCCGCGACCGCGATGCCATACGGCTTTAGCGTCATTAACTCAGCCAACATTTCCGCTCGCGGTATGACCGGAATTGCTCGCTCCTTTGCCGCTACGACCTCGGGATTATCTTCCTTAACGGCCGACGAGTAGACGACGACCTGCGCATCGCCGACATTTTCCGCCGCATGCCCTTCTTCTATACGCACATCGAATAGCGTCTCGAGCCTTTCGGTATTCTTCGATCGCTTCGCGTCGGAGCCCGACACAACGAAGCCTAGATTGCACAACACCTCGGCGATGCCGCTCATGCCGATGCCGCCGATGCCGATGAAATGAATTCGCTTTACGTGTCTGAACATTTTTACGCCGTGCGTTTCAACTCCTCGATCATGTCAACCGTCGCTTCCGCGGCATCGGGCCGCGCCAAACGCCGCGCTGCAGCTGCCATCGCGGCGATCTCAGCCGGATTCTCAATCCTTTGTCGCAGCTCACGAGAAACAGCGTCCGCCGAAAGATCGCTCTGCAGGATCATCTTAGCGGCTCCCGCAACGACGAGTGCCTCGGCGTTTTTCCGCTGGTGGTCATCGGCCGCAGCGGGCAAAGGGATCATGATCGCGGCTTTGCCCGCGGCAGCGACCTCGGCGCATGTCGTCGCTCCGGCTCGTGACATGATCAGGTCCGCCTTATCAAAAGCCTCGACCATGTTCGAGATATACGGTCGTATGTCAGCCTGCCATCCCGCTGCCTCGTACCCTGCTCGGACGGCCTCAAAATGAGCCTCACCCGTCTGATGCGTGATCGAAAGTTTGTCCTTCACGTCGTCAATCAATGGCAACGCGGAAACGACCGCCTCGTTGATCGCTTTCGCTCCCTGCGAACCCCCAAATATAAGAAGTTCGACCTTCTCTCCTGGCTCGCGCGGCGCGATGTCAAAAAACTCAGGTCTTACCGGATTCCCTGTCACAACGCCTTTTTTGCCAAAGAAAGGGAGTGCTACATCAAAGGTCAACGCCGCCTTGTCGATAAACCTCGCGAGCTGACGATTTGTAAAGCCCGGCAGCGCGTTCGAGTCCATGACCAGCGTCGGTACGCCCATTATTGCGGCCATCATCAGCACCGGGCCCGACACGTAACCGCCCGCTCCGACAACGACATGCGGACGAAACTGTCGGATCACCTTTCGCGCTTCCAAAAAGCTCCGAGGCAACAGGCCGAATCCTTTCACTTTACCTACGACACCGACATTTTTGAGACCGGCACTGTTGATCAATGAAAGCTGAAAGCCATTCTCCGGCACGATCTTGGTCTCGAGTCCGCGAGCCGTGCCGACGAAAAGCACCTCATTCGTCTCGTCCCGACGCATTATCTCTTTTGCGATGGCAATGCCCGGATATATGTGTCCGCCGGTCCCGCCGGCTGCGATCAAGACTTTCATTTGCACCTATGCCGTGCGGCGTCGAGAGTATCCACGCGAAGTTGCCTTGCTGGTGGTGACCTCTCGCGCGGTCGCGAATTTCGAGATATTCAGCAGCACGCCCACGCCGATCAGCGTAACCATAACGGATGAGCCGCCATACGAGATAAACGGCAGCGGTATCCCCTTCGCCGGAAGTATGGACGTCACGACGCTTATATTAAAGAGGGCCTGAACGATGATGCCGGTGATAATTCCGATGCCGAGCAAATTCCCGAACCTGTCCGGTGCCATTACCGACGCTCGGGCACCTCGCCAAAGAAGCAGCCCGAACGCGATCACGACTGCAAGTGTTCCCACCAGGCCAAGCTCCTCACCGACGACCGAGAAGATGAAGTCAGAATAAGGATACGGCAGATAGAACAGCTTCTGCTTCCCGTTCGCAAAGCCCTCACCGAGCACGCCCCCCGAGCCGATCGCATACAGCGACTGCACGACCTGGTACGCCTCGTCATCGGCATATTTGTACGGGTCCATAAAGGCCATCAGCCGCGCAACACGCCATGGGGCAAACAGGATCGCACCCACACCGATCATCATCAGTGCAGCGACGACCGCACCGATATGCATCAGCCGAGCGCCCGCCGCAAAATAGAGCGCCGAGAAGATCGCACAAAGCACGATCGTCGTTCCAAGATCTTTCTCCAAAAAGACGAGCCCGGCGAGCAGCCCAAGCCCGAGGATGCAGGGCACGACCGTCTCTTTTATAGAGCCGACGACCTCCTCCTTCATGGTCAACCAATAAGCAAGGAAGATCGGAAGTGCGATCTTAGCGAGTTCGGACGGCTGAAACGAGAATCCTGCAAACCTGATCCAACGTCTCGCGCCGTTTATCGCCGGAAATCCGAAGACCGCGAGGAGTAAAACCACCGTCACGCCCACGATCGCGATCACGATCCATTTCTGCTGGTAAATGTGATAGTCGACGCGGCTTACGATATACATCGCCACGAGTCCCGCGATCGTAAATCCGATCTGCTTGAAAAAGTACGTATATTGGCTGCCGCTGTCCGTTTCCTTGAGCGAGAACATCGCCGACGCGCTATAGACCATCATCGCACCAAACAGCGCAAGCGCCGCCGCGATGCCAAACATGAACCAGTCTATTCGTCTCTCAGTCATCAAAATCGAAATTCAAAAGCCGGAAATCAAAAGTAGGTTAAGCCGCATTTGTCGAATTTCGACTTTCGACTTTCGACCTTTCCAGAGACCTCACCGCCGCCTTAAAAACCTCGCCCCTCTCCTCAAAACTCCTAAACATATCAAAGCTCGCACACGCCGGTGCGAGCAGAACATTGTCGCCGACCTCCGCCAGTTTGAACGCGATCGCCGCAGCGTCCTCGAGTGTCACTGCCCGTTCGATCGTCGCTGTTCCGCGAAGCTGAGACTCGATATTATCGGCGTCTTCTCCGATGAGGACCAACGCCCTCACCGACGACTCGATCAGTGGGACAAGCGGCGCGTACGGTGCGTTCTTACCGCGTCCGCCGAGTATCAAGATCGTCTGACCGTCACTCTCACTCATCGCCTCGAGGGCTTTTAGCGTGGCGTCAACGGATGTTGCTTTCGAATCGTTGTAGAACTTCACGCCCGAGATATCGG
>DASYKW010000127.1:0-10685 GCA_035995005.1 Pyrinomonadaceae bacterium
AATTTGCGTGGGAGTTGCTGATCGATGAATTTAAGCTGCCGACAAACCGTCTGTGGTTCACATACTTCGAGGGCGATGATGAGGTGCCAGTCGACGCTGAGGCCCGTGACCTCTGGATAAGGATGGGAGCGGCGCCCGAGCGAGTGTTGCCCTTCGGGCGTAAGGACAACTTTTGGCAGATGGGTGATACCGGCCCGTGCGGACCGAGCTCTGAGATATTTCATTACATGGGCGACTTCCCGGATGACCCTGAGGAAAACAAGGCATTTTGGGTCAATGGCCCGGGCGATACGACGATCGAGATCTGGAATCTCGTCTTCATGCAGTACAACCGCACGCAAACGGAAGACGGCACATTCACTCTTACGCCGCTGCCTGCTCCGTCGGTCGACACCGGCATGGGACTCGAGCGAATGACCGCTGTTATGCAGCACGTCCCGACCAATTATGAAACGGACCTTTTAAGACCGCTCGTCGACTTTGCAGCGGAACTTGCCTGAAAGCTCAAGCCAAACGGGTGGGGTAATGATTATGTATCGGAAGCTTAGAACGCATATTCCATCGCTTCTTCCCGCGGCCTTGGCTCTTATCATTCTGGCCGTCCCTGCTTCTGCACAAAGTATGGACGATACCAGAACAAATTTTCGTGGGAATCACACCATCAGCGGGTTTCTGTTCTGGCCAGACGGCAGTCCCGTCAATCGACGCATTCGTGTCCGGCTCTCGTCCATGTCAGCCTCCGACGCCATCGGATCTACAAATGAGGACGGCAAGTTCACGTTCACGGGGATCGGCCGCGGATCGTACACGGTCACCGTCGACGAAGATAAGGACCACGGATCTGCCAGCGGCTCGGTTAGCGTCACAGCGACCAGCAATGCCATGCCGCAGACGTTTACCGTCACGCTGCGGCTGTCTCAGCCGAAGCGCGATCCCAGGGCTACCGTCGTCGATGCGGATAATGCGTCCGTTCCAAAAAAGGCAATGGCGTCCTACCAGAAAGCGCTCGAGGCTGCCAAGACCGGTGATCACAGTGGGGCGATCTCTCTCCTGCAGGAGGCGTTGTCCCAATACCAGGATTTTGTCGCGGCCCTCACGGAGCTTGGGGTTCAGTACATGCTTACCAGCGATCTCGAAAAGGCCGATTCCACGCTGGCGGCTGCGCTCAAGCTTAAACCTGGCAGCTTCCCGGCCCTGACGAATCGCGGCATCGTGCTTCTACGGCTTAACAGACTCGCAGAGGCCGGGACGCTGCTTGAGCAGGCGACCAAGTTAAATGGCGAGTTGGCGGTGTCATTCTACTATCTCGGGTGGGTCCAGCTAGCGCTCAAACAGTACGAAAGTGCCGAGGCAGCATTGAAGACCGCCGCGGGCCTCGGCGGCAGCGAGGCAAAAGAAGCACATCGTTCACTTGCGAAGCTTTATATCGCGCAGTACAAGGACAAATTGGCGGCGGACGAGCTCGAGATCTATATCCAACTCAACCCGACAGCCCGGGATTCGGAACAGCTTCGCATGACCCTTTTACAATTGAGATTGGCGCCGCGCGCCGCACCTCAAAATCAGCCTTTATGAACGAGATCAAAAACCTGCTTACGGATTACGCCGAGTCGATGACCTTCGCCGAGGGGCCTGTGCTAGCGGAGCTGCGCGAGCATTGCTATGCACATTATGAGGATTCGAGCATGTTGTCGGGCTTTTTCCAGGGCCGCGTGCTGTCGATGCTGTCGCACATGATCAGGCCGTCCGTGGTGCTCGAGATCGGGACATATCTAGGTTATTCGGCACTCTGCCTGGCCGAAGGGCTCGCCGAAGGCGGAAAAGTAATTACAATAGACATACAGGAAGATACTAATAAGGTTGCAAAGTCCTATGTAGCTAAGACGGAATACGCGGGTCGTATCGAATTCCTCCTCGGCAGCGCCCTCGACCTCATTCCTTCTCTATCAGAGACACTCGATCTGGTGTTTATAGACGCGGATAAACCCAACTACAGTAATTACTTTGATACTACATTTGAGAAGGTCAGGCCTGGCGGGTTTATCATCGCCGACAATGTTTTGTGGAGCGGCAAGGTGCTCGATGAGAATAAAGACGAGAATACGCAGGCGTTGCACGACTTTAATCAAAAGATCCTCGCAGACGACCGCGTCGAGAACGTGCTGGTGCCGATCCGCGACGGCCTGATGGTAACGCGCAAGCGCTAACAACCACCACCTCTTGACAGCTTCGATATACTTTATTTGTGGGTGACGGCTCGCGGACCAGGTCCGTCGAGCCGTTTGCTATTGCAAGGAGAACAAAGATGAAGGCGCAGTCAAAACAGGTTTCGCAGGTGAAAAAGGTCGAGCAGATCGTTGCCCCGCCGCCGCGGCATTGGGTCGGTGACGGGTTTAACGTGCATGGTTTTTTCCCTCACGGACCTCTAACCGGGGAGAGGATGAGTCCGTTCTTTCTCTTGGACTACAACGGGGTGACCAACTTCCCTCCGCGGGACGAACCGTTTGGCGTCGGTCCGCATCCGCATCGCGGATTCGAGACAGTGACCATCGCCTACAAGGGAAAGGTCGAGCATCATGACAGCCGTGGCGGCGGCGGTGTGATCGGTGAGGGAGATGTGCAGTGGATGACCGCGGGCAGCGGGTTGTTACACAAGGAATTTCACGAGGAGGAATACAACCGTGAGGGCGGGCCGTTCCAGATGGTGCAGTTGTGGGTCAATCTACCGGCGAAGGACAAGATGACGGAACCGAAGTATCAGGCGCTCACCAACGCCGAGATGGGCCGCGTCGAGCTGCCGCTTGGCGGTAATGTCGAGATCATCGCGGGCGAGTTCGGCGGAACCAAAGGTCCGGCGACGACATTCACCCCGGTGCACCTCTATAATCTCAAGCCCAAGGCGGGCGAGAAGGTTGAGCTGAGGTTCCCGGCCAGGTACACGACGGCGCTGCTTGCGATCGAGGGTTCGGCACGGATCAACGGCGAGACAGTGCTGCCGCTCAACAACCTTGCGTTGTTCGATCGTGAGGGAGAGGACATCACGGTCGAGGCGATCGAGGACGGTGTGTTTCTCCTGATGAGCGGCGAGCCCTTAAATGAACCGATAGCACAATACGGACCCTTCCTGATGAATACGCAGGCCGAGATCGCGGAGGCGATCGACGATTACAGGCAGGGGAAGTTCGGGTATTTGAGCTAAGAGCGATCGGACCTTCAGGTAGGTGGGCGCGGCCTTTGGCTGACATCCGCGCTTCGCACTTCTGCTAAGATAAGACTACATGCTAACTCGCGAGCTTGAAGAGACGCTGAGCCACGCGGTCGATGAGGCCGTCAGGCACAAGCACGAATTTGTGACCCTTGAGCACCTGCTTTTTGCATTGCTCGAGGACACGTCGGCGCGCGAGATCCTGTTCAACTGCGGTGCTCAGATCGACGAGCTTGGGCGGGCGTTGGAAGAGTATTTTGAAAACGTGCTCGAGAAAATGCCGTCCGATGTCAAGACGATGCCGGAGCTGACGTCGACCTTCCAATCGACTATCTCTTACGCCGTGCTTCAGGCCGAGGGCAGCGGACAAGGTGCCGTTGACGGCGGCAACATCCTGGCCGCGATCTACCAGGCCGAGCAGTCATACGCTGTTTACCTTTTGCTCCAGCAGGGCATCTCGCGGCTCGATATCCTGAATTTCATCTCGCATGGCATCTCAAAGATCGAGCACGACGATCCGTTCCCGATGTTTGAGGGCGGTGAAGATGACGAATTTGCTCCGGACGGCGGTCAGAAGCAAAAAAGGCCGCTCGAGAGCTTTTGCGTAGAGCTGGTTGCGCGGGCGGCAGCGGGTGAGATCGACCCAATCGTCGGCCGCGCCGCAGAGATCGAGCGAACGATCCAGGTCCTTTGCCGTCGCAAAAAGAACAACCCGCTCTATGTCGGCGAGCCCGGCGTCGGTAAGACGGCTCTTGCCGAGGGCCTCGCATTAAAGATCAGTGAGGGTGATGTGCCGGAGGTTTTAAAGGAGGCGAAGGTCTTCGCACTCGACATGGGTGCAGTGCTTGCCGGGACGCGATATCGCGGCGATTTTGAGCAGCGCTTTAAGGCGATCATCAACGAGTTAAAGAATCACGAGAACGCCATTCTTTTTATCGACGAGATACACACGATCGTCGGTGCCGGAGCCGTCTCGGGCGGCTCAATGGACGCCTCCAACATTCTCAAACCGGCGCTGGCGGCGGGTGAATTGCGATGCATCGGCTCAACGACGCATGCCGAATACAAGGCTGCATTCGATCGAGATCGAGCGTTAGCGCGTCGATTCCAGCGGATCGATATCAACGAGCCGACAATCGAGGAAACTTACCTCATTCTCAAGGGCCTCAAGAGATTTTACGAGGAGCACCACGGCGTAAAGTACGGTAACGATGCGCTGCGAACGGCCGCCGAGCTTGCCGGCAAATACATCAACGACCGATTCCTGCCGGACAAGGCGATCGACGTCATCGACGAGGTCGGCGCGTCCGTCAAACTTTTACCCGAGAGCCGCCGGCCCAAAAGGGTCACAGTGCAGATGGTCGAGAATACCGTCGCCCGAATGGCTAAGATCCCGCCAAAGACGGTCGTCGCCAACGAACGCGACCGCCTTAAGTCCTTGCGCAGCGACCTCAAGAAGCACATCTTTGGGCAGAATGCCGCGATCGACGCGATCGTCGATGCCATCCAGATCTCGCGTGCTGGGTTAGGTCATCAGACAAAACCGGTAGGCTCATTCCTTTTCTCTGGCCCGACGGGTGTCGGCAAAACTGAAGTGTCGAAGCAGTTGGCTGAGGTGTTAGGCGTCGAATTCATAAGATTTGATATGAGTGAGTACGCCGAGCCGCACACGGTTTCGCGGCTGATCGGTGCGCCGCCGGGATACGTCGGGTTCGATCAGGGCGGGCTTCTGACCGAGGCGATAATGCGCACGCCGCACGCCGTGCTCGTGCTTGACGAGATAGAGAAGGCGCATCCGAACCTCTTCAACCTTTTGCTCCAAGTTATGGACTCGGCGACGCTGACTGACAACAACGGCAAGAAGGCGGATTTTCGCAACGTCATTCTCATCATGACGACGAACGCCGGTGCCCGCGAGCTGTCATCGGGTGGAATGGGATTCAGGAATTCCTCCGACACCAAGGGCAACGCTAAGGGCGTGATCGAGCGGACGTTTACGCCGGAGTTTCGCAACCGTCTGGATGCGTGGGTGCCTTTCCAGGCTCTGGACCTTGAGATGATCAAGCTGATCGTCGACAAATTCATCGCCGAGCTTAACGGCCAGCTCGTCGAGAAACGCGTCCTCGTTTCGCTAACGGACGATGCCCGCGAGTGGCTCGCCAAGAACGGCTTTGACTCGCGCTACGGCGCCCGACCGATGGCTCGTTTGATCCACGATAAGATCAAGCAGCCGCTCGCCAACGAGATCCTTTTTGGCAAGCTCACCGACGGCGGCAGCGTCCGGATCACGGCGAAGGACGACGGTCTCAAGCTCAACTTCGATACCAAGCAGCTCGCGCCCGCCTAATAGCTACGGTTTTTCGATGTCCGACAACACGCAGGGATTAAGTTCACCGCCTGTTCCGACGGATGCGATCTTGTAAACACCCTTCACGGTGACCTTTGGTGAGCGTCCCGAGGCGGCGAGCGACCTGACTCTCTCGGACGTGCTCATATATTCATCGAAATCGCCGTAGCAGTAGAACGCGGCCCCGCCATATGGTGCCCTGATCAGCAGCGAATCCGATTCGAGCTTTTCGAGCACTCCGCCGCTGACGGTTGTCATGCGACCTACCTTGTCCTCGTCACCGCTGCCCTCGACCATGTCTGAGACCGACAGCGTCTGTGGCGTGATGTCGCGGTTGGCGTCTGGCGTCGGGGAACTCGAGGCCAGGTCGTCATCGTCGTCGCGGTTCGAGCTGCTGCGGTTTGTATTGTTCGAGTTGTTGGCCGTCTCGGTGTTACCACCAAAGCCCCACTTGCACCCTAAGACCAAGGCTAAAAGTAATATCGCAACCAAAAGAATAGACGAATATTTCATCTCCCCTCCAAAGACGTAGCTTGCAAAGTTGTTAACTGAAAAACTGCAACATTGTATTTGAAAAAGAGCGCGTTTGGCGAATAGCCCAACACCGTCTTCTACCCAATGATTAGGGCGGCCGTGGACATCGCGCGTAAAATGCGTCTATCGAAATAGAAGCTCAAAGTTCGTCTACCGAGGTCGTCATCGTCGGAGCCGGTCCCACGGGCCTGGCGCTCGCATGCCAGCTGATCCGCTACGGCATCGACTTTGTCATCATCGATAAAAAAGAAACAACGACGCCGTACTCAAAGGCGATCGGCGTCCAGGCTCGCACGCTTGAGCTCTACCATCAGATCGGTCTCGCCGACGAGCTCGTCGCTCTAGGAACCATCGCTGAGGGCGCTCGCCTTTTTGTCGGTGGCGAGATAAAAGGTGAGATAGATTTCGCGGGCATCGGCAAGGGGCTTAGTCCGTATCCATTCGTCCTTATCGTCGAACAAGGGCGTCACGAACGCCTGCTTTATGACTATATAAACCAGCACGGGCACGACGTGCGGTGGCAGCACGAGCTCAACCGCTTTACGCAAAGCGATGGCGCGGTGACCGCGACGGTCAAGAACGCCGACGGGGTCGAGGAAGAGATCACTGCCAAGTATCTGATCGCCTGTGACGGTGCAAAAAGTCCGGTACGCCATTCACTCGGGCTGAAATTCGAGGGCAGTACATTCGAACGAATGTTCTACGTTGCCGACGTCGATATCGACTGGAAATACGGCAAGGGCGGGCTATTTGCGTTCCTGATGAAGCAGAATCTGCTTGTCGTCTTTACGATGGACGGCGACAACCGCTATCGCATCGTCGGTACGTTTCCTGAGGAATTCTCAAAGGACGAAGGCGACATCCTGTATGAGGAGATCGAGGAGCAGATCAGGAAAGACGCTGAGATCAAGTTTGATATAACTAAGGTCTACTGGTTCTCGACCTACAACGTTCACACGCGGCACGTCGACAAATTCTCCGTCGGTCGCGTTTTCCTCGCGGGCGATGCCGCACACATTCATTCGCCCGCCGGTGCGCAAGGCATGAACACCGGAATCCAGGACGGCTACAATCTCGCGTGGAAACTCGCCTGGGTGCTGCGAGGCAATTCGAGCGGCGAATTGCTCACGACCTATAACGAGGAGCGACTGCCGAACGCCGAGAATTTGACCCGCACGACCGATCGCTTTTTCGGCCTGGTTGCGGACCCAAATCCTTTCGCCGCGTTCGTGCGGCTACACATTTTTCCGTTGGCTGCCCGCTTCATTTCGCGGCTTGCGACTGTGCGTCGATTCATCTTCCCTCGTATCGCGCAGTTGGCGATCAATTATCGTAAAAGCACCCTAAGTCGCCAGCGAGGAAATTTTGTGGTCAAGGCCGGCGATCGAATGCCATGGCTCACCGTTGACGGCCACAGCATCTATGACGACCTTCGGGAACCGTTGTTCCATTTGGTGATCTTCCACGGCGGGAGATCCGAGACCGACCCTCAGCCCGATAGTCTTCTAAAAGAGTGGGAAGGCAAGCTCGACTCGCATTCCTATTCGCTCTTTCCCCATGTCGCGAAGGCCTTTGGATGCGACAAGTCGTTCTTCCTCATCCTGCGACCTGACAACTACATCGGGATGATCTCGGATGACCTCTCGACGGAAAGAGTGCGAGAGTATTTGACGCTCGTGAGCCGATAGAGAAGAGGAACCACGAAAATACACGAACGAACACGAAAATGAATAAGGTGTCTGTGTGCGTTCGTGTTATTTCATGGTTTGTCTCTACTCAAACGCAGTCCAATTGCCTTTCCAGTCGAAGGCCTCAAGGCCCGAAAATCTTTTCTTGTAGTCGTAAAATGATTCTCCCTCGTAGGCGTAGCCGTGATAGTAGAACGCCTTCCCCTGTTCGCCAGCGTATTCGATCTCCTTGAGCATGGTAAAGGTGCCGAGGCCGCGCTCCGCGTGGAGCGGATGGAACATTCCGTAGATGCTTGAGAGACCGTTCGTGCTCAGCTCGAGGAAGCTCGCCGCGATGAGCTGCGTTCCGAGCGTCACGCGAAGGATTAAGCCGTCGGTCGGAAAAGTGTCGGGCTCGTCGGACACGAACGTATAGATCGACTCCGGCACGTCCTGCGTGAACCGCCTTTTGTGCCATGCGAAAAGCTCATGAACATCGGGTGTGACATTTGCCGGGCCGATCGAGACCTCGACATCGGCGTTGCGACGAAGAACGCGCCGCTGGCTCTTTGAGAGGCGAAACTCGGACAAACGAATTCTAAGCGGAAGGACGCACCTTATCTCGTCGTTGTAATAGTTGAGGCTGTATCGCTGGAACCGCGGACCAAAATGTCGCCAGCCGCGCTCGAGCAGCAGATCAAGCTCGTCGGCCTCGACCCGCTCGGCGTAAAACGCCTCGTTGATAAAGATCAGCTCAGTGTCCGGAGTACCAGTCATATCCCTGCTCGCCCCAAAAGTCGCGCGGCCGCTCATTCGTGAATTCGATGCGCCCGATCCGCTTTATCTGCTTGATGCCGTACTTCAACGGCGAAGCGAGCCGGAGCGGTGCTCCGTGCTCGAGTGTGAGCGGCGCGCCGTTCATCTCATAGGCGAGAAGTGTTTGCGGATGCAGCATCGATTCGATGTCCCATCCGACATAATATTGTTCGTCCGGTGTCGTTAGAGCCACGTAGGGAGGCTGGTCTTGCCTGTTTGCATGGGTTGTGTAGCTATAACCCCCAATGGGTCTGTATTTTGCTACAAAATCCGAAAACCTAACGCCCGTCCATTTCACAATTATGCTCCAGCCCTCAATGCATTTGAGCTCTGTCGTCATTTCCGTTCGCGGCAGCTTTCTTATGTCGTCGAGCGTGAGCTCGATTTCAGATGGCGTCCCATAAAGACCGCCGACGCGAAGGCGCCAATTTGCTGCGTCAAATTCACTTATCAAGCCCACATCACCGTTGACGCGCTCGGGCGTGATGCGGCTCGGAGGAAATTCGGGCGCGAGGCGCTTTGGACTATAGAGCGACTGCGAGACTAACTCGTTGAACTCAAACGTGCCGCGCAGGAGTCGGTACTTTGTCTCATCCGACATCCACCGCCAGCCGAAAATGCCGATCAATGCCGCTGCACCACCGACGATAAAGCCCCGGCGTGAGCGACGCGACATTGCTCTTTTGGCGTCAGCGTCGCTCATCGTCTCAGACAATTCGCGCTTCTCGCCTATCAGATTTGCCGTGTTGTCGCGGCCGCCCGGCCAGGTCTGGCCATCGCGAAGCTCGCGAACCTCGTCGCTGAGAATATCGTTGCGTTCATCGCTCATGCGAGATCTCCTTCCGCACCAGGGACCGCCGGTGGAGCTTCCTTTTTGGCGTCCGTGACGCCGTAACCGGTGATCATCGATCTAAAATTTGCCCAGCCGGCGATAGCGACCTGGATGACGTGCACGACAAAGAATGCGACGAAGAGCACCATCAGCCAAAAGTGCTCCCAACGCGCCCATTCGTAACCGCCTAGCAGCGACGTCAGCCACCCGAGCTGGGTCGGTTTGTAGATCGCAAGGCCGGTGACGGTCGAACCGATGCCCATGAGGATCACGCTCGTGTAGGCGATCCGCTGAGCGTCGTTGTATTTGCCTTGCGGCGGCAGTTCTTTGACGACATGCGCGTCGTGGAGTGCGACACGTCCCGCACGTTTGAATGATGACGGCAACGGAACGAGCGCACGCCATTCGCCCGATACGAGCGCGTAAAGGATGTAGATAAAGCCGTTTCCGACAAACAGCCACATAAAAAAGAAATGCAGCTGCAGACCCTCGGCAAGGCGGTACGGAATGCCAAGAAACTCGTAGAAACCGGCTGGAAAGAAGTGAAACAACTCCGCGCCAAACAGGCGTATCGAATAGACGGCGTTAGCCCAGTAGATGAGCAGCCCGCTCCAGATCATCATCGCCAGCAGAGGGAAATTGACCCAGTGCAGCCAGCGGATCGCGAGCGGATGTTTTTTCTCAAGCTGCTTTGCCATGGACGTTACTCACGCGAATTATAGTCTTGTAGGGCCGCTGAATCATCTAATATTTGAATCTGACAGGGTCGTACCGCCGAAATCATCAACGTTATGAGATATGTATTTACTTTCGCCATTATCGCCGCCTCGGTTTCACTGATCGCTTTCGCCGGGTGCCGCGAGAGCACCACGGTCGAGGCCTTAAACGCAGAAGTGCAGCCTACGCCAAAGACTGCCGCTAACAGTGCAGTACCCGCATCGGATGATGAATTCGACGGCACCGTGATCACCAAGACCAAGGCCGAGTGGAAAGCACAGCTAACAAAGAGCCAGTATGCGATCCTACGCGAGGCCGACACAGAGGCTCCGTATACAGGCGACACCTGGGACAATCATGAGAAGGGAACGTATTATTGTCGAGCATGTCACCTAAAGCTTTTCAGCTCGGACACAAAGTTTGAAAGCGGAACCGGTTGGCCAAGCTTTTACCAGCCGATCAATAAGAAGAATGTGCTTGAAAAGACCGATAGCACGCTCGGCGTGGAACGGACCGAGGTACTATGCGCCCGATGTCACGGTCATCTTGGACACGTCTTTGACGACG
>DASYKW010000128.1:0-8193 GCA_035995005.1 Pyrinomonadaceae bacterium
CGTAATGCATCTGCTCTGGCATTCGCATGATTCTACCGAGAGTTTGGATATTGAAGGAGATCCGCTCGCTGCTCCACTCGCGGTCCAGGTATAGGATGGCAGCCCGCGGACAGTCCCAGCCGAGAGCAATTGCCTCCTTAAAGATGAGGACGTCTACGGGGCTATTCGGGAGTTCGATATCGTCACGATTCTCTTTCTTTTCCGATAGCCAGATAGCTAGACGGCCGTTCTTCACCGTATATCCACGATCGGCGAGAAGTTCCGTAATGTAGTCCTCAGGATTTGATGAGCGGCCCGGCCTCGCGTTTGGAACCTGAACGAGCAGCAAGGGGTTTATTTCACTGCCGAGATTCTCGTAGAAACCTTTTAGCTTCTTCCTTCTTTCAAGTGCGGTATCGATGAGTTCAGAATCATTGCCCATCGCAGATCCCTTGATGTATGGGTTGATGATTACTTCGCGCTTGATCATTCCGGCGTCGATCACCTCATGGAGGGGGACCTTGAGGAGTGACCCCGCGATTTGTAGGGGCGTTGCCGTCATCTCGATTGTTAGAGCTGGTCCAATCTCGGCTACTACTTCTCTCGCTCGTTCAGCACTGGCGGTTCTGTGGCTCTCATCGACAATTAGTACGATTCGCCGTCCCTGCTCCCGCGTGTTTTCCGCTACGGTTTTAAGGTTCCAGTCGCGTTCATTATCGAGCCTGAATACATTGTTCTTCTTGATAAGACTTTCCCAATTGAAAAAGACGATTTGTTTTTCTTCGAGTTCGTTGTCGAGGATTTCATCAACCGTTATGCACTCGAGCAGTTGCTCGTCCTCCAGGTAGCGGGAGAGATTCGTGAGACTTTGCTCGTGCAGGGAATTTACGGATATCCACACGAACGCAAGCGGATCGTTACTGCGTTTCACGATCTCACTAAGTGCTTGCGAAATCATGTAAGTCTTTCCGGACCCAGTCGGAGCCTGAAAAACAATTGTGCTTGCTTCTTGATACCGATCGTTGAGCAACTCCAGTGCTGCGTCGGTAATCTTGGCGATGTACTTCTTTTGGAACGGGACGTCCTTCATTTCTTACGCAATCTCGCGTTACGGCGATAAACGTTGAGTATTGCTTCCGGAATCGGCTTTACCTTGAACTTGATTGATAACTCTGCAAAGTCTCGCTGATCGTAATCTTGATCGTAGCTGAACACATACACGGTAGCAGTACCGCTCGGCTTAAGTCTGTTGAGTTCGTCGACGCAGCTATCGATCCAATCTTCGTCATAGATAATGGCGGTGGATCGTTTCGCATTTCGGAAGATTGCGTATTGTTGCTCCTTGCAGCTGAGCTCGTCGAAGGTATCTTCGGCGATGCAAAGTAGCTCCGTACTTCTGCTAACTAATATCCTCTTATCATTATCGGTCATGATGTTTGGGACGAAATCCGTTGAGAAGTACTTGAGATTCGCCGGCCGCTTTGGATCCGAGTCCGTAAAGATTCCGTAAACTCGGAGATACTGATCCTCCGACTTTACCTCAAACTTGTGGAACGTCGGGGCAAGGCTGTTCTTTAGCTGCTCTATGTTGTCGAACACTTCGTCGAGGTCCTTAAGAACGGTGAGTGTCAGCTTCGTCTCTAGCAATAGTTGCTTAGAAGTATCAAATCCGGGATTGCCACCGATGACTCGTCTTATTCGCTCGTAGCACACCTCCTCTGCGATGTTGTTTTCATTATTCGTGCAGACTATAAAACGTCGGCTGCCGCCGTCCTGTCGGTTCATCTCAAGCACAGCTTGGGCGGTAGTTGCTGATCCGGCAAAAAAGTCTAAGATGACGGCGTCTCTTTTCGACGACGCAACTTTTAGACAGTCGATAACAGCGAAAAGGGACTTGGGATACGAAAAGGATTGCGACGTACCAAAGATATTTTTGAGCAGGTTTGTCCCATAAGCTGCGGCCGAGTACTCACGTCTATCCCACCAAGTGTGGGGCAGTCTTCCTTCCTCATTCAAACGCCATCGCCGATATAGGGCTGTTTTACCCTCGGAATCGGGACTGACCCTTAATTCGTGCAGGATCGTCCGCGTTGTTTCATGTCCGAAGCTCCACACTCTTTCATTGCCCTTCGAGTCTATCGGCCACAAAACCTCCTCCGACGGTTTCGGTTCGTCGAGGACATTCCAACTACGTTGGTCCTCGTCCCAATCAAGGCTCGGAACGCGGATGTTGTTCCCGCCAACATAGATTGGATAGAACTGCCGAGGACGCTCAGTTCGATAGGTAGTGGATCCGCCGTGTTTTCGAAAATTTCCCCACTCGAAGGCTCCAACTTCGTCTTTTTCTTTATACCGGGCGATTTGCTTTGCGGTTCGCTCTAAGCGGCTAATAGACGCCTTCTCAGAACGAGCGAAGAAGAGGGCGTATTCATGAGCGACCGCGAAACCGCGAACGGTTGAGCGACCGGCCGGATTGTTCCTAATGACGACGGTGCCGAGATGATTCGTTTCCCCGAAAACCTCATCGAGTAGAGTGTTCAAGCGGGCAAACTCGTAATCGTCTATAGTCACGCAGATTACCCCGTCTTCCCGCAGCAAGTTCTTCGCGAGCCTCAGCCGCTTGCTCATCATCGACAACCATTTGCTATGACGGTAGCGATCATTTATGTCGACGTAGTCGTTGTTATATTTCCAGTCTCTCGCTCCCGTGTTGTATGGCGGATCGATATAGATAACGTCGACCTTTCGGCGATGTGTAAAGTTCAGAGCGAAGAGTGCATGGTAGTTGTCGCCTTCGATCAGAAGGTTATTGGGGCCACCTGGATCATCGGCGATCTCTTTTCCCTCCTGATGCACAAGAACGGGCAGTTCGCGGTCGCAGCGGTCAGCTACATCCTCCGGTTTGTCCTCCCAGACGAGGCCGTAGCGCTTCTTCTCAAGCTGTCTAATCTTTTCGCGGAGCTGCTCAGGAGAATAGTCAATATAGTTATTCTTAGCCATGTAGGGACTTATTTAAGACATCCGCGTGATGGGAATGCCGAATTATACAACCGTTCGGTTGTGAGGCGTAAACGGTTACGGGCGATGGGACCGACGAGCTAAAAACTAAAGATCGGAAGGATGATAACGATGAGCAGTATGCGGCAGGCGATAAGGCGGTGAGAGGTGAGGGCGACTAGAGGGACGCGGGAGCGTAAAGGGCGAGAATGGCGGGTACCGATACGGGTCGCGGGCGGGTTTTGGGCAAAATGATGGAAAAAGGGTGACGGATAACGCGGTGAAAGTGACAAGTTTTTCGGCCCTAGTTATAGGGCTTTAGGCGTCGAGTGACAGGTTTTTGTGCAAAGTAGCAAGTTTTTGGGGCCGGGGTGAAACCCACGGGTGAGGCGTCGAAGAATTGCGCGTCGCTGCGCGACGCTTGAAGAGAGAACCACCCCGTCCTCCCACCACCTCGTCAGCCGAAACGTCTGCCACTCCTCCTCGGGCAGGAGGAGAGCCCGGCGATCTCCTTTGTAAGGCGGGAAGCCACGAAAAACGTTCTCCTGCTATAATTTTCCTTTTGTTTATCAATGGAAAACCTCGAAACGGACCAGGCTGAAACTCCGGAAACGAAGCTGAGCTGGAAGGAATATCTCGATACCGAGCAGGCGTCGAGGATGATCTATTTGATCTTTGGATTTTTGGCGATCCTGATGGTGATGACGTTTTTGCAGTCGCGGACGGATGCGATCTGCTGCGGGGATTGGGACGGTTATTACCACATCAAATGGTCGTCGCTGCTGTGGGACAACTTCAAGCATTTCAAGGGTTTACCGACATTCGAGTGGCTGCCGCTGACGGTGCTCTCGCCCGATAAATACGCCGATCATCACTTCCTTTTTCACCTCGCCCAGATCCCATTCCTGTGGTTCTTTGAGCCGGTGACGGCGGCCAAGGTCTCGGCCGTTTTCTTTGCTACGTGTGCCATCTTCTCGGTCTATTGGCTGATGTCGCGTTATGGCGTCAAGCACCAGCTCGTATGGCTCGCCGCCATCATGACCTGCTCGAACGCCTTTTTTTACCGGATGAACATGGCCAAGGCACCGCCCTTGACGATCATCATCACGGTGCTCGGCATTCACCTGCTCTTTCAACGGAAATACGTGTGGCTGCTGCCGCTGATGTTCGCCTTTGTGTGGACGTACAGCCTGTTCCCGCTGCTGCTCTTTGCCGCGATCATTTGGACCGTCATCCTGGCGTGGAACGAACGCCGCTTTGAATGGCGGCCGCTTGTTTATACGTTTGCGGGGCTCGTCGCGGGCAACATCATTAACCCGTACTTCCCGCGAAACATTTATCTATTTGTCGAGCATTTTACCGAGAAATTTAAGGTCGGGTCGGACTTTGTCGTGGCCGTCGGCGGCGAATGGTACCCGTACGCCGGCAACGAGCTGCTGATGAATTTCCCGATCGCCCTCGCCGCGATGCTCCTCGGGTACATACTCTTTGTCCCGCGTCGCTCGCGTCTGCCCGAGAAAGCCGCATTCTTCCTGACCTTTGTCACGATACTGCTCGCGGCGCAATTTAGGTCGAAGAGGTTTGCGGAGTACTTCCCGCCGTTCGCGATACTGTTCGCGGCATTCGCGTGGATGTCGTACAACGAACCCGAGATCATCGAACTGCCGGCGGATTTCCAACGCGAGATCGAGCCTTACCTCGACGCCGATAAACCCACCGAACGCCAGGCCTGGGTCAACGCCGCCCGCTCGGCCGCTCCGTGGGTCGTGGGCCTCGTGCTCGCGATATTCTGGTTCTATAACCTCGTCGGACTGCATAAGTTTGGCTTTGACGAGGCGGGCATGCGCGACAACATTGCCTCCAACGAGGGCAATACGAAATACGCCGCCGCCATGCGCTGGGCCACAGGCCTCGACGAGACCGGCGCGGAGAATATCCCGGCGGGCGAGATAATTTTTAACTGTAATTGGGACGATTTCCCGAAGCTGTTTTTCCACGACACCAAGCATCGATACGTTTACGGCCTCGATCCGAACTACCTCTACACGCAAAATCCCGAGCTCTACAAACTGCTCAAGGACATTACGGAAGGTAAGACCGAGGATCCGGCGCCGGTCATTCGAGAGTAGTTTGGGTCGAATTACATCCTGACGGACGCCAAGGAGAACGTTGATATGATCGCCAAGGCCCTCGATTCGGGCTGGGCCGAGACAGTCTACGAGGACGACGAGGCCCGCATCCTGAGGATCCGTGCGGAAAAGGGCGAGCCTCCGACGGAAGCAAAGGACGAGCAGCCTGAGACTCCGGACGAAAAGAAGACGCTCGACGATCTCGAGCGCAACGACCGCAAGAACGTGAATGACGATGACCCGGACAATTAACGCAGCCACTGTTGGTATTCTCGCCGCCGCATCGCTGCTCTCGGCTTGCGGCGCGAACGAAACGATCCTCAAGTCCGGTAAGGAGACGCCTTTGCCGGTGTCGAATGCGACGGTTGCGCGTTCGACGATCGACTCGGAGATAGATGCACTGCGCACCGCGGATTTTAGATTCATCTGGATACTTCGGCGAAAGGACGGCGGCGTGATCGATACTGCCGACAAAAAGATCATCAAAGCGAACACCGTCGATATGAATCGACGCGTATCGGCGGACGACGGAAAGGCGTTCCTGATCGGTACGAACGCGCTGCCGCCGAAGAAGAATCTCGACGCGCTTTACGCCCATTTTGCGGTCGAAGATCTATCGCCTGCGCCGCAGGTCCCGACGGACGCAAATTCGACCTCTAACACCAACAAGTAGCGTATAGTTAGCCGTATGATCGAGCCCGAAAAACCCGAGATCCCCGCCTCTCAAAAAAAGGCGCAGATCCGAGAGCGACAGTCCGTGGCTCGCAGGGTCTATCTCGATCCGTCGTCACCCTCGCTGCGATCGATCGTACGCGTGGTCGTGGTGGTACTCTTCCTGCTGTTCATTGCCAGCTGGGTGCAGGCGATCATTTCGAGCCTCGCGGCATTATTCTTCCTGATCGTACTATCGGTGTTTTTCGCCTACCTGATTGACCCGCTGGTTCGCGCGATCAGGCGTCCATTCAAGGCTCGCGGGATGGAACGCTGGATGCCACGCTCATTGGCGATCCTTATCTCGTATCTCGCCGTTTTTCTAATACTAGGCTTTGCAATAGCGAACATCGCGCCGCGCGTTGTCGAGCAGGGAAAGGAATTTGGCACGAGCCTGCCGGTCTACAGCACGGCGATCCGTGAGCGAGTACGGGACCTGAATCAACGCTTCGATCGGTTGCGGATCCCCGACGAAGTGCAGGCCGACATGAACACCCGGCTCACCGAATTTGGTGCGTCGGTTACGGCGTCGATAGGCAACTTTGTCCTGGCCCTGGCGACGTACCTGCCGTGGCTGCTGCTGGTGCCGATACTGGCTTTCTTTTTCCTAAAGGACGTCAATCAATTTCGCCTGTTGGTGCTGCGAATGTTTCCGGTTGGGCGATGGCGGTATCGTGCCGAGCTCGTGATGGCAGACGTGAATACAACGCTTGCTGCCTATACGCGAGCGCAGCTCATCTCGTGCCTTATCATCGCGACGATCTGCACGATCGGCTTCGCGTTGATCGGTCTCAAATACGCGCTGCTTTTGGGGATATTGGCTGGAATATTTGAGTTCGTGCCGCTGCTCGGGCCGATAACGATCGGCATCGTCGCCATCCTCACGGCGGCGGCGTCAGACCATCCGACCAAGGCACTTTATGTCCTCATCTTTTTAGCGGTACTGCGCATTATTCACGATTACATTACGTATCCCAGGATCGTGCGAGGTGGCGTTCATATGCATCCGCTTGCGATCATTCTCTCGGTACTCGCCGGCGAACAGCTAGCGGGGATTCCGGGTGTGTTCCTTTCGATACCGATCGTCGCGGTCGGCACGGTCCTGTATCGGCACGTCGTGGATCACCGCGGACGGCGTGGACTCGTCTCGGGTATCATCCACGAGGCCGAATCAGCGACCGAGGAGATCGTCTGATGTCGTCTCTCGCTTGGCTCGCAGTCTTTTTCTTTGTCCTGCTGTTTATCTGTCTGCTCGTCTATGTGCTCGTAGTGAGAGCCTTTTATTGGGGCGACAAAAGCGAGCCGCCCACTAAAAAGAAGTGATCCTCGCCACGAACCGCGCCGGGTCGTTTATTTCCATACCGATCTCGATAACATAACAGGGAAGCGTGAAGCGATGCTCGGCGAGTTTGACCGCGTCTTTTGCCGTGGTGACGAGCGAGTCTGCACCGGCCTCCGACGCGGCTGCCTCAATACGCTCGATATCGCGTTGCAAATAAACGTAGTGATCTCGAAATGCAAGCGAGCCCGCGACCTCGATCGCATTCTTTCGCAGCAGCGAGAAAAAATTGTCAGGGCTGCCGAGACCGCAGAACGCGAATGCCTTGCCAACTTCAGCAGGGTTTATCTCGGACCCGGAGGTGATGCCGCGGATCGCGGTGATGGCGTTTCTACCCTCGAGGACGTCGGCGCTGGGCGCGAGCTTTAAGATCTCGGCCGTTAGTTTCGCCAGGTCCTCGATCTGATCGGCCCGCGTTATCAGTACGATGTTCGCTCGCTTAAGGCCCTCAGCCGGCTCGCGCAATCGTCCGGCGGGCAGCATTTTGCCGCCGCCAAAGGGATCGGTGGCGTCGATGCAGACGATATCCACATCTCGCTTTGCTTTGCGGTGCTGGAAGCCATCGTCAAGGACGAACGCGGTGATGCCAAACTTTCGCTTGGCCCACTCCGCTGCGGCGACACGGTCGGCGTCAGCGATGATGACGGCCTTGCCGAGAAGTTTTTGGGCGAGCTCGACGGGCTCATCGCCGCCTGCTGAAGCGTCAACCAAAACATTCTCGCCGTTGGAGACGAGAACGCGTTTGTGAGCGTCATTGCGGCCGTAGCCGCGAGTCAGGATGCAGACTTTTTCACCACGCTCCGCGAGGAGATCGGCCACGTATGCGACGAGCGGTGTTTTCCCGGTGCCGCCTGTCGTCAGATTACCGATGCTGATCGTCCGTGCACCAAGATCGTGGACCTCGAAAACGCCCTTATCGTAAAGACGATTCCGGAGTTTGACGACCTTCTCGTAGGCCCATGCGAGCAGCGATAACATCGGCGTCAATTGTATCGGAAAGGCAAGAAAAGGCTATCGCTTCGCGGAGACCTGGACCAG